>JAOPUT010000211.1 GCA_025963385.1 Mycobacterium sp.
GCCGTCCTGCTCCCACTTCCCGGTCAGGATGATGGTTTCCGACGACATTCCGTTGGAGTCGACACCGCTTTCGACGGTCACCTCCGGGGCCGTGCCGCCCGGCATGACGGTGGAGAGCCACTGCGACGTCACCGAGGGCAGCGTGGTGACGTCGCGGGAGGAATGCTGGAGGCGGCTGACGTCTTCGACAGCCGGTTCGTTGGCCACGGTTTACCCCTTCGAGCAATTACGATACGGTGAGTAGCGTTATGAAAGCAGACGCGCGTGACGTTGACAAGACCTCCGGCGTCGGACGTCCGCGCGACCCGCGTATCGACGCTGCCATATTGGGGGCGACGGCGGATCTGCTCGTCGAGATCGGCTACGCGAATCTGACGATGGCCGCCGTCGCCGAACGGGCGGGCACCACGAAGACGGCGCTGTACCGACGGTGGTCGAGCAAGGCCGAGCTGGTCCACGAAGCCGCGTTCCCCGTGGCCCCCACCGCACTCACGACACCGGAGGGCGACATCGTCGGTGACGTGCGGGCCATGGTCGCCGCCGCCCGCGACGTGTTCACCAGTCCGGTCGTGCGGTCCGCGCTACCTGGGCTGATCGCCGACATGGCGGCCGACGCCGACCTCAACGCCCGCGTCATGAGCCGGTTCGTGGGACTCTTCGGCATCGTGCAGGAACGCTTGGGGCACGCAATCGCCCGCGGGGAGGTGCACGCCGACGTCGATCCCGAGCGGCTCATCGAGATCATCGGCGGTGCAACGCTTCTTCGGCTGCTGCTCGACCCCGGCGGACAGCAGGACGACACCTGGGTCGAGCAGACCGCCGCCATCATCAGCCACGGTGTGAAGTCCTGACCGGCTACCGTTGACTGCATGTACGTGCAGCTGACCCTGAACGACGAGGACGGGGTGCCCGAGGTGTACTCCACCCCACCCTGGACCGACGACGCCGACGGCAGGGCCGAGACCGCCAGGATCGTCGTCGACCCGGTCGGCAGGCCCGACGGTGACAGGGCGGGCGTGCTGCTGACGATGACGATCGGCGAGGCCTTGGTGCTGGGCAGGCGCATCACCGAGGTGGCCGAGCGGGCCGCGGAAGGTCAGTTCAGTCAGCGCGGCACGCAGTGGCGCAAGGAGGTGCAGGACCGCAAGCGGCGCGAGGCGTGGAACGTCCTGATGGCGAGCTCCGACGACGACGGTCCAGCTCCGGCCTAGCCCTCGGCAGGCGGCGCGAAGAACTCGAGGGCCGACCCGTCGGGGTCGCGGAAGCTCAGCCCAGAGCCGTACGGTGCGTCGACGATCCCGCCGTGGGCGATGCCCAGTTCGTCGAGGCGAGCCGCCCACTCCTCGAGTTCGGCGCGGGAGCCGCAGGCGAACGCCACGTGGTCGAGGCCGACGCGGAACTCGCTGAACGGCTCGTCCGGGGCGGCCTTGGTGTGCTGGTGAATGCCGAACAGCGTGTCACCCGGCAGCGCCCAGACGACGTGGTGGAAGCCGGCGTCGGTGTCCTCGTCGACTACCGGGTCGATGCCGATGAGTTCGCGGTACCAGGGCCCGCTGACGGATAGGTCTCGAACCGTGAGTGCGACATGGGTCAGGGCAGGAAAGGCGGGCATGTGAACGTCCTTGTTCGTCGGATCAGTTGCAGTTGATACGGGTGTTGGCGCCAGCTGGTTCAAAGCTAGTACGCAGGAAATGCCTCACGCATCCGCCGATCGGGGGGTTTTCAGGGGTGCGGTCCGCCCAGCAAATTCGTGCGAGTCGTCGCCGAGCAAGGCCGCACCGGGGGATCGGATCGGTGGCGGCGAGTGTCATACCGCCCTTGCCGAATCCGATGACGACGAGGTCTGCATCGATCACGGTGTGATGTTGGAAATCTGCGTCTTGTTGTCCCGGATGACGTCGAGACGCCGCTGCTCCAATCCCGCCAGGTCGTGATCCTGCGCTCCGGCGATCGCGTCCTCGGCGGCCAGTGCGGGGTCGACCACTGCCGAGGAGCCTCTGACGTAGATCTCCTTGAGCCCCAACATCGTCGGCGTGGGCACCCCGGCGATCTGCGCGGCCAGGTCGACGGCGCGGGGCAGTAGCGCGTCATGCGCGACGACCTCCGTCACCAGTCCGATGCGTTCGGCACGGATCGCGTCCACCACCTCGCCCGTCATCGACATGCGCCGTGCCATCGCGCCGCCGACCAACTGAGGGAGGCGGGCGGTCATACCACCGCCCGGCAGGATGCCAACGCGCGCATGGGTATCCGCGAATACGGCCCGCTCGGAGGCGACCAGGAAGTCGCACCCCAGCGCCAGCTCGAGGCCACCTGTGAAGGTTGCCCCGTTGATGGCGCCGACGATCGGCGTGCGCATCTCGGCGACCGCCGCGATGCAGCTCTGCGTCTTGAACTCGTCGAAGTACCTGAGGCCGTCGCGCGCCGCCTCCTTCAGATCGATCCCTGCGCAGAAGGCGGGGTCGGCGCCGGTGAGGACGACCGCCCGTACCGAGGCGTCGCCGTCGGCGCTCTTCAGGGCGGTGTACAGGGCTCTGATCAGCCCGCGGTTCAACGCATTACGCGCCGCCGGACGATTGAGCACGAGCACGCAAACCGCGCCGTGGTCGATGCGCAACACCAGGTCGTCGGACACGGGGCGCTAACGCACGAACTCGTTGGCGGAGTTCACCAGGTCGAGGACCGGCTGCGGCAGCGCACCGAGGGCGAGCGTGATCGCCGCGGTCAGCGTCACGGTCGCCGTGCTCAGTGCACTCGGCACCACCACCGTCGGGGCGTTCTCGGGCGGATCGGTGAAGAACAGCAGCACGATCACGCGCACGTAGAAGTACGCCGCCACGGCACTGGCGCAGACGCCGACGATCACCAACGGCGACGCGCCGCCCTCGGCCGCCGCCTTGAACACCGCGAACTTGCTGACGAAGCCACTGGTCAACGGAATGCCCGCGAACGCGAGCAGGAACAGCGAGAACACCACGCCGACAAGGGGGTGGCTGCGCCCCAGGCCTGCCCACCGGGTCATGTCGGTCTCCTCCTCGCCCGCGGAATTGCGCACCACGCTGACGACGGCGAAGGCGCCCAGCGTGCTGAATCCGTAGGCGAACAGGTAGAACAGCGTCGCGCTGACGCCGCTGTCGTTGAGCGCGATGACACCGGTGAGGATGAAGCCCGCGTGAGCGACCGACGAATAGGCCAGCATCCGCTTGACGTCGCTCTGCGACACCGCCGTCACGGTGCCGACCACCATCGTGAGGATCGCGATGCCCCACATCAACGGCCGCCAGTCGTCCTCGAAACCGGGGAGTGCGACGGTGAAGATGCGCAGCATGGCGCCAAATGCGGCGATCTTGGTGGCGGCCGCCATGAACGCGGTGACAGGCGTCGGGGCGCCCTGGTAGACGTCGGGGATCCACGAATGGAACGGGACCGCACCGACTTTGAACAGCACGCCGACCGAAAGCAGGCCGATGCCGACGAGGGCGAGTGTCGTGTTGCCCGAACTCGACGCGGCCGCGTCCCGGATGCCGCTGAGACTCAGCCCTCCGGAGTAGCCGTACAGCAGCGCGATGCCGTACAGGAAGAATGCCGATGAGAACGCGCCGAGCAGGAAGTACTTGAGGGCGGCCTCCTGGGAGAGCAGGCGCCGCCGCCTGGCCAGTCCGCACATCAGGTACAGCGGTAGCGAGAACACCTCGAGCGCGACGAACATCGTCAGCAGATCATCGGAGGCGGGGAACAGCATCATCCCGCCGAGCGCGAACATCGTCAGCGGGAAGATCTCCGTCTGCGCGATACCCGATTTGGTCGCGAGCTTCTCGGCGACGCTGCCCGGCACCGCGGAGGCCATCGGCGTGAAGGCGTCGAGCCCGCTGGCACCGTCGTCCGCATCGACCTCCGAGGCGATGCGACGCTCGGCGATCAACAGGGTGCCGAGGATGCCGATCAGCAGCAGGGTGCCCTGCAGGAACAGGGCGGGCTTGTCCAGGGCGACGGCACCCATCACGGCGATCTGGCCACGCGACGAACCGAGTCCGATCCACTCGATCACGACCGCGGCGAGCGCGGCGACCTGTCCGCCGATCGCCAGGGTGAGCTGAACCGGGTAGCGCCAGGACCGGGGGAGGAACGCCTCGACGAGCACCCCGAGCACGGCGACGGTCAACACGATCAACATCGGTGAGAGCAGGCCGTATTCGACCGAGGGCGGGGTGAGGGTCACTTCCGTGCTCCTTCTCCGAATTGCTCCTCGCGTGCGCCGTCTGCCACGTGGGGTGCCGGATCCTGCTGCCCGATGGTGCTGAGCGTGTGCCCGACCGCAGGGTCGATGACGTCCAGGACCGGTTTCGGATAGACCCCGAGCACCAGCAGGATCGCGATCAATGGCGCCACCACGACGAGTTCCCTCGGTACGAGGTCACGCAGCTTGTCGTTGTCGGGGGCGACGGGACCGGTCATCATGCGCTGGTACATCCACAGGATGTAGATCGCCGACAGCACCAGTGCGGACGCCGCGAACACGGCCATGGCGGGATACCTGGTGAAGGTGCCGATCAGCACCAGGAATTCACTGATGAACGGTGCGAGCCCGGGCAGTGACAGGGTGGCCAACCCGGCGACGAGGAACGTTCCCGCCAGCACCGGTGCGACCTTCTGCACGCCGCCGTAGGAGGCTATGGCACGGCTTCCCCTGCGCGACACCAGGAATCCCGCGATCAGGAACAGTGCGGCCGTCGAGATGCCGTGGTTGACCATGTAGAGCGTCGCCCCAGTCTGACCCTGGCTGGTCATCACGAAGATGCCGAGGATGATGAAGCCGAAGTGGGAGATCGACGTGTAGGAGATCAGTCGCATGACGTCGGTCTGGCCGATCGCGACGATCGCGCCGTAGATGATGCCGATCACCGCGAGCGTGATGATCAACGGCCGGAACGTCATCGACGCGTCAGGGAACAACTGCAGGCAGTAGCGCAGCATGCCGAACGTGCCGACCTTGTCGACGACGGCCATCATCAGCACGGCCGTCGCGGGGGTGGCCTCCACTGCCGCGTCGGGTAGCCAGCGGTGGAACGGCCACAGCGGCGCCTTGACCGCGAAGGCGAACATGAACCCGAGGAACAGCGCATTCAGCACGGCGGGACTGATGTTCAGCGAGCCGTTGGCGACGGCGGCCACGATGGCCCGGAAGTCGAAGGTGCCGCCGGGGAACGCGTCGCTCTTGGCCGTCGCCACGTACAACCCGATGACGGCGGCCAGCATGATCAACCCACCGAAGAGGTTGTACAGCAGGAACTTCACCGCCGCCTTGGATCTGTTCGCGCTCGCATCCTGGGTCGTCTCACCCGTTCGACGTCCGCCGAAGCCGCCGATCAGGAAGTACATCGGGATGAGCATCGCCTCGAAGAAGACGTAGAACAGCAGCACGTCCAGTGCCGTCAGCGAGATCAGCACCATGCCCTCGACGGCGAGCGTCAACGCCATGTACGCATGCGCGGAGCGCCCCTGATCGCCGCCGTCGTTCCAGCCGGCCACGATCAGCAGCGGCACCAGCACCGCGGTGAGGACCACCAGTGCCAGTGCGATGCCGTCGAGCCCGAGGATGTACCCCGTGCCGAACGACGGGATCCACTGGTGATCCTCGACGAACTGGTACTGCGCACCCGCTGGGTCGAACGTCACCGCCAGCACCACGGCGATCACCAACACCACCAGCGACAGTGCCAGCGCGACGTACTTCGCGAGATGCCTTGCCGCCGAGGGCAGCAGGATCACGACGGCCGCGCCGAGCATCGGTACGGCCCAGAGGATCGTCAGCCACGGCACGCCGGTCACCAGACCCTCACCGCCAGGATCGCGGCGATGACGAGCACCACGCCGCCGAGCATCGACAGCGCGTACGAGCGGGCGAACCCGGTCTGCAGCTGACGCAGTCGCTGCGAGGAACCCCCGACGAGATTGCCGAGGATGCGCGACACGTCGTCGATGCCGTCGTCGTCGATCTCGACGAGACCGTGGGTGAGTACTTGGCTCGGGCGCATCAGCACGTCCTCGTTGAAGGCGTCGCCGTAGAGGTCCCTGCGGGCGGCGACGGTCAGGGCGGACACGTCCTCCGGCGCCGTCTCAGGGATCGAACGGGTGGCGTACATCCTGTAGGCGATTCCGATGCCGATGGCGATCACCGCGAGTGTGATGACCGTCATCGCCCATGCGGGTACGACATGCGCTGTTTCCTCGTGCGCGCCGACGACGGGCTCCAGCCAGTGCTCGAGTGTCCCCCCGATCGCCAGCAGGGCGCCCGCACCCACCGAACCGATGGCCAGCACGATCATCGGCACGGTCATGCTGGCCGGTGATTCGTGCGGATGCGGCTCCACCATCTCTCCCGTGGCTTCGTTCACCCGTGGTCTCCAGCGCCTCTCCCCGAAGAACGTCATCAGCATCACGCGCGTCATGTAGAAGGCGGTGATGCCCGCACCGAGCAGCGCGGCGCCGCCGAGCAGCAGACCCTTGACTCCGCCTGCGGCGAAGGCGGCTTCGATGATCGGATCCTTCGAGAAGAAGCCGGACAGGGGTGGCACGCCGATGATCGCCAGATAGCCGAGCCCGAACGTCACGAAGGTGATGGGCATGAGGGTCCGAAGCCCGCCGTACCGGCGCATGTCGGTCTCGTCGTCCATGCCGTGCATCACCGATCCGGCGCCGAGGAACAGACCGGCCTTGAAGAAGCCGTGGGTCAGCAGGTGCATGATCGCGATGGCGTACCCGGCCGGACCGAGACCGGCGGCTAGCACCATGTAGCCGATCTGCGACATGGTCGATGCGGCGAGAGCCTTCTTGATGTCGTCCTTCGCGCAGCCGATGACCGCGCCAAACAGGAGGGTCACCGCCCCGACGATCACTACGCCGAGGCGGGCGTCCGGGGCGAGGTCGTACACGGGTCCGGACCGGACGATCAGGTAGACGCCCGCGGTGACCATGGTGGCGGCGTGGATGAGCGCCGACACCGGCGTCGGGCCCTCCATCGCATCGCCCAGCCACGACTGCAGCGGCACCTGCGCGGACTTGCCGCACGCCGCCAGCAGGAGCAGCAGACCGATCGCGGTGAGGGTGCCCTGGCTCATTGCGCCTGCGGCGCCGAAGACGCCTGCGTAGGAGATGGTTCCGACGTTGGCGAACATCACCGCCAGAGCGAGCGCGAGGCCGACGTCACCGACCCTGTTGACGACGAACGCCTTCTTCGCTGCCGTCGCGGCCGACGGCTTGTACGACCAAAAGCCGATCAACAGGTACGACGCCAGGCCGACCCCCTCCCAGCCCATGTAGAGGCCGAGGTAGTTGTCGGCCAGTACCAGCAACAGCATGGCGGACACGAACAGGTTCAGATAACCGAAGAACCGCCGACGCTCGGGGTCGTGGGCCATGTAGCCCACCGAGTAGACGTGGATCAGCGATCCGACGCCGGTGATGAGCAGCACGAAACACACTGACAGTTGGTCGAGTTGGAGACCGAAGTCGACGTGGAGCTGACCGACGGGCACCCAGGTGAACAGGTGCTCGTGGATTCCGCGCTCGTCGGCAGGCTGGTTCACCAGGCCGACGAACAGCACGACGCCGACGGCGAAGGACAGCAGTACGGTCGCGCAGCCCAACAGGTGGCCCCACGCATCGGTGGCCTTACCGCCGAGCAGCTGGATCGCCGCACCCAGCAGCGGAAGGGCTATCAACAGCCAGATGGGAAGTGACATGGCGCCCTAGTGCTTCAGCAGGTTCGCTGCATCGACCGAGGCCGACTGTCTGGCGCGGAAGATGGTCATGATGATCGCCAGCCCGACCACCACCTCGCAGGCGGCGACCACCATCGTGAAGAACGCCACGACCTGACCGTCGAGATGGCCGTGCATGCGGGAGAACGTGACGAAGGCCAGGTTCGCGGCGTTGAGCATCAACTCGACACACATGAACATCACGATCGCGTTGCGCCGCAACAGCACTCCGGCACCTCCGATGGTGAACAGCAGCGCGGACAGATACAGGTAGTTCGCTGGGTTCACTTTGCTCCTCGCGTCCGCAGATTCATCGGCGCGCCCCGTTCTTCGTCGCGGCGACGGTCCGCGGCGGCAGGATGCCGCTCACGGACGTGGCGGCGTCGGAACCGTCGGGCAGGCGCGCGGCCACGTCGACCGCGTTGTTCCGGGCGTAGACCCCGGGATTCGGCATCGGCGTGGCATGCCCCCCGGGAGCGAACCGCTCGGTGGCCATCTCGCGTTGCGTCTTGCGGCGGTCGATGCGCTCGCGGTGGGTCAGCACCATGGCGCCGAGGGTGGCGGTGATCAGCAGGGCACTGGTCAGTTCGAAGGCCCAGAGGTACCGGACGAAGATCAGCGCGGCCAGACCCTCGACGTTGCCGCCCGCATTCGCCTGCGCGAGTCCGGTGAAACCCGCGACGGAGACGTTGCCGATGCCCGCGATGAGGAGCACGCCGAATGCGATACCTGCGCCGATCGCGGCGATGCGTTGGCCCCGAATGGTTTCCACCAGGGAGTCGGCCGAGTCCACGCCGATCAGCATCAGGACGAACAGGAACAGCATCATCACCGCGCCCGTGTAGACGACGACCTGCACGATGCCGAGGAACAGTGCGTCCTGGGCGATGTAGAGGATCGCAAGGACGATCATCGTCAGCGCCAGGAAGATCGCCGAGTAGACCGCCTTGGGTGCGGCGACGACCGAGACGGCGCCCAGTACGGCAAGGGTGCCGAGTATCCAGAACGTCACGGCCTCCGCCGTCGACGTGCGCTGGATGGCCTCGGCGGCGAGGAGCGTCACGTCGGCGGTCACCGAATCACTTCCTCGACCGGTTCGGGATCTGGTGCTGCTTCGTCGTGGGTCTTGACCGTCGGCATCCCGAGCGAGGTGGCGAGCCCGTCCGACCTGATGTTGCCGCGGTAGTAGTCCTCATCGGTGCTGCCGGGCGCCATGGCATGGGGCGGGGCCGTCATGTCGGGGCCCATCGGCGCCAACAGCTTGTCCTTGCCGTAGATCAGGTCGGAGCGGTTGTCGTCGGCAAGCTCGTAGTCGTTGGTCATGGTCAGTGCGCGCGTCGGGCAGGCCTCGATGCACAGACCGCAGCCGATGCACCGCAGATAGTTGATCTGGTACACCCGGCCGTAGCGTTCGCCTGGCGAGAAGCGTTCGGTCTCGGTGTTGTCGGCGCCCTCGACGAAGATCGCGTCGGCCGGGCACGCCCATGCGCAGAGCTCGCAGCCGATGCACTTCTCCAACCCGTCCTCGTACCGGTTGAGCTGGTGACGACCGTGATACCGCTTGGCGGTCGCGCCTGGCTTCTCCGGATACTGCTCGGTGATCGGTTTCTTGAACATCGTCTTGAACGTGACGCCGAAGCCGGCGAGGGCATCGATGATGTGTGGCCGCTTAGACATCGGCGGGCTCCTTCGCAGGAATGGGCGGTACCGGGAAGGCACCGGGCGCGGTCGAGGGCGGATCGGCGAGGCGCTGGGGGCGGGTCTGCTTGTGCCGCAACCCTCGCCACAGGTAGACCAGCAGCAGCAGCCCGACGAACGCACTGGTGGCGATGAGGACCACTGCCAAGCCGTCGTAGCCGTGGCTGCGCAGCGTCCTGACGACGGCAACCGTCATGATCCAGCCGAGCGAGATGGGGATGAGGATCTTCCAGCCCAGCCCCATGAACTGGTCGTAGCGCAGACGCGGCAGCGTCGCCCGCAGCCAGATGAACATGAACATGAAGGTCCAGACCTTGACGACGAACCACAGCAGTGGCCACCAACCGGAGTTGGCGCCGTCGATCATGTTGAACGGCCACGGCGCCTGCCAGCCGCCGAGGAACAGCGTCGTGGCCAGCGCGGCGACGGTGGTCATGTTGACGTACTCGGCGAGCATGAACATCGCGAACTTGAGCGACGAGTACTCGGTGTGGAATCCGCCGACGAGCTCGCCTTCGGCCTCCGGCAGATCGAAGGGGGCACGGTTGGTCTCGCCGACCATCGACGTCACGTAGATGACGAACGACGGCAGGAGCAGGAACACATACCAGAGGCCCTGTTGCTTGGCGACGATCTCGGAGGTGGACATGGTGCCCGAGTACAGGAAGACCGCCGCGAAGCACAGCGCCATCGCGATCTCGTAGGAGATGACCTGCGCGCTGGAGCGCAGCCCGCCCAGCAGGGGGTAGGTGGACCCGGATGCCCAGCCCGCCAACACGATCCCGTAGACGCCGATCGACGTCACCGCCAGCACGTAGAGCACGCCGACGGACATGTCGGTGAGTTGAAGTGGCGTCTGGTGACCGAAGACGCTCACCATGCCACCCATCGGGATGACGGCGAACGCCATGATGGCGGGGATGACGGCGATGACCGGGGCGGCGAGGTAGATCGGCTTGTCCACCCCCGCAGGGATCAGGCCCTCCTTCAGCGCGAGCTTGACGCCGTCGACCAGGCTCTGCAGCAGACCGAAGGGGCCAACCCGGTTGGGGCCGAAGCGCATCTGCATCCGACCGAGGACCTTGCGCTCGACGAGGATGGCGACCAGGACCGTCAGCAGGCAGAACACGAAGACGAACAGGGCCTTGCCGAGCACCAGCCACCACGGGTCGTGGCCGAAGGAGCTGAGATTGGGGTACGTCATGAATGCTCACTCCCGACCGAGATGGCGACCGTGTCGCCGGGTGCCGCGCCGAGCGCGGTGTTGACTTGGGAGCCAATCGAGTTGAGAGGCACCCAGACCACGCGATGCGGCATGTCGGTGATCTCCAGGGGCAGGGTGATGGCGCCCCGGGGGGTGGCGACCGTGACCGGCTGCCCGTCGTGCGCGCCGATCTCGGCGGCCGTCGATGCGGACAGTCGCGCGACCGTGGGCCTGGCGGTGCCCGCCAGGTACGGCTCGCCGTCCTGAAGGCGTCCGGCGTCGAGCAGCATCCGCCAACCGGTCAGCACTGCCCGGCCCGACGCCACGTCCTCGGGCGCGGGTGCCGGCTCTTGCGGCGCTGACGTCGGCGTGCCCTGCCACGCGCCGAGTCGTTGCAGTTCGGCGCGGGCGGCGGCGGCGTCGCGCAGTCCCAGGTCGACGCCCACCTCCTCGGCGAGCGCGAAGAGCACTCGCGCATCGGACGTCGCATTGGGGGGCAGTGCAGGTTCGAACGACCGTTGGCGGCCTTCCCAATTCACGAACGTCCCCGACTTCTCGGTGACGGGGGCGACGGGGAACACCACGTCCGCACGCCCGCTGATGGCGCTGTGGCGCAGCTCCAGGCTGACGACGAACGGGGCGGCCTCGACGGCGGCCAGGGCGGCGATCGGGTCCGGCAGGTCGTCGACGTCGACGCCACCGACCAGCAGCGCGCCCAGCGACCCTTCGGCGGCGGCCGCGAGAATGCCCGACGTGTCGCGCCCCGCAGCGCTGGGCAGGTCGTCGACGTTCCACGCGGCGGCGACCTCGGCGCGGGCGGCGGCATCCGACAGCGGCCTGCCGCCGGGCAGAAGGTGTGGTGCCGCACCGGCTTCCACTGCACCACGCTCGCCGGCCCGCCGAGGGACCCAACCGACCCTGGCACCGGTCCGCTCGGCCAGTCGAAGCACCGCGGAGTACGCCCCTGGCGAGCTGGCGAGCCGTTCTCCGACGAGGACGACGGTCCCGGGGGGCACGTCGTCCATGGCGTCGAGGGCCGCCGCCTCCCCGCCAGGCGCGGTGGCGAGGAGCGTGCCACCCATCTTGTCCAGCCCGCGCGTGGCGAACGGCGCGATGGAACGGACCTCGAGTCCGCGCTTCCGGAACGCCTTGCGCAGGCGCAGATAGACGATCGGCGATTCCTCTTCAGGCTCGAACCCGACCAGGAGTACGGCCGCCGCGGTCTCGAGGTCGGCGAACGTGAGTGTCATCGGGCGTCCCGCGACGGCGGTCGCCAGGAACCGCGCCTCCTCGTCGGAGTGCGCGCGGCTACGGAAGTCGATGTCGTTGGTGCCGAGGACGATTCTGGCGAACTTGGCGTAGGCGTAGGCGTCCTCGAGGGTGGACCGCCCACCGACCAGGACGGCGGTGCGCCCACCCGCCGCGGTCAGTCCTCGGATCGCGACCGCCACCGCCTCCGACCACGACGCCGGGCGTTGGCTGCCGTCGGCCTCGCGGATCAGCGGTGTGGCGATGCGGTCGCCCTGAGTGGGATAGGTGAAGGCCCAGCGGCCCTTGTCGCAGTTCCACTCCTCGTTGACCTCGGGGTCGTCACCGGCCAGCCGCCGCAACACCCTTCCGCGGCGATGGTCGGTGCGTTGCGCGCAGCCCGACGCGCAGTGCTCGCAGACGCTGGGCGAGGACACCAGGTCGAACGGTCTGGCACGGAAGCGGTAGGCCGTGCCGGTCAGCGCGCCCACCGGGCAGATCTGGATGGTGTTGCCCGAGAAGTACGAGTCGAAAGGGGCCTCGTTGGCGATCCCCACCTGTTGCAGCGCACCGCGTTCGAGCAATTCGATGAACGGGTCGCCGGCGATTTGGTTGGAGAACCGCGTGCACCTGGCGCACAGCACGCACCGTTCGCGGTCGAGCAGCACCTGGGCGGACAAATTGATCGGCTTGGGGAACGTGCGTTTGACGTCGGTGAAGCGAGTGTCGGCCTGGCCGTTGGACATCGCCTGGTTCTGCAGGGGGCACTCGCCGCCCTTGTCGCAGACGGGGCAGTCCAGCGGATGGTTGATCAGGAGCAGTTCCATCACGCCGTGCTGCGCCTTGTCGGCCGACTCGGAGGTCAGCTGCGTGCGAACCACCATGTCGGGGGTGACGGTGATGGTGCACGACGCCATGGGCTTGCGTTGCCCCTCGACCTCGACGAGGCACTGCCTGCAGGCACCGACGGGTTCGAGCAGCGGGTGGTCACAGAACCGCGGGATCTGGATGCCCATCAGCTCTGCCGCGCGAATCACCAACGTGCCCTTGGGCACACTGATCGGATGGTCGTCGATGGTCAGCGACACCATCTCGACGGCGGTGGCGGCCTTGGCCTCGTTCTCGGCCGTGGTCATATACCAACCCCTTCCGGTGCGGCCAGCATCGCGGCGTACGGGTCGAATGGGCACCCACCGGCGAGATGGGCCTCGTACTCGTCGCGGAAGAACTTGATGGACGAGATGATCGGGCTGGCCGCCCCGTCCCCGAGTGCGCAGAACGACTTGCCGAAGATGGCATCGGCGATGTCGAGCAACTTGTCCACGTCCTCCCGCCGGCCCGTGCCGTTCTCGAGGCGCTCGTAGATCTGTGCCAGCCAGTAGGTGCCCTCGCGGCAGGGTGTGCACTTACCGCAGGATTCGTGTGCGTAGAACTGCGTCCAGCGGCGAACGGCCCGCACCACGCACGTGGTCTCGTCGAAGATCTGCAAGGCCTTGGTGCCCAGCATCGAGCCGACGCCGGCCATTCCCTCGTAATCCAGTGGTACGTCGAGGTGTTCGGACGTCAGCAACGGCGTCGACGACCCACCGGGGGTCCAGAACTTCAGCTCGTGGCCATCCCTCACCCCGCCCGCCAGGTGGAGCAGCTCGCGCAGCGTGATGCCGAGGGGCGCTTCGTACTGACCGGGCGTGGTGACGTGACCGGACAGCGAGTACAGCGTGAAACCGGGGGACTTGTCGGACCCCATCGACTTGAACCAGTCGACCCCGCCGCGAATGACCGCGGGGACACTGGAGATGGATTCGACGTTGTTGACCACCGTGGGGCATGCGTAAAGGCCCGCGACGGCGGGGAACGGCGGGCGCAGCCGTGGCTGACCGCGTCGACCCTCGAGCGAGTCGAGCAGCGCGGTCTCCTCACCGCAGATGTAGGCGCCTGCGCCGGCGTGCACCACCAGGTCGAGGTCGAAGCCGGAACCGAGGATGTCGGTGCCGAGGAAGCCTGCCTCGTACGCCTCGGCGACGGCGGTCTGCAGCCTGCGCAACACCGGGACGACCTCGCCGCGGACGTAGATGAACGCGTGACGCGCCCGGATCGCATAGGCCGCGATGATGGCACCCTCGACGAGCACGTGGGGCGTGGCCATCATGAGCGGAATGTCCTTGCAGGTGCCGGGTTCCGACTCGTCGGCGTTGATCACCAGATAGTGCGGCTTGGCGCCTGCACCCTCGGTGCCCTGCGGTATGAACGACCACTTCTGGCCGGTGGGGAAGCCTGCGCCGCCACGGCCGCGCAGCCCGGAGTCCTTGACCAGACCGATCACCGCGTCCGGGTCCATGTCGAGGGCGGTGTCGAGCGCCTGATAGCCGTCGTGGCGCTGGTAGCACTCCAGGGTCCAGGAGGACGGTTCGTCCCAGTAGCTGCTCAATACCGGTGTCAGCGTCACGCCTTGGCCCCGTTCTTCGGCGGCAGGTCGGCCGACGGGCCCGGTGCCGGTTGCTCGCGGGCGGTCTCCTCGACGATCTGCTGGTCGTCGGGTCCCCCTGCGGTGGAGCTTGATTCGGAGATCGGGGGTGCGGACATGCCCCGCTCGTGCGCGATCCGCAAGCCGGCCAAGGTGGCGTCGCCGGTGCGGGCGTCGTTGGCGCCCTCTCGCTGGTCGGCGAAGCCTGCGAGAATCCGCGCGGTGTCGCGGAACGAGCACAGTGGCGCGCCCCGCGTCGGGGTGACGGAGCCGCCCGTACGCAACTCGTCGACGAGATCCCTTGCCGACGACGGTGTCTGGTTGTCGAAGAACTCCCAGTTGACCATCACCACCGGCGCGTAGTCGCATGCGGCGTTGCACTCGATGTGCTCCAGGGTGACCTTGCCGTCGGCCGTGGTCTGACCGGCATGCAGGTCGAGGTGGTCCTCGAGCACCTCGAGGATCGCGTCGCCGCCCATCACCGCGCAGAGGGTGTTGGTGCACACCCCGACCAAGTACTCCCCGGTGGGCGTGCGTCGGTACATCGAATAGAACGTGGCGACGGCGGTCACCTCGGCGGGAGACAGGTGCAGTTGTTCGGCGCAGAAGGCGATGCCCGCCGGCGTCAGGTAGCCGTCCTCGGCCTGCACCAGGTGCAGGAGGGGCAGCAGCGCGGATCGCGGCTCGGGGTAGCGGGTGATGACCTGGGCCGCGTCGGCGGCCAGTCGCTGCGTGACCTCGGCCGAATACGCCTGTGGCCCAGCCGAAATCGGCGGACCTGGCTCGTCGGGCCGCGGACCCAACTGAAGATCTACCACCGTCACCTGTGCCATCTCCTCTTCGCGCAAGCGCTCATCAGTGCTGTCTCCTCTTCGCGCAAGCGGTCACTTAGCGGTCCACCCCGCCCATCACCGGATCTATCGACGCCACCGCCGCGATCGCGTCGGCGACCATGCCGCCCTCGCACATCGCTGCCACCGCCTGCAGATTGGTGAACGATGGATCGCGGTAGTGCACGCGGTAGGGACGGGTGCCCCCGTCGGACACCATGTGCACGCCGAGCTCGCCCCGCGGCGACTCCACGGCGACGTAGACCTGGCCGGCAGGCACGCGAATGCCCTCGGTGACGAGCTTGAAGTGGTGGATGAGGGCCTCCATCGAGCCGCCCATGATCTTGGCGATGTGTTCTGGCGAGTTGCCCAGCCCGTCTGGTCCGAGCGTCAGGTCGGCGGGCCACGCCAGCTTCTTGTCGGTGATCATCACCGGGCCGGGCTTGAGCCGGTCAAGGCACTGCTCGACGATCTTGATGGACTCACGCATCTCGCGGACGCGGATCATGTAGCGGCCGTATGCATCACATTCATCGGTCGTGATGACGTCGAACTCGTAGTCCTCGTATCCACAGTAGGGCTGCGCGCGGCGAAGGTCGTGCGGCAGGCCCGTAGAGCGCAGGCACGGCCCCGTGATGCCAAGCGCCATGCAGCCGGTCAGGTCGAGGAACCCGACCCCCTGGGTGCGTGCTTTCCAGATGTAGTTCTCGTTGAGCAGATCCTCCATGTCGCGCAATCGCTTCGGCAGCAACTGCAGCACTTCCTTGAGCTGGGGGATGGCCTCGTCGGGCAGATCCGCCGCCAAGCCCCCCGGCCGGATGTAGGCGTGGTTCATCCGCAACCCGGTGATGGTCTCGAAGACCGACAGCACCAGTTCGCGTTCGCGGAAGCCGAAGAACATGGCCGACATCGAGCCCAGCTCCATGCCGCCGGTGGCCAGTGCGACCAGGTGGCTGGAGATCCTGTTGAGCTCCATCAGCATGACCCTGATGACGCTGGCTCGTTCGGGGATGTCGTCGGTGACGTCGAGGAGCTTCTCGACCCCGAGGCAGTACACCGCTTCGTTGAAGAACGGCGACAGGTAGTCCATCCGGGTCACGAACGTGACGCCCTGGGTCCAGTTGCGGAACTCGAGGTTCTTCTCGATCCCGGTGTGCAGATAGCCAATTCCACATCGGATCTCGGTGATGGTCTCACCCTCGATCTCGAGGATCAGACGAAGCACGCCGTGGGTGGACGGGTGTTGCGGACCCATGTTGACCACGATGCGCTCGCCGGCGACGGAGCTGTCACGGGCGGCCTTCACCACCTCTTGCCAGTCTTCACCGCCCACCGTGACCAGAGTCTCCTTGGGCGGGTTGTCGGGTTTGGTCATCAGTTGTAGGACCTCCGCTGGTCGGGCGGTTGAATCTCGGCACCGTGATACTCCACGGGGATGCCGCCCAACGGGTAGTCCTTGCGTTGCGGATGTCCCACCCAGTCGTCGGGCATCTCGATGCGCGTGAGCGACGGATGCCCGTCGAAGAGGATGCCAAAGAAGTCGTATGTCTCGCGTTCGTGCCAGTCCGTCGTCGGATAGACCGAGAACAGTGACGGCACATGGGGATCCGCATCGGGGGCGGCAACCTCGACGCGGATCCTGCGGTTGTGCGTGATCGACATGAGCGGATAGACGGCATGCAGTTCGCGGCCGGGGTCATTGGGGTAGTGCACACCTGAGACCCCAAGGCACAGTTCGAATCTCAGCGTGGCGTCGTCACGCAGCGCCTGTGCGACCGCCACCAGGTGCTCGCGCGCCACCTCGAGGGTCAGCTCATCGCGGAACACCACGACGCGTTCGATGGCGGCGGCGAACGCGTCGTCACCAAGGGCTGCGGCCAAGGCGTCGACCACCTCGTCGAAATAGCCGCCGTAGGGCCGTGGTGAGCTGCCCGGCAGTGCGACCTCGCGCACCAGCCTGCCGTAACCCGACGTGTCACCACTGCCCTTGACGCCGAACATGCCTCGGCGCTGGCCGATCACCTCGGGCAGCGCGTTCTCGTTCGCGGTCCCATTCCCATTGCCGTTGACGTTGCCGTTGGTCTCCGTCATGACCGCAGCAATCCCTTGAGCTCGATGGTCGGCCTGGACGCGAGGGCGGCCTCCTCTGCCGCGGCGATGGCCTCGGCGCGGTTCACGCCGAGGGGCATCTCCTGAATCTTGGCGTGCAGCATGAGGATCGCGTTGAGCAGCATCTCGGGCCGTGGGGGACACCCCGGCAGGTAGATGTCGACGGGCACGATGTGGTCGACACCTTGCACGATCGCGTAGTTGTTGAACATTCCGCCCGACGAGGCACACACCCCCATGGCGAGAACCCATTTCGGCTCCGCCATCTGGTCGTACACCTGGCGCAGCACGGGCGCCATCTTCTGGCTGACGCGACCCGCCACGATCATCAGATCGGCTTGGCGCGGGGTGGCGGAGAACCGCTCCATCCCGAACCTGGCGATGTCGAACCGCGGTCCCGCGGTGGCCATCATCTCGATGGCGCAGCACGCCAGCCCGAAGGTCGCGGGCCACAGCGAGCCCTTGCGCACGTATCCGGCGACCTTCTCCAACGTGGAGAGGAGGATGCCGCCCGGTAGTTGCTCCTCGAGTCCCATGGCTAGTCCCAACTCAGTCCGCCGCGCCGCCACACGTACGCGTAGGCAACGAAGACCGTGAGCATGAACAGCAGCATCTCGACGACGGCGAACAGGCCGAGGGAGTCGAACGCGACGGCCCATGGATACAGGAAGACGATCTCGATGTCGAAGACGATGAACAGCATCGCGGTGAGGTAGTACTTCACCGGGAATCGCTGTCCCGTCTGCAGGTCGCCGGGCGACCCGGGCGCGACCGGTTCGATGCCGCATTCGTAGGCCTCGAGTTTCGCCCGGTTGTAGCGCCGGGGCCCGATCAGCACGGCGATGCCGACCGATCCGATCGCGAAGGCAGCCGCGATCCCGCCAAGAACCAGAATGGGTATGTAAGCGTTCACTTCGCTGGGTCGCTCCCTCGTTGGGCTGTCGATGTGAGCTACGACACAGCTTAGTCTCGTTAACGGTCGGCTTGGCGCATTTTGGATAGGATCCAAAGAAGCAACTGCGTACCGATGCCTTGCGGTGAGATCACCGCGAGAAGTGAATGGTTCCAGTGTGTTTCGTGCTGGTTACGGCCTGATCGAGCGCAAGAGCGAGGCAACGGCCTCTCCGAGCCGGATCGGGTCGATCGGGTGGGGCACGGCCGCCTCGGCCCGCGACCACGAGGCCAGCCACGCATCGTCGGGACGCCCGGTGAGCACCAGGATCGGCGGGCAGTGTGCCACCTCGTCCTTGAGTTGCTTCGCCAGTCCCATCCCGCCCGCGGGAGTGGCCTCGCCGTCGAGGATCGCAAGATCGATGCCGCCTCTGTCGAGGTTTGCGACCACGACCGGTGCGGTCGCGACGTCGAGGTACTCCAGCTCGGGGAGGTCGGGGTGCACCCGCTTGCCCAGTGCGCTGCGCACTTGATCGCGGGTACGCGCATTATCGCTGTAGACCAGGATCTTCAGTGGCGTGTCGGGCACGCAGCCGATGCTACGACGGCGACGGCGCCGTTGGCGTCAGGTTCGGTCGGACCGGACGAACACGACGTCGGCCGACGCCGTTGCGTCCTTGCCGACCATGCCGAGCAGGTTGCCGTCGACACCGAAGTCGTGACGGTCGACCTTCAGCGTCGTCGTCACACGCACGGCACCATCGGGCAGCCGGCTCACTGCTGCCTGGGGCTCGATCGGGCGCGTGGTGTCCTTGATCGTGAGCGTCGCGCGCAGACGTGAGACGTCGGGTCCGTTCGGATCGACGGAGGTCACCGCGACACTGACCTCCGGGTAGCGTTCGACGTCGAAGAAGTCGGGTCCGCGCAGGTGAGCGTCGCGTTTGGCGATTCCGGTGACCAGCGTGGCCACCGGGATCCGGACCTCTCCGGACGCGCCTGATTCGGCCACCTCGCAGGTGCCGGTCAGCTCCGAGAACGTCCCCTTCACCGTCGCGATGCCCCACATGGTCTTGCAGCGGACGGTGGCGGTGGAGCGAGCCGGGTCGACGGTCCAGGAGCCGGTCAGGTCGTGCAGGGGAGACGAAGTCATGTCTGTCATCGTTGCAGCAGCGGTGCCATATCGGCAGGGTCGAAGTACTCGTCGATCCTGACGATCAATCCGTCGGCGTCGATCTTGATGACGATGCAGACGCGCAAGGTGATCGACGACCCGTTGGTGCCATCGGCGCGAAGGACGTGTTGCTGAACGAAGCCGCCGTCGTAGAACTGCCGGTCCAGGATCTCGTAGCTCCGTTCGGTGGTGGTCCTGATGAACCACTTGATCACCTTCAGTGCCCGGGTGCGGTCGTTGTCTTCGGAGTCCCCGCTGTGCCACACCGTGACGTCGTCGGCCCAGAGGGCCTCGACGGCTGCCTCGTCGCCGCGCTCGATCCCGTCGAAGAGCCCGTTCGCCACGTCGGACAGAACGGCTTCGGCAACGTGTGGCATGGCGCTGATCCTCCCGATGGGCGCCACGATGGTCAAGGTCGAGCCCGCCGTGAACATGCCGTTGCCGCATTCGTTCGACTGATGGGTCGGCGCTGTCCGGCATAGGATCACCCTGTGGTGGGCGTTCGCTGGATGACGGCGGGTCGGGCTGCAACCCGCAAGCAGCTCGAAACCGCGTTTGCCTCGGGGCGTGGCGCGGTACTCGTCGGCGCGCCCGGCGTCGGCAAGACGGTCATGGCGCGCGCCGTCGCGAAGGCGTTCTCGACCGAACATCCCCGCGTCACCTCGCGCTGGGTCTCGGCAACGGGGTCGGCCAAACTCATTCCCTTCGGGGCGTTCAGTCGGCTGGTCGAATTGGCGGGTGCAGACGAGCCGGCCACTCTGTTGCGGGTGGCGCAGGACTCGCTGCGCCGGGACGCCGCGCACGGGTTGATCGTGGTCGTCGACGACGCGCATCACCTCGACACGCTGTCGGCGACACTCGTTCATCAGCTGGCGATCAGCGAATCGGCTCGGCTGCTGCTCACGGTGCGCGACGGGGAGCCCTGCCCGGAGGCGATCACCTCGCTGTGGAAGGACGGCGTCCTCGAGCGCTGCGACATCCATCCCTTCAACGCCGCCGAGTCGGAGACGCTCCTCGAACAGGTTCTTGGCGGTCCGGTCGAGGGCGTCAGTTCGGCCCGGATGTTCGACGTCAGCCAGGGCAACCCGCTCTACCTCCGCCACCTCGTGGTGGCGGCGGTCGACACGGGTTCGCTCCGGCAGGTCGAGGGCGTCTGGCAGCTGCGCGGTGAAATGACCCTCACCCCAGAACTATCCACGCTCATCGACCAGCACTTGAGTACTCTCGCGCCGGAAGTCAGGACGGTTCTTGAATTCCTTGCGGTGGAGGAGCCGCTCGCGGTGTCGGATCTCGCGGAGGTCGCGGGCCTCGATGCGATCGACCGCGCGGAGACGGCAGGCGTCGTCACCGTCAGCGATCAGGGCGGCAACCTGTTCGTGCATCCGTTCCACCCGCTCTATACCGAGCGCGTGCGGTCCGGACTCGGTCGGCTCGCCATCCGCAGGTTGCGCAAGATGCTCGTGGGTCAGCTCTCCAGCGCCGCACCCACCGACATCACCGGGCGATTGAGGATCGCCGGACTGGCGCTCGACACCGACTCCCCACCCGATGCGGGCAACCTGGTGCTTCTGGCCTGGGAGGCAATGCGCATGGGCGACTTGGACTTCGGTGAGCGGTTGGCCCGAGGCGCGCTCGCGCAGGCCGACACCCTCTCGGCCCGCCTTGCGCTGGCGCATTCGCTGTCATGGCAGGGACGCGGCCGCGATGCCGACGACGCACTGAACCCCGTCGATCCCGACACGCTCGCGGAGTGGGACCTGACGGCGTGGACACTTCCGAAGGCCGCCAACAGATTCTGGATGTTGTCGGAGACACCCGAGGCGGTCGCCTACCTCGCCGACATGCGGACACGCGTCTCCGAGCCCGCCGCCTACCACACGCTCGACGCGCTGGCGGCGACGTTCGCGATGAACTGTGGTGAACCCGAGCGCGCCGTTGCGGTCGCGTCCGCCGTCCTCGAAGCCCCTGAGGCACAGGACCTCGCGGTCGCCTGGGCCGCGGCCACGGCCACACTGTCGAGTGCGCGACTCGGACGCCTCGGCGACGTCGACGCGCTGGCCCAACGCGGGCTGGCTGCCACCCATCCCGGTCTGCTGCGGTTCACCATCGGTCTCGGGCAGACGCTGGGGTTGGTCATGGCGGGCAATGTCGTTGCCGCAGAGAACCTGTCGCGGCACTACCTGACGTTCTCGGAGTTCCAGCAGCCCGGCCGGGCGATCGGAGAGGTACTCCTCGGCTACACCCTGGTGGCACGCGGAGCCTTCGACGAGGCCACC
>JAOPUT010000216.1 GCA_025963385.1 Mycobacterium sp.
GAGGCGATGAAGCCATTGCCATGCGTGTAGACGGTGTGGCGGTTGATCCAGTCCCGCTGGTTCTCGATCAGCCGGTCGGGGTTGAGCTCACGGGCTGCGACGACGTAGTCGCGCAGATTGCCGTCCCGGCCCTGGTAGCGGTCGATGGCCAACTGGTCGGGGAAGAAGTAGAAGTTCTTGCCCTGCTGAAACTGGGTGAACGCGGGGCTGACGATGGTGGGGTCGAGCAGGCGGATGTTCGACGTCGTCGCGCGGTCCGATGCCACCTGCTGGGCAGTGGTCGCCGCATCGCCACTGTAGTCGCGGTAGGTGACGTTCTGGTCGGTGAGCCCGTAGGCCTGTCTGGTCGCGGTGATGCTGCGACTGATGTATTCGCTTTCCTTCTGCGCGGCATTGGGTTTGACGCTGAACTGCTCGACGATCAACGGCCAGCCCGCACCGACGATCAGCGAGCTCAGCAGCAGCAGCACCACGCCGATCGCAGGGATCCGCAGGTCGCGGAGCACGACGGCGGAGAACACCGCGACCGCACAGATCAGCGCGATCGCCAGGAGGATCAGCTTGGCGGGCAGCACCGCGTTGATGTCGGTGTAGCCGGCGCCGGTGAACGGCTTGCCGCCGCGGGTGTGACTCAGCAGCTCGTAGCGGTCCAGCCAGTACGCGAACGCCTTGAGCAGCACCAGGGTGCCGACCAGCGTGACGAGTTGGATGCGGGCCGAACGGCTGAGCGCACCGGTGCGACCTGCCAGCCGGATGCCACCGAACAGGTAGTGCCCCAGCAGGTTTGCCACCAGCGCCAGGAACGTCGCGACGAAGAGGAAGTTGAGTATCAAGCGGTAGAACGGCAGATCGAACGCGTAGAACCCGAGATCCATACCGAACTGGGGATCGGTGACGCCGAAGTCGCCGCCGTGCAGGAACAGCTGCACCTGAACCCAGTACGTCTGCCCGACGATGCCCGCAAGCAGACCGATGAACAGGGGAACACCGATGCCGAACAGCCGAAGGCGGGCCATCACCGACGTGCGGTAGCGCGCGACGGGATCGTTGGGGCCTGCGGTGGGGACGAACACCGGGCGGTTGCGATACGCCAGCGCCAGACCGGCGAACACCACCCCGCCGATGAACAGCGCGGCGACCAGGAAGACGACCAACCGGGTCAGCACCGTCGTGGTGAACACCGACCGGTAGCCGAGCTCACCGAACCACAACCAGTCGACGTACGTGTCGATCAGTCGAGGACCGATCAACAGCAGCAGGACGGCCGCCAATGCGATCCCGATCAGAATCCGGCTACGTCGCGTCAACTTCGGCATTCGTGCCGCGGGCCGCATCCCCACTCGTCAACTCCAGTCGGTCATCACACGCCGCCACTCGACGTGCCATAACTCTACGCATTGGCCCCCGGACACTTCCCGGTCGCTGCGCTCCTGCCCTCCCCCGGACACTCCCCGGTCGCTGCGCTCCTGCCCTCCGAAGGGGCTTCTCAGCAATGGGGGGGTTCGCCACCGGAGGAATAAGTCTTCAAGGCGTCGATGGCACCGGTCAGGTTGTCGACCTTGATCAACTGCAGTCCGTCGTCGTGCGCCGAGACGGCCTCGTCGCAGTTCTCCGCCGGAACCATGAAGACCGTCGCTCCGGCTTCCTTGGCCGCGTACATCTTGTGGGTGATGCCGCCGATCGGGCCGACCTTGCCGTCGCCGGTGATCGTCCCGGTGCCCGCCACGAACTTGCCGCCGTTGATGTCACCGGTGGTGAGCTTGTCCACGACGGCCAGGCTGAACATCAGCCCCGCCGACGGTCCGCCGATGTTCGCGAGGTTGAAGTCGATGGTGAACGGCGCCCACGGCGCGTCCAGCACGCCCACGCCGAGGAAGCCGTAGGCACGATCGGGGTTCTTGCCCAGCGTGATGTTCGCCGTGCCGAGGGAACCGTCCCTGCGGCGGTAGTCGATGACCAGCACGTCACCTGGCTTGGTGGCCTTCAGGATTCCGGTGAACTGCTCGAGGTTGGCCACCGGCTTGTCGTTGACCATGTCGATCGCGTCGCCGTCCTTCAGCTTGCCCGCCGACGGGCCCGGGTCCGTGACGTTCTGCACGGTGACGGCCTCCGGGTACTTGAGATAGCCCAGCGCCGCGTACGCCGCACTGTCCTCCGACTGCTTGAAGTCCGTGGTGTTCTCCTTGTCGATGTCGTCCTTCGACTTGTCCGGCGGATACACCAGGTCGCGGGGCACCAGCTGCTCGTCGCCCGACATCCACAGCCGCAGCGCCTGACCGAGGGTGAGGCCGTCACTCTGGCTGACCGTCGTCATGTTGAGGTTGCCCGACGTCGGATGCACCTCGGTGCCCCGGATGTCGACGACCGGCTTTCCCTCGACCTCGCCGAGCGTGTTGAACGTCGGGCCGGGACCGAGGCTGACGTACGGCACCGTCACCACGGACAGCAGCAGACCGAAGGCCACGATCGGCACCAGCGCCACCACCAGCGTCAAGACGCGCCTATTCGCTCCCATCACGGTGCCCACATTAGGGCTCGATACAGAGTTCACTCTCAGCGTGACCCACCAATTCACGCCGAGCACGTGCGGTGAGTACCGTTGACGATATGTCTGACCTGCCCTTCGGCTTCTCCTCGGGAGACGACCCCGACCGAGACGACCGCAAGAAGGACCCGAACAAGGGGTCGCCATCGGATCCGTTCGGATTCGGCGGTGGCGACTTCGACATGAACAACCTCGGCCAGATCTTCTCCAAGCTCGGCGAGATGTTCAGTGGCGCGGGCACGTCGATGGCGGGCGGCGCACAGGCCGGACCCGTCAACTACGACCTGGCGCGCCAGTTGGCGTCCAGCTCGATCGGGTTCGTCAAGCCGGTGCCCGAACAGACCAGTGCGGCGGTGGCCGACGCGGTGCGACTGGCCGACACCTGGCTCGACGGCGTCACTCCCCTGCCCGCAGGCACCACGAAGGCCGTGGCGTGGACGCCCAGCGACTGGGTCGACGAGACGATGGCCACCTGGAAGCGACTGTGCGACCCCGTCGCCGAGCAGATGTCGACGGTGTGGGCATCGGCGCTGCCCGAGGAGGCCAAGGCCATGGCGGGCCCGCTGCTCGCGATGATGACGCAGATGGGCGGTATGGCGTTCGGCTCACAGCTCGGACAGGCGCTCGGCACGTTGTCGCGAGAAGTGTTGACGTCCACTGACATTGGACTACCGCTCGGCCCCAAGGGGGTGGCAGCCCTGATGCCGGAGGCCATCGAGGCCCTGGGCGAGGGTCTCGAACAGCCGCGTAGCGAGGTCATGATGTTCCTCGCGGCCAGGGAGGCGGCGCACCATCGCCTGTTCAGCCACGTGCCGTGGCTGTCGACCCAGCTGCTGAACGCCGTCGAGGCCTTCGCGCGCGGCATGAAGGTCGACATGAGCGGCATCGAGGACTTCGCGCAGGGGTTCAACCCCGCGTCGCTCGCCGACCCGTCCGCCATGGAGCAACTGCTCAATCAGGGCATCTTCGAGCCCAAGTCGACACCCGAGCAGATCGCGGCGCTCGAGCGGCTCGAGACGCTGCTGGCCCTCATCGAGGGTTGGGTGCAGACGGTGGTGACCGCTGCGCTCGGTGACCGGATCCCCGGGGCGTCGGCACTCAGCGAGACGCTGCGCCGCCGCCGTGCCACCGGCGGACCCGCGGAACAGACGTTCGCGACGCTGGTCGGCCTGGAACTGCGCCCCCGCAAGCTGCGCGAGGCCGCTGTCCTGTGGGAGCGGTTGACCGAGGCGGTCGGGGCGGACGCCCGCGATGCCGTGTGGCAGCACCCCGATCTGCTCCCCGGCTCCGAGGATCTCGACGAGCCCGCCGGGTTCATCGACCGCGTGCTCGGCGGCGACACCAGCGGCATCGACCAGGCGATCGCCGACCTGGAGAAGGACTTCGGGGACGACCAGAAGTAGGTCATCCCCCGGCCCGCGAGCCTGTGGATAACCGAAACGCGGCCGCGCGCTCGCGTGGCAAGGTCGTCGCATGTCGAGCCACACCCTCAACCCCGCCATGCCGATCCTCGTCAGGCCCGACGGCGTCGTGCAGGTCGGGTGGGATCCACGGCGCGCCATGCTCGTCGAACCACCCGACGGGCTGACGCCCGCGGCGCTGGCCGATCTGTTGCGTGCCATGCAGTCCGGGGTGACCGCTGCGGAGATGACGGCGCTCGCGGTCAACCGCGGCATCGTGGATGCGACTGCGATGGCGGATCTGGTGACGTCACTCGTCGAGGGTGGGCTCGCGTCCGCGACGCCGCCGCGCACCCGGTCGGCATCGATCCGCATCCACGGTCGCGGTCCGCTGTCGGACCTGCTCGCGGGCGCGCTGCGGTGTTCGGGTGCCAGGGTCAGGCAGAGCAGACTCAACCACGCCGGCGTCACCCCCACCTCGACCGACCTCGTGGTGCTCTCGGACTTCCTCGTCGCCGATCCCCACCTACTGCGCGACCTCCACCAGGCGCGGATCCCCCACCTTCCTGTGCGGGTGCGCGACGGGACGGGTCTGGTGGGTCCGCTCGTCATTCCCGGGGTGACGAGCTGCCTCGGCTGCGCGGATCTGTACCGCAGCGACCGTGACGCGGCATGGCCTGCCGTCGCCGCGCAGTTGCGCGACGCCGTCGGCAGCGCCGACCGGGCCACCATGCTGGGAACCGCCGCCCTGGCGCTGAACCAGGTGGACCGCGTCATCCAAGCCGTGCGTGAGTCCGACGACCCGCGCCAGGTGAGCGACCCGCCGCCCACTCTGGACACCACCCTCGAGTTCGACGTCCGCACGGGTTCGACGACGAGCAGGCGATGGTCGCGTCATCCGCGGTGCGAGTGCTGAACCCCGTGCTGCTTCGCGACGGCGAAGGTTCCGATGACGTATCACCGGAACCCGTGCGAGCTGGCGGATCCGGTAGCTGGCGGGGCACTGCCGAACCGGCGGACGACGGAGCTGTGACGCTGGTCGCTGCCACTGGGTGGGTCTTTGCTCAGCATCGTCATGGATGATGGTGGGGTGGCAGACATTAAGCGTGGACGCGCAGCGCGTAATGCGAAACTCGCGAGCTTGCCCGTGGGATTCGCCGGACGCGCCGCACTGGGCTTCGGCAAGCGCCTGACAGGCTCGTCGAGGGACGAGGTGAGTGCCGAGCTGATGGAGAAGGCGGCCAATCAGCTCTTCACCGTCCTCGGGGAGCTCAAGGGCGGAGCCATGAAGGTCGGCCAGGCGCTGTCGGTGATGGAGGCCGCCGTTCCCGAACAGTACGGCGAGCCCTACCGCGAGGCGTTGACCAAGCTGCAGAAGGACGCCCCGCCCCTTCCCGCAGCCAAGGTGCACAGGGTGCTCGACGCCCAGCTCGGGACCAGGTGGCGCGACCGCTTCAGCTCCTTCGACGACACCCCGATCGCGTCGGCCAGCATCGGGCAGGTTCACAAGGCGGTCTGGTCCGACGGCCGGCCGGTCGCCGTCAAGATCCAGTACCCCGGCGCCGACGAGGCGCTGCGGGCCGACCTGAAGACGATGAAGCGGCTCGTCTACGTGTTCAAGCAGCTTTCGCCGGGCGCCGACGTCCAGGGTGTGGTCGACGAACTGATCGAACGCACCGAGATGGAGCTCGACTACCGGCTCGAGGCAGAGAACCAGCGCGCCTTCGCCAAGGGATACCGCGACGATCCGCACTTCGTGGTGCCCGCGATCGTGGCGAGCGCGCCGAAGGTCGTCGTCGCCGAGTGGATGGACGGCATCCCGATGGCGGAGATCATCCGCAGCGGCACGCCGGAACAGCGCGACATCGTCGGCACACGCCTCGTCGAACTCACCTACGACGCGCCCAGACGCATCGAGATGATGCACGGCGACGCGCATCCGGGGAACTTCATGCTGTTGCCCGGTGACAAGCTCGGCGTGCTCGACTTCGGCGCCGTGGCGCCGCTGCCAGGGGGCATTCCGGTCGAATTGGGACTGACCGTTCGCTACGCGTTCGAGAGGAACTACGACAAGCTGTTGCCGACCATGGAGAAGATCGGTTTCATCCAACGGGGACAACAGGTTTCACCGCGAGAGATCGACGAGATGCTGCGCCAGTACGTCGAACCCCTCGAGGTCGAGGTGTTCCACTACACCCGCAAGTGGTTGCAGAAGATGGCGGCGGCCAACATGGACATCTCCGTCGACACGATCAAGACGGCCCGCCAGATGGACATTCCCGCCAAGCTGGCCATCCCCATGCGGGTCATCGCGTCCATCGTCGCAATCTCCTGCCAGCTCGATGCTCACATCCCCACGAAAGCGCTTGCGCTGGAGTTCATTCCAGGATTCGCCGACGCTCCCGTCTAATTCTCGACTCCGCCGAGGTCGTCTAATTCTCGACTCCGCCGAGGTCGTCTAATTCTCGGCTCCGCCGAGGTCGTCTAATTCTCGGCTCCGCCGAGGTCGCCCAGCCCCAGCAATACGTGGGTCTAGGCGGCCTCGGGCCGGCTATGCGGCTGCCGGGTTCTCAACCGGGTTCTTCCGCGGGCGGCCCCGCGGGCGCTTGCGCGCGACCACGGTTCCGCGATCGATGATCTCCCCGCCCCAAACCCCCCAGGGCTCTTGGCGTTCCAGCGCCTCGGCCAGGCACTGGCGGCGAATCGGGCAGTCAGCGCACAGCATCTTGGCCCGCTCGAGCTCCATCGGGTTCTCGGCGAACCACAGGTCCGGGTCGTTGACGTGACACGGCACTGCCGGGAACGTCCTTTCGCGGCATGTCTGCGGAGACATGTCCGAATCACCTTCTTCCTGGTCTAAGTCGATCGGCCATCTGTCTTTGATGGATCTGCGACCAGGTTTTCGGTGAGCCCCGAAAAACAATCTGGCCACGGATCCGGTGGTGTCGGGTCCGTGGCCAAGAGGCTTTCGTGGGCTTCCTAGATGGGGCCCCGATTCACGGACGCGACGGGCGCGGCGGCGGCGGGTCGCTTGATCGCCGGAATGGCGTCATGCATGGCAACCGCCCAATGCGTCGCCGAGGCAACGCGCCCAGCGACGAGGAGGGACGACGGCATGACGGCAACGCCAGCGGCAGTTACGCCGAAGAAGTTCGTGTTGTAAATCATGATGTGCCCCTCCTTTCTGCTCGACCGGATTAGACGGTTATGAGGTTAAACGCTAACACCCAAATCAGACAAGCAATTTTCTGACCTGCATCTTTGGCGGGATCTTTGCGAAGCTTGGCCGTATCGCAGGACGGGTCAGTGCCGGGCCCTGACCAAAGCGAGGACGTCGGGCCCGTACTGCTCGAGCTTGCGGGCGCCGATCCCAGGAATGGCGACCAGAGCGGCCTCGTCGGTAGGCAGCGTCTCGGCAATGGCGATCAAGGTGTTGTCGGTGAACACCACGTAGGCGGGCACCTTCATCTCCTTGGACGTCTCGAGGCGCCATTCCTTGAGCTGAGCGAGCAGCTGCTCGTCGAGGTCCGACGGGCACGTCTCACAGCGGCGCAACATGATCGCCGGCGGGCTGGTCAGCGGACCGTTGCAGATGCGACAGCGCGGCGTGGCGCCGCGAGGCCTGCGCGGCTTGCTCGGTCCGTCATCGGAGGTGGCCTGCGGCGCGACGCCGTTGAGGAAGCGTGACGGGCGTCGACCCTGCCGACCACCGGGAGTGCGCGCGAGCGCCCAGCTCAACGCCAGATGGACACGCGCCCTGGTGATTCCGACGTACAGGAGGCGGCGTTCCTCCTCGACCTGCTCACTGTCGGCGCCGCGGGCCAGCGCATGCGAGATGGGTAGCGTGCCGTCGGCCAACCCGACGAGGAACACCGCATCCCACTCCAAGCCCTTGGCCGCGTGCAGGGACGCCAGCGTGACGCCCTGCACCACCGGCGGATGCCGAGCGTCGGCGCGCTGCCGCAGTTCGGCCAGCAGGGCACGCATGTCCAGCGCGGGTCGCAGCGCCACCTCCTCCTCGACGAGCTCGACGAGCGCCACCAACGCCTCCCACCGCTCGCGCGCCCGGACACCCTGCGGCTCCTCGGGCGTCAACCCCAGCGGCTCCAACAGCTCGCGGACGACGGGCGGCAGGTCGGAACCCACCGCGTCCACGCGTTCGGCCGCCCGCTGCAGTGCCACCAGCGCCTGCCGGACCTCCTGGCGGCTGAAGAAGCCCTCGCCGCCGCGCACCTGGAATGCGACACCCGCCGCGGTGAGCGCCTCCTCGTACACCTCCGACTGCGCGTTGATGCGGTAGAGCACCGCGATCTCCGAGGCAGGCGTGCCCGCGTGGATCAGCTTCTTGATGGCCTTGGCGACGGAGGTCGCCTCGACGACCTCGTCGGGGTGCTCGTGGAACGTGGGCGTGGGCCCCGCCTCGCGCTGACCGATCAGGTGCAGCTTGCTGCCCGCCATGCGGCCGCGCGCCATCGCGATGACGCGGTTGGCCAGGGACACCACCTGCGGGGTGGATCGGTAGTCGCGTTCCAGCCGCACCACCGACGCCTCCGGGAAGCGACGCGAGAAGTCGAGCAGATAGCCGGGGGTGGCGCCGGTGAACGAGTAGATGGTCTGGTTGGCGTCGCCGACGACGGTGAGGTCGTCACGCTCGCCGAGCCACGCGTTTAGCACCCGCTGCTGCAGTGGCGTGACGTCCTGGTACTCGTCGACGACGAAACAGCGGTAGCGGTCGCGGAACTCCTGGGCCACGGCGGCGTCGTTCTCGATCGCGGCGGCGGTGTGCAGCAGCAGGTCGTCGAAGTCCAGCAGCGTGGTGCCGTCGCGCCGGGCCTTCATCGACTCGTAGCCCGCGTACACCGCCGCGATCTTCGCGGCGTCGAGCGGGATGTCGCGACCGGCCTCGGCGACCGCGGCGGCATACCCCTCCGGGCTGATGAGCGACGACTTGGCCCACTCGATCTCGCCGGCGAGGTCCCGCACGTCGTCGGTGCTGGCCTGGATCTTGGCGCGGTTGGCGGCCTGCGCGACCACGCCGAACTTGCTGTCGAGCAGTTCCCATCCCGTATCGCCGACCACCCGCGGCCAGAAGTACTGCAGCTGCCGCCGGGCCGCGGCGTGGAACGTCATGGCCTGCACGGACCCCGTGCCGACGCCCTCGGCGCCCTGCTCGTCGAGGGACCGCAGCCTGCCCCGCATCTCCCCTGCGGCGCGCGACGTGAACGTCACCGCCAGCACCTGACTGGGCGCGACGTGGCCGGCAGCCACCAGATAGGCGATGCGACGGGTGATGGTCCGAGTCTTGCCAGTGCCTGCGCCTGCCAGCACGCAGACCGGCCCGCGAGGCGCCTGTACGGCCTCGCGCTGCTCGTCGTCGAGATCGCCGATGAGCCGGCCGAGCAATTGGGAGTCGGCTCCTACCGGCATGGCGTCCATCTTGGCAGGGAGCGGCGACAATTTCCGATTCGGAGCGTGCGTGGCGGTCCTGCCCTGGTTGGTGCAATAACCGCCACGTCCGATACGTTGAGAGCGCTATGACTAACAACGCCCAGCTGACCATGTATTCGACGTCGTGGTGCGGCTACTGCGCAAGGCTCAAGACCGCACTGAAGTCGGCGGGCATCGGCTATACCGAGATCGACATCGAAGCCGACCCCAGCGCCGCCGAGTTCGTCGGTTCGGTCAACGGCGGCAATCACGTGGTCCCCACGGTGAAGTTCGCCGACGGTTCGACGCTGACCAACCCCAGCCTCAAGGCCGTCCAGGCGAAGCTGGCTGCCTGACTCAGTCTACGGCCGGCCGGGTTAAGGGCTGAACGGCCGGGTTAAGGGATGAACGACCGGATCACGGGCTGAACGCCCACGACTCGATGATCTCCCTAGCGATCGAGATCGACCCAGGCAGCAGCAGGCGTGACGGCGAATCACTGCTCCAGTCACCGTCCTCCAGCGCGGCACGCACCTCGGCGCGGGTGAACCAGGCCGCCTCGGCGATTTCGCCGTCGCTGAAGAAGAACTCCTGCTCCGGGTCCCCGATCGCGTGGAAGCCGACCATCAGCGAACGGGGGAACGGCCACG
>JAOPUT010000220.1 GCA_025963385.1 Mycobacterium sp.
AGCCGATGCTCCCGCTCGACGCCGACCGGCCCGAGGGATTGGCCCCCGACCCGGCCTTCGCCGACGGTACGAAGATGGGCAAGCGTTACGTCGACGAGGGCGACGCCGAGGTGCTCGTCACCAAGGCCGGTGCCGGCTCCCTCAGCGTCGGTGCCACGGCATTGGTGATCAAGGAAGCCAAGCCGCTGCCCGCCAGCGACTGATCCCCCCTCCCGCGAGCGTGCGTGTCTGTGGGCGACACGCCGCCAACTTTTAGGAGTTTGCGCACGCTCGCGTGCTGATGTGGCGTGCTGTGTGACGGCGAAATACCTTGTCGGGGCAGACGGAAACCGGACTAACCCCGGCCCGCGAGCGTGCGTGAAGTAGGGAATTCAACCGGCGTGTCTCCCGCAGACACGCACGCTCGCGGAGAAGTGGGTTATGCGCCGGCGTGAGCGAATTCCGGCGGCTTCACCGCAGCGGGGTCGGGGTTGGCGAGCGGGAGTCCCATGAACCGGCGGGCGTTGTCTCCCATGAAGTCGTATGTCCGGCGCACGTCCATGCCCTCGGCGTACTTCCAGTACCCCTGGGGTGTCGCGAGGCCCTCGGGGTGCGGCCAGTCCGACCCGAACATCACCTTGTCCCAGCCGACGGTCTCGACGACGTCGGCCACCGAGCCTTCCCAGAACGGGCTGACCCAGCAGTTGCGGCGGAACACGTCGTGGGGATGCTCGGGGAAGTTCTGCGGCATCTTGTGGTAAGTCGATTGCAAATCATCGAAAAGTGGTTTGATCCAAGCACTTCCGTTCTCGACGCTGGCGATGCGCAGTTTCGGGAATCGGGTCAGCGTGCCGTGGCAGATCAGGCTGGTCAGCATATCGGCAATCTCGCGGTGGCCCAGCGCAGTCCACTTGAACGCCGACATCTCGAACGCGTTGCTGGTGTCGGCCGGCTCCCACATCTCGATGTACTCCTGTAGCGGGGGCTGGCTGGCATGCAACACGATTGGCAGACCGGCTGCCTCGACGTCGCGCCAGAACGGGTCGAATTCGGGCAGCGCGGGAGAGCGCCAGCCCTTGTAGCCCTTGACCGGGGCGGGCTTGATCAATGCGACCTTCGCGCCGTTCTCGAGGATGTACTCGAGCTCACGACGGCCCTCGTCGACGATGCCGAGGTTGATGACCGGCGTCGAGTAGATCCGATTGTCGTAGTTGAATCCCCAGTGCTCCAGCATCCACTGGTTGAGCGAATGGATGATCGCCGCGGTCAGCTCGGGGTCCTCGGCCGAAGAGTGCTCGACCAGGTTGGCAAGCGTGGGGTAGTTGATGCAGGAGTCCACCTTTTGACCGTTGAGTTCGGCGATGCGGTCCTCCGGGTTGCGTGCGCCGGGCGGCGTGTCGATGCCGCGACCGGACATCTCCCGCATCGTCAGACCCTCTGGGTTCTGGCCCGAGTAGAACTTCTCGTGGGCACCGGGTGCGGCGACTCGTTCGAACGTCGGGTTGGGCATGTAGTCGGTGATCTTGTTCAGGATCGCGATCCGGGTGTGCCGGCCGATCTGGACGAACTGCACCTTGGACTTGTACTTCTCGGGCAGGTACTTCAGCAGTGCGTCCGGAGTCTCGTACATGTGCTGGTCGGCGTCGAAGATCGGTGCGTCGGTGAACTGGGTCATCGGTCTGCCTCTCGCTATCTGAACTGGGCTCGTCTGCGAGCTTTGCGCAACTTGACGTTTGTGTCAAGTACGATGTGATCAGCGCGCCAAAGATGCCGTTCAACTCGGATGATTGCCTTTGACATGGCTGTCATATACGGTGGCCGCATGTCGGTTACCTCAGGTGCGTCAGCGGTGCCGCGGCTCGAGGTGGGCCGTGGTGAGCGCACCCGCTCGGCCATCCTGGAGGCCAGTCGCCGGCTGTTCCTCGAACGCGGTTATGCAGGCACCCCCATCAACGCGATCACCGAGGCGTGCGGCATCTCTCGGGCCGGTTTCTATACCTACTTCAAGGACAAACGCGAGATCTTCAACGTCCTCGGCGAGACGGCCTACCACGACGTCCTCACCGTGATCGCAGAGTGGGCGGATGCCGACGAGTCGCTTACGCCCGCCGACGTCCGAGCCTGGGTCGGTCACTACTTCGACTACATGGACCGCCACGGCGCATTCGTGCTGGCCTCCGCCCAGTCGGCGCCCGATGACGACGCGTTTCGCCTGTCCCGCAACCGAATGGTGAGCCGGGCATCGTGGAAGTTGGGTCATGCGATAGCAGGCGACGGTGCGCACTCACCGGACGTCATCGGCGTCGCCGTGATGGGTCTGCTGGACCGGGCCTGGCACACGGTGCACAGGCAGACGGTCGCCGTCGAGCGCCAGGAGATGGTGGCGGTCGTCGCGGAGATGATCGTCGCCATGACGCGCTGACGGGGAAACCGGCCCGGCCCAAGGGGATTGGACGGCGACATTATGGATACTCCAATGACGAGGCCCGTGCAGAGCGGATCCCGTTCGAAACGTGAAGGAGCAGAACATGTCAGGCTTTGACACCAGCCAACCGATCGCCGACGAGGCTGCCCTCGAGGAGGTCGACGACGCCAAGAAGACCGCCAAGCCAAAGGACTCCGACGCCCCGTCGACGCCTGCTGAGCCCGACGAACTCGGTGACGCCACGCCCGGACCGCGCTGAGATTAGCGGTCGGCTCGGCTATCCCGCACGAGGGCGATCAACGCCTCGGCATCGGCGACGCTGCGCAATAGGTCGTTGAGATGTGTGCAGGTAGTCGTCCCGAACAGCTCTTGCCGGACCCTAAAGTGCAGGTCCGGCAACGTCATTCCAACGATCCGTTCGGCGCTCGCGACCGCTGCCGGGCATTCCCGCCACGGGAGCACCCGCGGAGTGGCGTGTGACTCCAGGATGACCCCGGTGGCCGGGTCCACCGCAGCCTCGAGCGTGTATTCGTGAATGATCGTCTCCACCCCGTCGGTGCGCACGTAGGTGTCGCGGAAGATGGCGTCGACGCCGACGCGATCCGGGCCGTCGTCATAGACGTCGACGCGGCGCCTGCGGCGCATTCCGTGGCGTGGCAGGAGGTCCATCGGATGCCAGGCCCATGGGTCGTCGCCACCGTCGAGGTCAGGTGCGTCGGGACCCGTCACCACCACGGGGTCGCCTGCCTCGAAGGAGTTCATCAGCAGTCCGCCGGTGGCAAAACCGGCGCACTGGTCGGCCACCGGTAGGTAACCGGACTTCGCGACGTCCCCGAGAACTCCCGACGCCGAAAGCGCGTGGCCAGAGATCAGGGTCGCTACGGGTACGTCGTCGAGCAGTGTGTAGCGCAGGTCGCGGGCTGCCCTGAGCTCGGGCGCGGCTCTGTCTGCGGCGGCGCGGAAGCCACTCATCGCCGGCGCGCCGGACAGGTGTGACACGGCCTCGACGGGCGGTGTCACCTCGATGTGGCGTATGACCCGAGCGATCAACTCGATGGTGGCAGACAGCCCGGCGGTGGCAAGTTCGGTTGCGCTGCCATCCAATGCGGTCCAGACATCGCGAGCCGCGCCATGCAGATATACCGGGTCCAACGTCCCATCGTCACGGGTCATGTCGATCGACGTCGTGCGTCGCGCCGATCGAGGGCGCCGGGGCGGGTTTGCGGTCGTTGGTTCGTGGATGCCGTGTAGTGGATGCAGCCCAAACGACGGCACGCCCAGGTCGGTCACGCCGTGAACTTTAGTCCTGCGGACGGAAAGCGAAGGTCACCAACGACCTTCCGTCCTCGGTCTCCAACGTGGTGGTCGTCGACACCAGTGGCTGGCCAATGGTCAGCTGGTCGGCGGTCGCTCCGACGATCAACGACTCGACGAGTGCGCCTTCGGCTAGCTCCACGAAACCCACGACGTAGGGCGTGAACACTTTGGGGTCCCGAATTCCCTTGTAGGGCAGCGGGGGTGGGAACTGCTGGGTGGTGTAGGTGTACAGCGTTCCCTCGGTAGAGAGTTCAATCGCTTCGATGTCGCCCTGGATCTCGGGATCGCCATCGAAGAGTTCGGGCCGCTCGGCGGGGAACTTGACGACTCCCGACGAGCGACGTCGCGACGCGAAGAGAACCGCGCGCTCGCCATCGACCCGGAACAGTCCCTCGGTGATGAGTGTCGTCATGCTCACGCCACCTCGATGACCATCGCCGCACCCATGCCGCCGCCTGCACACATGGAAAGCACGCCGATACCTCCGCCGCGTCTGCGCAATTCGTAGATCGCTGAGGTGACCATGCGCGCACCCGTCGCGGCAATCGGGTGTCCCAGGCTGATTCCCGAGCCGTAGACGTTGACGATCTCCTCGTCGAGTCCGAGTTCCCGGGCGCACGCCACCGCCTGCGCAGCGAACGCCTCGTTGATCTCGAACAGCGCCACGTCCTCGAGCTTGCGGCCTGCCAGCTCCAACGCCTTGGGGATGGCCTTGATCGGCCCGCTGCCGGTGCGGGTCGGATCGAGTCCGACCTGGGTCCATGAAAGCACGTGTGCGAGGACGTCCTGGCCCGTGTCGGGCGACGCCAGCGCGACGACCGCGGCGGCGTCGTTGATGCCAGACGAGTTGCCCGCGGTCACCGAGAATCCGTCGATCTCGGGGTGAAGCACCTTGAGCCCGGCCAGTGACTCCAGGGAACTGCCACGTCGAGGATGCTCGTCGACGGCGAAGGTGATCGTGCTGCCGTCGGCCTGGGGGACCTCGATCGGGATGATCTCGTCGACGAACGAGCCGGCGTCGATGGCCTTGATCGCGCGCTGATGGCTACGCAGTGCCCACTCGTCCTGGTCCTCGCGGGTGATGCCGTATTGCACGTTGCAGTTGTGGGCCACGGTGATGGACATGTCCATCGCGGGCGCTTCCGCGGTTGGCGGATGCGATTCGGGGAACCACTGCGCATAGTCCTCAGCCGACTTCCCCGTGGTGAAGGGCTTGCGCTTCTGCATGATCGGCCCGGTTGAGATCGACTCCATGCCACCCGCAAGAATGGCGCTGCTCATGCCAGAGGCGATCTGGCCCGCGCCGACCGCGATCGCCGAGAGGCTGGACGCGCACTGCCGGTTGACCGCGATCCCCGGAATGTCGACGAGACCGAGGGACACGGCGATGTAGCGGGCGCTGTCACCACCGCCCTGCATGCTCTCGGCGAGAACGAAGTCGTCGAAGTCGGCGGCGTTGAGACCGGAGCGTTCGATGACCGCCGAGACCACGGGCTTGGCCAACTCGGTCGCGGGGACGTTCGCCAGTGTGCCCCTTCGGGACGTTCCGATCGCCGTGCGGGCAGCGGCGACGATCGCTGCACGGGATGTGGTGGTGGCCATGTGTCTCCCAAGGATCATCGTTGGCGGGGTGGTTGCTCATCGAGCGCCGTCAGTCTATACCGTTAAATAGATATCGGAATAGCGGGTCCAACGACGGGAGAAGTCTGGTGAAGGTGATCACGTCGGTTGACGACGCAATGGCGACGATCGGCACGGAACTGGGGACCAGCGACTGGATGGAGGTCGACCAGGCCAGGATTGACGAGTTCGCCGACGTCACGGTCGACCATCAGTGGATCCACGTGGACGTCGATCGCGCCAAGGCCGAAAGTCCCTACGGCGCAACGATTGCCCACGGCTTTCTCACCATCTCGCTGATTCCCGGCCTCAGCAAGGACAACTACCGCGTCGAGAACGCGAAGATGGGCGTCAACTACGGATTGAACAAGGTCCGCTTCCTAGCGCCAGTGAAGGCCGGCAGTCGCATCAGGGTGCGATCCGAGCTCGCGGAGGCCGCCCGGGTCGGCGACGACGCCGTCAACCTCACCGTGCGCCACACCGTGGAGATCGCCGACGTGGAGAAACCCGCCGCAGTCGCCGAACTGATCTCGCGGTGGGTGTTCTAATGGCTTCGATGCACGACGGAACGATGGTGAGTGCCCCATGAGCGGTCCGTTCGACGGGAAGGCCGTCCTGACGGGGGCGGGCAAGTCGCAGGTCGGTCGCAGGCTTGGGCGAACCGGACTCGACCTCACGCTCGAGGCGGTGTTGCGCGCGATCGAGGACGCCGGCCTGAGTGTCGACGACGTCGACGGGATCGCCAGCTATCCGGGTCCCGGCGTGCCCGACGCGGGCTTCTCCGGAGCCACCGTCCAAGAGGTCCGCAACGCACTCGGCTTGCGGTCACGGTGGTATGTCTCGGCGATGGAGACGGCGGGACAGATCGGGCCTGCCATCGAGGCGTGCATGGCGGTCAGCCTTGGGTTGGCGAATCACGTCGTGGTGTACCGGTCGGTGTGGGAGTCCACTGCGGCGCAGCAGGCCGGCGGTGGCCGGGCTTCGGTGCTGTTCGGCGGTGGCGAACTGCCCCCGCACCTGGAGTGGACGGCACCGTTCGGCGCGCTGTCGGCGGCGAATTGGCTGGCCATGCCAGCTCAGCGCTACATGCACGACTTCGGCTTGACGCGAGAACACTTGGGCCGCATCGCGATCAACGCGCGCACGAACGCGGGACTCAATCCCGACGCCGTGTACCGCGAGCCCATGACGATGGACGACTACCTCGGAGCCCGGATGATCTCCGAACCGCTGTGCCTCTTCGACTGCGACGTCCCGTGCGACGGGGCAACCGCCGTGATCATCTCCCGCCGCGACGCCGCCAACGGCCTGAGGAGGCACCCGTTGACGGTGGAGTCCGTCGGCCCCGGCATGTTCGAACGCGCCACCTGGGACCAGCGTTCCGACATCACCACGATGGCCGCCCACGACTCGGGCGCCACGTTGTGGGAGCACACCAACTTGACTCCGGCTGACGTGGACATGGCCCAGCTGTACGACGGCTTCTCGTTCCTGACCGTGATGTGGCTGGAGGCGTTGAGGTTCTGCGATCACGGCAAGGTCGGCGAATTCCTCGACGACGGTTCGCGCATCGCGTTGGACGGGTCGTTGCCGATCAACACCAGCGGCGGCCAGCTTTCGGGCGGCCGCTTGCACGGCATGGGGTTTCTGCACGAGGCATGTGTGCAGATGTGGGGTGAGGGCGGTGATCGGCAGGCGCCCAAGACGCCGGAGGTCGTCGCCGTCGGCGTCGGCGGCGGACCGGTTGCGGGGTCCATGCTGTTGAGCAGCCGGTAGCCTTGGGCGCTGAGCGGACGATGTTCGACAGCACGCCCGACGGCATGACACTCGGTGACATCGTCACCGACAATGCGGTGCGCTTTCCCGACGGCGTCGCCTACCGCCACGGCGACCGCACGCTCAGCCATTCGCAGCTCAGGCGCCGGGCGCTGCGGCTGGTGTCGGCGATGGCCAGCGTCGGGGTGCGCCATCAGGACCGCATCGCGGTGCTGAGCCGCAATGGCATCGCATTCGGCGAGCTGCATGCAGCCACTCAACTCAGTGGAATCATCATGGCGACCGTCAACGTTCGTCTCTCGCCGCCAGAGGTCGACGACGTCCTGCGCCGAGTGACGCCGTCGATCGTCTTCTGTGCCGACGAGTTCGTTCCCGTGGTCGCCCGGCTCATGGCCGACTGGCCGCACGCGCCCCTTCTCGTCACCATCGGCGATGAGACGTGGCCGGGAGCGACCAACTACGAGCGCTTCGTCGGTGGCGGCCGCGCCGTGGAGCCGGACGTCGTCGCACGGCCTGAGGACATTGCCTACCTGCTCTTCACGAGTGGCACCACCGGTGCCTCCAAGTGCTGCGTCATCGGACAGCGCGAACTGCGCGGCATCGCCTACACGATGAACAACGAAATGCGCTGCGGCAGTGACGACCGCGGATTGATCAACATGCCGATGTTTCACGTCGGTGCGCTCGCCATCGTCCTGGGTCTGCACGCCCGCGGCGGAACCGTGGTGCTCCAGCAGCAATTCGATGCGGTGGAGGCCGTGCACGTGATCGAAGCCGAGCGGATCACGGTCCTCCACCTCGCGCCCGTCATGCTCAGGGGGCTACTCGACGAGGTGGCCGACGGCTCGACTGTGACATCCGTTCGCACCGTGGTGTATTCGGCCGCCCCGATGAGCGCGTCCACGTTGCGGCGGGCGCTGTCGGTGCTCCCCGGCGCGGGCTTCCTCAACCTGTACGGACAGACCGAGGTCATCGTATCCGGGCTGCCGCGCGAACTGCACGCACTCGAGGGCCAGGACGCCGGGGAACGTCTTCGCTCAGTCGGCTTTCCGTTCCCGGGCACCAGAATTCGGCTCGTCGACGAAGCCGGACGCGACGTGCCCGCCGGGACGGCGGGGGAGATCGTCGTCAGATCGGACTCGACGTTTCGAGGTTATTGGGACGACGAGGCGGCCACCGCAGCCACCCTGCGGGACGGCTGGTGTCACACGGGCGACGTGGGCCGCATCGACGGCCGCGGTCTGCTTTACCTGGTCGATCGCAAGAAGGACGTCGTGATCAGCGGTGGCGAGAACGTGTATTCACCGGAGGTCGAAGACGCCGTCGGAGCAGTCGCCGGCGTAGCGGCGTGCGCGGTGATCGGGGTACCCGACGAGCGTTGGGGCGAGGCGGTCTGCGCCGTCGTCGTACCCAGTCCCGATGCGACGCCGACACTGGAGACGGTGCGGGAGTTGTTGCGGGACAAACTGGCCGGCTACAAGCTGCCGCGTCGACTGGTACTCGTCGAGGAACTGCCCATCCTCGCCAGCGGCAAGGTCGACAAGAAACGGCTGCGTGCCGAGCTTGCCGGGCGCGGCTGAAGGCCAAGCCTCAGTGCGACCGCAGCAGGGAGCGGCGGAGCAGCTTCACCATGAGCTCGGCGGCGTGTTCGTCGCCGAGCAACGCCGGTGCACCGGTCGGTTCGCTCATGCGGCCCAGCACGGCGAGGAACACCGCGCCGGCCACCTCGTCGTCCATCCCCGGGGGCAACGAGACGGAGTCGAGCAGGGCGGCCACCGCGTGGTGGACTGCGCCGATGCCGTGCTCGACGGAGGCATCGTTGAGCTGATCTGCCACGGTGCCGTCGAACCACGCCCGGATGACCCCGCGGTACTCACGGTGGAATCGGACGTAGCCGAGCATCCACTCGCTCAGGGCACCCGCAGACACCTCCGGCAGTGCAGACGCGTGCGCCTCGATCTCGATCACGGCCCGACGGGTCAGTTCCGCGAGGATGTTCTCCTTGGTACTGAAATACCGGTAGAGCGTGGCGCGACTGACGTCGGCGGCCGCAGCGATGTCCTCCATGCCGACCGAGTAGTAGCCGTGTTCGGCGAACAGGGTCGAGCTGACCGACAGGACGTCGTGCGCGACGGGGGACAACGGGGAGCTGGCGGCGTCGGCCGTCGACTCGGCCGGTTGGTCGACCGTCGACTCACGGTCCGGTGGTTCGCCGACGGCACGCGAGGTCACTGCCCTCAGGACGGCGTCAGGGGTGTCGGGGAAGAGCATCAGCTGCAGGGCGGTGGTCAGCGACGACGTGACGATCGACCGGTCGGGCAACGGGAGCATCGCCCGGTGGCGGTAGAGGTTGACCATGTGGGGGATCCGGCCGAGAACCGCGGCGGCGTCGTGAACGTCGAGTCCACGCAGATCGATGTCGTGGAGCCGGTCGATCACCTCGAGGCGGTACGCTTCGGCGACCTCGCCGGCATCGATGACGGACAGGCCGGTGGGTGTGCCGATACCGGGGAACTCGGCGAAGACGGCCGCGTGAGCGTCGTAGATGTCGGCCCATTCCGCCAGCCATCCATGCAGCGCCTCGACGCCGTCGATCGTCGGGCCGAGAACGCCCAATCGAAGGCCGTGCTCGAGCACGTCGCGCTCGGATGCCGCGCTCAATTCACGGAAGATGTCTTCCTTGCCTGCGAAGTACTGATAGACGGTGGCACGTGAGGCCTTGGCGGCCTTGGCGATGGTGTCAAGCGAGGTGCCGTGGAAGCCGTTGGCCAGGAACACCTTCGCGGCGCTTCGCAGAATGCGTTCGCGAGTGTGAAGACCGCGACGCCCGACACCGACGTTGGCGGGGGGCGCATATCCGGGTCGACGCAGCTTGTCCGGATTCGGCCCCATACGTGGATTATCCCGGTGCACCCGCGCCGACGTCGCCCTCACGGCGACGCCGGGCCCGGCAGGTTGCGCTTGGCCTTGCCGGGATAGCCGAAGAACTTCTCGAAGTTGGCGTCGTTGATGGGTTGGGCGGTGTTGCGCGAAGCGGCCGCGCGAAGCGCCTCCAGACGGGCACTCGCCTTGTGGATTTCCTCTGCAGAACCGCACCCCCTCAGCCGCTCTACCTCGGCTGCTGCTGCGGCGACCTCGAGTCGGAGTCGTTCGCCCGCTTCGCCGAACGTGAGGAGGTCGTGGTCGTCTTCGTCGACCGTCTCCCGTGCTGCAGCGCCCGCGGATGGGTGGGGGAGGTTCATGTCGGGCCTCTCAATCTCTAGACGAATGTGGCCTACGCCATATAGTCTGTGAGACGAAGCGTCAGAAAACAAGACGTTGTGTCAGAAATCAGCCGATCATTTCAGAGACGAAGGAGCGCGCAATGCCGCTTCAGGACCACCATCAGATCGTGTCCGTCGACGACCACCTCGTCGAGCACCCGCGGGTTTGGCAGGACCGGCTGCCGCAGAAATACCTCGAGCAGGGGCCTCGGATCGTCGAGGAGAACGGCATGCACCTGTGGCACTACGACGGTTCGGTGTTTCCGACCATCGGGCTCAATGCCGTGGCGGGAAAGCCGCCCGAGGAGTGGGGCATGGACCCAGTGCGGTACGAGGACATGATTCCCGGCTGCTACGACCCGGTCGCTCGAGTCGCGGACATGGATCTCGACGGTGTGCAGTCGGCGCTGTGCTTCCCGTCGTTCCCCGGCTTCGGTGGCGGCACCTTCCAACGCGCGAATGACAAGGAACTCGCACTGTTGTGCGTGAAGGCGTGGAACGACTTCTACATCGACGAATGGTGCGCGGTCGCGCCGGAGCGCTACATCCCGCTGGCCATCCTGCCCACCTGGGACATCGATGCCTGCGTGGCCGAGGCCGAGCGAGTCGCTGCCAAGGGTGCGCGCACGATTTCCTTCCCGGACAGCCCTGTGCCACTGGGACTTCCGTCGTTCCACTCCGACCACTGGGACGGTCTGTGGCGGGTCTGCTCGGACGCCAAGATGCCGGTGTCGCTGCACTTCGGGTCCGGCTCCTTCGTGCCGGGCTTCTCGTTCTCCACCATCAAACCGGTTCCCGGTCAGATGGCCGTGCCGGACGCACCCTTCGCGGTCGCGACGGCGCTGTTCTCCACGAACCTGATGTGGTCGACGGTCGACCTGCTGTTCTCCGGCAAGCTGCAGCAGTTTCCCGACCTGCAGATCTCGCTGGCCGAGGGCGGCATCGGCTGGGTGCCCTACATCCTGGAGCGCACCGACTACGTGTGGGAGCGGCACCGCTACTACCAGAAGATCGACTTCGACACCCGGCCCTCGGATCTGTTCCGCAAGCACTTCTGGGGCTGCTTCATCGACGACGAGCACGGCTTGACGAATCGCCACTCCATCGGCATCGACCGGATCATGCTGGAGATCGACTTCCCGCACAGTGACTCCAACTGGCCGAACTCGCGCAAGCGCGCCGCCGAGGTGCTCGCCGAGGTGCCTGATGACGAGTGCTCGCTCATCGTGGAGGAGAACGCCCGCCGGATGCTGAACTTCCCGCGGGTCACCGCAGACGATCGAACACTGGCCTCGGTCTAGCGGCATTTCACGAGGGGGTCGACGGGATGAGGGGCGTCGTCGTCTTGCGTCGGGTCGCGCAAGTCCTCGTCGTCATGAGCGCGATAGGCAGTGTGGCCATCGTCCTCTGGGGAGACTGGCCGGATGCGGCGTTGACCGTTCTCCTGGGTGCGCTGGCTCTGGTGACCGCGCGCATGACGACGTGGCGACTGCGTCATGGCCACGAGTGGACGACGGCGACCGTGACTGCCTCTGCGGATTGAAACAGTTAATCATTTAGTCTTATACGACTGAGTGACCGTCGCAGCCCTCCGGCGGTCGAGTGGAGGAGGTTTCGTGAAGGTTCGTCTCGACCGGCCGAAGTGTGTCGGTCACGCGCAGTGCTACGCCGTCGACCCGGATTTGTTCCCGATCGACGACTCGGGTTATTCGATCCTGGAAGCGCACGACGTGTTGCCGGGGGACGAGCAGGCCACGCGTGACGGCGTCGCCGCCTGCCCCGAACTCGCACTGATTCTCGAAGACGGGTAGCGGTCGCGCTTGCCAAGTAGGCCCGCCGACCGGCACACTGCAACATAGTTAACCAGGTTGACTTTGTGAGGTGTGATGCAGCCAGTCGATTGGCGGCCTGCGCTCGAGGCGCTGCTTGCCGACTTCCGTAAGCGGCGGTCCGATGCGGCCCGGTCGGGTGAAAAGCCCGATCGCATCGAGACGGCCCGCGCGTGGCATGCCGAATTGGTCGACAATCATCTCGCGGCGCCGGGCTGGCCCCGCGCCGTCGGTGGGTTGGAGCTGTCGCTGGCAGACCAACTGGACTACTACCGGATGACGACCGATGCGGGCGCACCGCCGCATCCGTGCCCGCTGTCGTTCATCTTGGCCCCTACGCTCATCGCGCACGGCACCGCTCAGCAGAAGGAGCGCTTCTTGCAGCCGCTGCTTCGGGCGGATGAGTTCTGGTGCCAAGGCTTTTCCGAACCAGGAGCGGGCAGCGATCTGTCGTCGCTGTCGACCCGTGCTGTGCGCGACGGCGACGTCTATCGGGTCACGGGGCAGAAGGTCTGGACCACGATGGCCGACAGGGCCGACTGGATGTTCGCATTGGTGCGCACCGGTTCCGGCGACAAGCCCAGCGACGGCATCACCTATCTGCTGATCCCCATGAAGAGCAAGGGCGTCACCGTCCGGCCGCTGCGCGACGTCAGCGGGGCAGCCCACTTCGCCGAGGTGTTCCTCGACGACGTGGAAGTTCCCGTCGAGAATTGCGTCGGCGACGAGGGTGCGGGCTGGTCGATCATGCGGACCTCGCTGGGCCACGAGCGCGCCACGGCATTCCTTGCCGATGAATTCAAGTACCGCAAGACCGCGGACCGGGTCATCGATCTCGTCGTGTCGCGCGGGCTCGCCGACGATCCGCTGGTGCGCCAGGACGTGGCCCGTCTGGAGACTGGGGTGCGCACGATCGCCGCCAATAGCGCTCGGGCTCTGGCCGCGGTGCTCCGCGGCGAGGATCCGGGGGGCGTGGCGTCGGTGAACCGGTTGGTGAAGTCAGAGTTCGAACAGCACATGCACGCGCTCGCGCTGAGGGCCGTCGGTCCGTACGCCGCCCTGGGTAGTCGGGCGTCCGGTGCGGTCGACAGCGGGCGGTGGACGTTCGGGTACCTGATGAGCCGTGCCACCACGATCGGTGCGGGAACCGCTGAGATCCAACGCAATACGATTGCCGAGAGCGTGCTCGGGTTGCCGTCGCACCGGGGTGAGGGCACGCGTGAGGCGGCGGTTACCCCTGGCGACCCGCTGGCCGTGCCCGAGGAGGAAGAGCGCGAGCTACGCGAGGTGCTCGCCGAGACGCTGCAGGCCAAGGTCGACGAGACGGCGCTGCTGGACCGCAAACGTCCGGTCGATGCCACCGAACCCGCGGTCTGGCAGGCGTTGGTCGAATTCGGGCTGCCCGGCCTCGCCGTCGCGGAGTCCCTCGGCGGTGGCGGCGCCGGACCGAGACTGCTCTACGCGGCGATCGAGGAGGCCGCCAAGGTCCTTGCGCCCGCGCCGTTGGTACCGACCGTGACGGCGTTGGACGTCGCAGTCCAAAGCGGGGCAAAGGACCTCGTTCAGCGCATCGCCGGGGGCGCCACGGCGGCGTTCGCGGTGCCGCTGCATGACGCCGGTTGGACGGTCAGTGGGCCGGCGCTGCCCGAGTGGGACGGCGCCACCCTGCGCGGCGCGGTTCCGATCGTGGCGGGTGCACCGAGCGCCGAAGTGCTTGTCGTGTTGGCGCGCAATGCCGATGGAGAAGTCTTGGTCGCCGTGGACGCGTCCGCCGACGGCGTCGAGGTGGGTGCCGAACAGCCGCTCGATCTGACCGCCACGATCGGCTCGGTGACCTTGACCGGCGCTGCGGGAGAGGTGCTGGCCGACGGATCAGACGTGGTCGACATTCTGCGCAGGGCCCGCACTTCGGCGCTGCTGGCGGTCGCCGCCGACTCGGTCGGGGTCGCCTCGCGTGCCCTGGCGATGGCGGTGCAATGGGCGGGCGAGCGCCGTCAGTTCGGTAGGGCGATCGGTAGTTTTCAAGCGGTCTCGCACCGCTGTGCGGACATGCTGGTGGCGTTGGAGGGTGCCCGCAGCCAGGTGCTTGCCGCAGCCGACTCCGACCTCGAAGGGTCCGGATATCTGGCCGAGTTGGCCGCCGCCGCCGCCCTCGATGCCGGGGTGTGCGTGACGGAGGGTGCCCTGCAGATTCACGGCGGTGTTGGCTTTACCTGGGAGTATCCCATTCATCTCCTGCTGCGCCGCGCGAGGGCCAACGCGGTTCTGGTCGGGAATCCGGATGCCTTGCGTGACAGTGCCGCCGGCGTCCTGTTGAGTCGTTGACGAGTTCACCTTCTAGAGGAAGACGAAGACGTGGAATACGGCATGGGCCCGGAGTTGGAGGCCTTCCGCGCCGAGGTGCGCGCGTTCGTCGCGGAGTTCGCGCCGCCGATACCGCCGCGGGCGGGCGTGCGCAGCGCGGACTCTCGGGCTGAGTTCAAGTCGTTGCAGGACTGGACGGCCCGCCTGTTCGAGGCGGGCTACGTCGGTGCGGACTGGCCCGCCGAGTACGGCGGCCGTGCCGACCGCACGGCCGAGCACGCCATCGTGGTCGGCGAAGAGTTGGCCCGCGCCGGCGTACCCGGCGTGCCGAGCGGCAATGCGCTTGCCTCTCATGCGTTGATCAACTACGGCACCGATGAGCAGCGCGCCAGGCATCTGCCCGAGATCCGCGCGGGACGACAACAGTGGTGCCAGCTGTTCAGTGAGCCGGGCGCCGGTAGCGACCTCGCGTCGTTGCGCACCAAGGCCGTGCTCAACGGCGATACCTACACCGTCAACGGGCAGAAGGTGTGGACCACCGACGGTCACTGGGCCGACTACGGATATCTGTTGGCGCGCACAGACTCCGAAGCTCCCAAGCACAAGGGCATCAGTGCGTTCGTCCTCGACATGCGCAGTCCAGGCGTCACGGTTCGCCCGCTGCGTGAGCTCACCGGCACGTCGGATTTCAACGAGGTCTTCTTCGATTCGGTCGAGATTCCCGCCTCGGCGATGATCGGGGCGCCGGGGCAGGGTTGGGCGATCGCGAACGCCACCCTCGGGCACGAGCGCACCGGTGTCGGCGCCGCGGTCGTCAAGCTGAGGCTGGCCATCGATGGCCTGATGGACCTCGCCCGGCGGACCACTGTCGACGGTCGTCCCGCCATCGACAGCGATCGGGTCCGCGACCGGATCGGCGAATTCAGCGCCGAGGTCGAGGCGCTTTCGGCGCTGACCTATGCCAATCTCACCCGCTGGCAGCGTGGCAACGAACGCATGCACGACGGTGCGATGGCCAAGCTGATGTTCAGCGAACTCAACCTCGAGATGGCCCGCTTCGCTCTCGAACTCGGTGGTGAGACAGGCGTTTTGGTCGAGGGCGACCCCGACGTCCTGGACGGCGGCCGATGGCAGGACGAGTGGCTCTACGCTAGGGCCTACACGATCGCGGGCGGTAGTTCGGAGATCATGCGAAACCTGATCGCCGAACGCGGACTCGGCCTCCCCCGGGAGAAGCGCTGAGTGTCAGGCCGTGACGAGCGCTGCGCGGTGCTCGGCGACGGTGCCATCGAAGGCTTCGTCGACCTTGATCCTGCGCAGGAACAGATGCAGGTCGTGCTCCCAGGTGAATCCGATGCCGCCGTGCACCTGCAGGGCGTTGCCCGCCACCCGTGCGGCCGCGGACTTCGCGTAGGCGGCCGCGGCAGAAGCGACGCGGGTTCGTGCGGCTCCCGTCGCGGTGTCCAGGGCGAGGGCACCGGCCCACAGCGCGGCCCTCGCGGCCTCGACGGCGAGGACCATGTCTGCGCAGTGATGTTTGACGGCCTGAAACGAGCCGATGGGGACGCCGAATTGCTCGCGCTGCCCGGCGTAGGACACCGTCATCTCCAACAGTCGTTCGGCCGCGCCGAGCGCATCGAAGGCGCGGTGCACCGCGAGCGCGTCCCGCACCAGAGCCACGGTGCCGGAAGGAAGCTCCTGCCACTCGTCGACCGTTTCGTCGAGTGCCAGCCTGGCCCACGAGCGGGTGAGATCGAGCGTGGTCATGGGGGACAGGGTGGGTGCAGTGAGCACAGCGACGTACTCCTTGGCGCCGACGAGGCCGACCACCGCGATGGCCGCCAAGTCCGCCGCCATCGGAACCGGGCTGCTTGGGGCAAGTCTCAGCGAGCCCTCTTCGGCTGTCGTGTCAGCGCTGCGCGCCAGCCCGACCAATGTGCCTTCGGCAGGAGCGATGCCTGCGCTGTCGAGGAGCCACGTCGCGAGGGCCACGTCGGCGATCGGCAGCGAGCTGGCGGCATGACCGTGCGCCTCGGTCACCACGGCGAGATCTACATGGGTGCCCCCCATTTCGGGAGTGAGCAGCGACAGCAATCCCGACTCGGCTGCGTGAGCCGATGCGTCGGTGTCGACGGTGATGGGCTTGGAATCCAGCGCCGCTCGGACCCGGGCGATCGGATCGTGCCGGTCCAGCCAGGATCGCTCGGCCTCGGCGAGTTGGTCCTGTTCGTCGGTCAATCCGAAGTCCATCGTCGCACTCCTTCACTAGGTTGACCTAGTAAACCATGTCGACTACGTTCAGGAGAATGGCGTTCGGCCGCGGAAGTCGATTCGGAAAGTGACCATGACGAGCATTGACGAGGCGCTGGGTCGGCTATGGGACGCCGACGACAGTGCCCTAATGCTGCAGTTCGACGGGTCCTGGGCATCGTGGGGTTCGGTCCGCATGCTGACCGAACGGGTCGACGCGGAGCTGACCGCCGCCGGCTGCGGCAAGGGCGGTCGGGTGGCGGTAGTGCTGTCCAACCGCATGGAGTCCGTCGCGGCGCTCATCGCCATCTTCCGCGGGCGCCGCACTCTGGTGACGATCAGTCCGCTGCAGCCGCCGGAACGGCTCAGCGCCGATCTCGCCGCCTCGAAGGTGGCCTTCGTCCTTGCACCCGCTGCGCTGTGGTCTGAAGGTGTCTTCACCGACGCCGTGGCCGAACTCGGGGCTGCTGGTTGGAGTCTCGACGATGGCGAACTCTCGGTCCGGTCGCAATTGACCGGCGAGCCCGTGGCCGGGGATGAAGCCGTGGCCATCGAGATGCTCACGTCGGGTACGACCGGCCCGCCCAAGCGCATCCCTCTGACCCGGGGGCAGCTGGAGGCATCGTTGGCGTCGGCACTGCAACACAACGACCGGGCCGACGCCAGAACCAAACCACCACTGTCGGGAACGGTGGGCCTGGTGACACTACCCATCGTGCACATCGGCGGCTTGTGGTCGCTGCTGCAGTCCCTGGTCGCCGCACGTCCGTTCGCGATGCTCGACCGTTTCACCGTGCCCGGTTGGCATGCGGTGGTCAAAGAGCACCGGCCCGCCGTCGCCGGACTGCCGCCAGCGGCGATGCGATCGGTCCTCGACTCGGACATCCCGCGCGAGGATCTGGAGAGCATCCGCGCGATCAACGCGGGCACGACGGCGGTGGACCCCGAACTGGTGGACGCCTTCTATGAACGCTACGGAATTCCCATCCTCGTCGTCTACGGCGCAACCGAGTTCTCCGGAGCCGTGGCCGGCTGGACGGTCAAGGACTTCCACGCGCGGTGGAACGACAAGAAGGGCAGCGTCGGCCGCGCATTCCCGGGAGTACGGCTGCAGATCGTCGACGACGAGGGCGCTGTGCTCGGCGCGGACGAGCCGGGCAGGTTGCAGGTCGCCACGCCGCAGGCCGGCGACGGCGGGTGGATCACCACCAGCGACCTGGCCCATCTCGATGCCGACGGTTTCCTGTACATCGACGGTCGCGCCGACGACGTGATCATGCGGGGTGGTTTCAAGGTGGCGCCCGAGACCGTGATCCGGGCCTTGCGGGCGCACCCCGCGGTCGCCGACGCCGCCGTCGCGCCCGTACCGGACGACCGGCTGGGCCAAATACCCATCGCCGCAGTCGAATTACGCGCTCACGCGGAATCCGACGGCGAGACGCTGCGCGCACATTGCCGGACGATGCTGACGCCGTACGAGGTTCCCGTGCGCATCTTCGTCGTCGACGAGTTGCCGCGCGGTGCGGCGCTCAAGGTCGACCGCCGCCGACTTCTCGCCATGCTGGAAGATCTTGGTGCCATGCAGAAACAACCCACGTGAAAGGACATGTCGTTGGCTGACGAACAGAACCCCGCTGCCCTCGTCGAGAGGCGCGGCAACGTCGCACTCATCACCATCAACCGCCCGGAGGCGCGTAACGCCGTCAACGGTGCGGTGAGTACGGCGGTCGGTGACGCACTGTCGGCTGCACAGGACGATCCCGAGGTGTGGGCGGTGGTCATCACTGGCTCGGGAGACAAGTCATTCTGTGCGGGAGCCGATCTCAAGGCCATTTCGCGCGGAGAGAACCTCTTTCACGCCGAGCATGCGGACTGGGGGTTCGCCGGGTACGTGCATCACTTCATCGACAAGCCGACGATCGCCGCCGTCAACGGCACCGCCCTTGGCGGTGGATCCGAACTGGCACTGGCGAGCGACCTGATCGTCGCCTGCGAGAGTGCGAGTTTCGGTCTGCCCGAGGTGAAGCGTGGGCTGATCGCGGGTGCCGGGGGGGTGTTCCGGATCGTCGAGCAGCTGCCGCGAAAGGTCGCCCTGGAGTTGGTGTTCACGGGGGAGCCGCTGTCTGCGGCCGACGCACTGAAGTGGGGCCTGATCAACCAGGTGGTTCCTGACGGGACCGTCGTGGAGGCCGCGCTGGCCCTCGCCGGGCGGATCACGGTCAACGCGCCGCTTTCGGTGCAGGCCAGCAAGCGATTGGCCTACGGCGCCGATGACGGCGTGATCGCCGCGGAGGAACCCAAGTGGGAGCGCACCACACGTGAGTTCACCGAACTGTTGAAGTCCCAAGACGCCAAGGAGGGCCCGCTGGCCTTCGCCGAGAAGCGTCAACCAATCTGGAAGGCACGCTGATGGGCACGAGTTCGGGCCGCGTAGAAGGAAAAGTCGTTCTGGTCACGGGTGGTGCTCGCGGTCAGGGTCGCAGTCACGCAGTGAAGTTGGCCGAGGAAGGCGCAGACGTCATCCTCTTCGACATCTGCCACGACATCGACACCAACGAGTACGCCTTGGCGACGCCCCGCGATCTCGAGGAAGCCGGCCTCGAGGTGGAGAAGACCGGACGACGGGCTTACACGGCCGAGGTCGACGTGCGGGACCGGGCGGGCGTTGCTCGCGAACTCGCCAATGCCGTCGCCGAATTCGGTCGGCTCGACGTCGTGGTCGCCAATGCGGGCATCTGTCCGCTGGGCGCGAGCCTGCCGGTGCAGGCCTTCGCCGATGCCTTCGACGTCGACTTCGTCGGCGTGGTCAACACGGTGCACGCCGCGTTGCCCTACCTGAAGTCCGGCGCCTCCATCATCACCACGGGTTCGGTGGCGGGGCTCATCGCGTCCAAGATGCCGCCGGGCGCGGCTGGCCCGCAGGGGCCCGGTGGAGCGGGCTATAGCTATGCCAAACAGCTGGTGGATTCCTATACGTTGCAACTCGCGGGTCAGCTCGCGCCACAGTCCATCCGCGTCAACGTCATCCACCCCACCAACGTCAACACCGACATGCTGAACAGCGCGCCGATGTACCGGCAGTTCCGCCCGGACCTCGACGCACCGACGCGAGACGATGCCCTGCTGGCGTTTCCGGCCATGCAGGCGATGCCGACGCCCTATGTCGAAGCCTCCGACATCTCGAACGCGGTGTGCTTCCTGGCCTCCGACGAGTCCCGTTACGTCACCGGCCTGCAGCTCAAGGTCGACGCCGGCGCCATGCTGAAGTTCTAGGTGCAGTGATGACGACTACCGAGACGTCGCAGGCGGCCGCCGAAGAAGGCCGGATCACCGACGAGGACATCGAGCGCGCCAGGGCGCAGATCGGGATTCCGGTCTTTCAGCGTGACGAGGCGTGGCACAAGCTGCCTTCCGGTGATGCCATCTCCCAGTTCGCCTTCGGATGTGGAGACGACAATCCGCTGTTTCACGATCCGGCCTACGGGCCGGGCACCCGGTGGCACGGCCAGATCGCCTCGCCGACGTTCCCGATCGCGACGGGGCTTGACCAGACGCCCAAGTTCACCGACCCCGAACGAAAGAAGCTGTTTCGTGGGTTGTTTCGTGGCACGGGAAAGTACTACTCGGGGGTGAAGTGGACGTGGTACCGCCCGATCTACGCCGGCCGCCCCGTGCTGGCGGAGAACTACACGCTGGACGTGCAGGTCAAGGAAAGCGAATTCTCCGGTGGCCGGTCGGTCAAGGAGACGTTCCGGTATCTCTACGTCGACGTCGACGGCAACCCGATAGCCACCAGGGATGAGTCGTACATCAACGCCGAACGCCACGGCTCCAAGAAGTCCGGCAAGCTCAAGGGCATCGAGCGTCAGCACTGGACGCCGGAGGCTTTCGAGCAGGTCGAAGCCGAGTACGAGGCCGAAGAGCGCCGCGGGGCGGATCCGCAGTGGTGGGAGGACGTCGCGGTAGGCGACGAACTGCCCGGGATCATCAAGGGCCCGTTGACCGTCGTCGACATCATCTCCATGCACATGGGTTGGGGCTGGGGTGGCTATGGCGTCGGGCCGTTGAAGTTCGCCCATCAGCTACGCAAGCGCATGCCAGCCTTCTATCAGCCCGACGAGTACGGCGTTCCCGACGTCGTGCAGCGCCTGCACTGGGATTCGGGCCGCGCTCAGGCGCTGGGCATCCCGGCGCCTTACGACTACGGGCAGATGCGCGCGGCCTGGGTGAGTCATCTGCTGACCAACTGGATCGGTGACGACGGCTGGCTGGCCGAGATGGACCTGCAGATGCGTGGATTCAACTACCACGGGGACGTCCACCGATGCACGGGGAAGGTCACCGCGAAGGGTGGCAGTGCCGACGAGGCCGTGTCACTGGACGTCTTCGCCACCAGTCAGCGGGACGAGATCACCACTCGCGGTACCGCCAAGGTATTGCTACCGTCGAAGGCGACTGGTGCCGTCGTCCTGCCTGTGCCGGACGCCGATCTCAGAAGACGTGGGGCGCAGGTCGTCTCGAGGAAGTCGAGCAATGTCGGCGCCGAGATGCGCCGACTCTATGGAGAGTGAGACCAAGCCATGAAGCGACTCGTTATGGAGGCCGATCACGAGGCGTTCCGCGAAACGGTCAAGCAGTTCATCGAGCGCGAGCTCATACCGAACGCCGAGCAGTGGGAGAACGCCCGTCTGGTGGACCGTTCCGCATTCCTGGCGGCGGGCAAGTACGGACTGATCGGGTTCAACATGCCCGAGGAGTACGGCGGCGGCGGCATCGACGACTTCCGGTTCAACGCCGTGCTCGACGAGGAGATTGCGCGCTATGGTGGGCCGGCCCCGTCCCTGAGTCTCCAGAACGACGTCGTCGGCCCGTATTTCTCGTCGCTGGGCAACGACGAGCAGAAGAAGCGCTGGTTGCCCGGCATCATCAGCGGTGAGTTGATCGTGGCGGTCGCCATGACCGAACCGGGTACCGGTAGCGATTTGGCTGGCATCAAGACCTCCGCCGTCCGTGACGGTGACGACTGGATCATCAACGGCGCCAAGACATTCATCTCCTCGGGCATCAACAGTGACCTCGTCGTGGTGGTGTGTCGCACCGATCCGGAGGCTGGGCACAAGGGGTTCTCGCTGTTGGTCGTCGAGGACGGCATGGCGGGTTTCACCCGCGGCCGCAAGCTCGAGAAGATGGGGCTGCACTACCAGGACACCGCCGAGCTCAACTTCGACGGCGTGCGGGTGCCGTCGGCGAACCTGCTCGGCAAGGAGGGCCGCGGCTTCTACCATCTGATGGAGAACCTCCCGTCGGAGCGGTTGTCCATCGCGATCTCGGCGATCGCCGGTGCTCGCGAGAGCTGGCGGCAGACGCTGCAGTACGCCAAGGATCGCAAGGCGTTCGGCCAGCCGATCGGCAGCTTCCAGCACAACCGGTTCCTGCTGGCCGAGATGGATACCGAGCTCGAGATCGGCGAGCAGTACATCGACCGCTGCCTGCAGGGCGTGGTGGATGGAGAGCTGACGGCGGTGGAAGCTTCGAAGGCCAAGTGGTGGTGCACCGAAACCGCCAAGAAGGTCATCGACGGCTGCGTGCAACTGCATGGCGGATACGGCTACATGACGGAGTACCGGGTCACGCGGGATTACATGGACAACCGCATCATGACCATCTTTGGTGGCACCACCGAGATCATGAAGGACATCATCGGTCGCGACCTCGGTCTGTAACGCGTTGTCGTGAGTCGAATTCGGGCCGAGCAGGACGGTGCAGTCCTGCGGATCCGGTTGAACCGACCGGAGAAGCTCAACGCCGTCGACACACCGATGCTCGACGAGTTGTCGGCCCGCTTCCGCGATGCGGCGGCCGACGACACGGTGCGTGCGGTGCTGCTCACCGGTGCCGGGAAGGCGTTCTGCTCCGGCGGTGACCTGAGCGGTGGCGACACCGCAGGCGCGGCCGAGGCCGCCAACCGCGTGGTGCAGGCGATTACGGGGCTGCCAAAGCCCGTAGTGGCCGGGGTGCACGGTGGTGCCGTCGGGTTTGGTTGTCCGCTCGCGCTGGCCTGTGATCTGGTGGTGGCCGCCCCATCGGCGTACTTCCAGTTGGCCTTCACCCGGGTCGGGCTGATGCCCGACGGCGGTGCGAGCGGGCTGCTGCCGGGTCTGATCGGCCGGGCGAGGACCGCGCGGATGGCGATGACTGCCGAAAGGGTATTCGCTGCAACGGCATTCGAGTGGGGAATGATCTCCTACCTCACAGCCGACGACGACTATGAGAGCACCGTCGAGCGGGTGCTGCAGTCGGTATCCGATGGCCCGACCGTCGCATTGGGCTGGACCAAGCGTGCGTTGGCTGCCGCGACACTGGGGGACCTGCAGGCGGTTCAGGCCATCGAGGCCGAAGGGCAGACGACGCTGGTCGAGACTGCCGACTTCAGGGAGGGCGTGCGAGCATTCAGGGAGCGCCGCGACGCGAATTTTCAAGGTCGATGAACAAGGAAGACGGTCACATGCGCAATGAACGAACACGCGTCGATGGACTCGACATCGAATACATCGACACGGGAACCGGCCCGACCATCCTCTTCGTCCACGGTGTGTACGTCACGGGCGCCGTGTGGAACGACGTCATCGCCGAACTGGGCCATGATTTCCGCTGCATCGCCCCGACCTGGCCGCTCGGTGCGCACTCCACGTCGACCAAGGGAGCCGATCTCGGTGCCGAAGCGGCTGCCAAGCGCATCGTGCACTTCATCGAAGCGCTCGACCTGACCGACGTCACGGTCGTGGCCAACGACACCGGCGGCGGTTTGGTGCTCGCGGCATTGGGCGACCCGACACTCGACATATCCCGCATCAATCGACTAGTGCTGACCAATTGCGATAGCTACGAACACTTTCCGCCAGGTTCCTTCGCTCAGATCGTGAAGGTGTGCCGACTCAGCTCGGCGGTGGGTGGTGCCATCGTGCGGCTGTTGGCCACCGGGTTCGGGCAGAGCTTCTTCCTCAAAGCGGTGTCCAAACATCCTCCGAATGCTGAGCGGCAGCGGGAGATCTTCGGAGCCTTCGCCACTAGCGCGGCGGCGCGGCGCGATGCGGTCACGGTGACGGCATCCCTTGATCCGGCCCTCACGGTGCGCGCCGCGTCGGCGATCGAAGCGTTCGACCGGCCCGTCACCCTGCCCTGGGGGACCGAGGACGACCTGTTTCCGCTCGCGCACGCCGAGAGGCTGCGCGACGCGTTCCCGAACTCCACGTTGATCAACATCCCTGATTGTGCGGCCTTCGTGATGCTTGATGCGCCGAAGACGCTGGCCGCAGCCATCCGTGACGCATGACAGTGCCGAGCATGAACGAGGAGGATCTCGATTGACCTCGAATCCCGAGGCGTTCGGCATACTCACCGACGAGGCGTTCGCGCGGTCGAGGCGGCGGTTGGGCGTCCCGCGCCCGCAGCAGAACAAGCCCCACAACTACGAGGTGACCTGGGACGGCGCGCGGCACTTCGCGTTCGGCTATGGCGATGACAATCCGCTCTACTGCGACCCCGCCTATGCCGCGGGCACACGCTGGGGCCGGCTGGTGGCGCCGCCGACCTTTCAGTACACGATGGGGGAGGACGCCGCGCCGAAGCCTGATCCTGAGACGAAGGCCCTGTTGAAGGGGGATCCGTTCGCGGGCTTGGGTTCTTATCAGGCCGTGATGGAATTCGAGTGGTGGCGACCGTTGCAACTCGGGGACCGGTGTCACGTGCTGGAGGCGCAGGTCGGGGTCGAGGAGAAGGCGTCGAGTTTCGGCGGGCGCACCGCCCACGTCACTCTGGACTATCTCTACTTCACCGGCGACGGCCAGATGCATGCCGTCCGCCGTGGCACCTGGATCAACGCTGAGCGCAACACGTCCAAGAAGCGCGCGAAGGAAAAACTCGAGCAACAGCCCTACACCCCCGAGCAGCTGGCGGAGATCGACGCCGCCTACGCCGCGGAGACTCATCGTGGAGCCGAACCGCGCTATTTCGAGGACGTGCAGGTCGGCGAGCCGCTGCCGCAGCGGGTAAAGGGTCCGCTCACCACGACCGACGTCGTGGTGTGGCACATGGGCTGGGGGATGCAATTGACTCCGCCCGGTAGCTTCGGCATCGCCGCCAAGGTTCGGCGCAAGGCGCCAGGACTGTATCCGCCCAACCAGCTCAACGTTCCCGATACCGTGCAGCGCCTGCACTGGGAACCCGAGCGGGCGCGCGAACTCGGCCTGCCCAACAGCTACGACTACGGCGGCATGCGCGAGACGTGGCTGTGCCACCTCTTGACCGACTGGGTGGGTGACGACGGCTGGCTGTGGAAGCTGCGCTGCGAGCATCGCAAGTTCAACTATCAGGGCGACGTGACCTGGGTGCGCGGCGAGGTCGTCGACAAGCGAATCACTCACGTAGGCAACGAGGTTCACGTCACCGTCCGGTGCGAGAACCAACGCGGCGAAGTGAGCACACCCGGTACGGCGGTGGTGCTGCTGCCGTCGCGCGACGCCGACATCACCCTGCCCCAACCGCCGGCACCCACCGTCGACGGAATGCTGGCCCACGAATTGCAGCGCTATGGCGTCGGCTGAGGAGTCCCGTTGAACGTCGCGAACGCGCTCGTCAACGCCCGAGCCTTCGGGCAGATCGCGGCCGGTCTGTCGCCCCGCGTGCCGACGTCCGGGCCGTCGAAGTCCGACGATGTCACCGCGTGTTGGCTCACTGACCATCTCGGGAAACCCGTTGGCGCTACGGCGTTGTCGGTCCACCCCCTCGACGGCACCACCGGAACCACCGATCGTCGGCGGCTGCTGGTGGAGTGGGACGCGGGGGGCAAGGAGGCTGGCCTCCCAGCGAATCTCTTCATCAAGAGCAGCCCGCTGACGGCGAAGAACCGGGTGATGGTTGCCGCGTTGGACATGGCCGTCAACGAGGTGAAGTTCTACCAGCAGGCCGCCGCCGAGCTCGAGGGGATCGCGCCGAAGGCGTGGTTCTCCTACGCGGGTGTGGGGGCGCGCTTTGTGCTCGTCCTCGACGATCTCGTCGCCCAGGGCGCCAGGCCGTATGCGCTGGCCGACCGCTGCGAGATCGACCATGCCCGCGGCCTGATCGACGCCTTCGCCAGACTGCACGCGCACTTCTGGGAGAGTCCGCGCTTGCGGGGTGATCTGTCGTGGGCTCGCACCTGGAGTACGCGACCCGGCAACCTCGTCCTCAAGACCTTCTACTCGCGCGGGCGACGTGGCGCGTTGAAGCTGAATCGACCGGAGACGACACCCGCGGTGCGCGCGGTGTCCGCCGCGCTCGACCAACACATCGACGCGTACTACCGCGAGTTCGAAGTGGGTCCAATGACGCTGCTGCATGGAGATTCACACCTGGGCAACACGTACTCGATGCCCGACGGGAGCTCCGGGCTTCTCGACTGGCAGGTGGTGTGGCAGGGGCCGGGTCTGCGCGAGGTGACCTACTGGATGATCGCCGGCCTCGACCCCGACGTGCGCCGCACGTACGAGCGCGAGCTGCTGGCACGGTATCTCGACGGGTTGCGATCGGGGGGAGTCTCGGACGTCCCGACGCTGGACGCCGCCTATCAGCGCTACCGCCTGTTCGCGGCGGAAGCATGGGATGCGACGGCCATGACCATCGCGTGGCCGGGCCTGCAAGCCCAAGAGAACGCCGAAGCCGGCTGGCGCCGAGCGTGTGTGGCCGTCGAGGATCTGGAGACGGCCGACGCGCTGAATCGGCTGAGGTGAACCAGGGCCTGGCTCAGTGCGCCGTCCACCCGCCGTCGACGGTCAACACCTGGCCCGTCATGTACGTCGACGCTCTGGAGGCGAGGAATAGCAGCGCGCCGTCGAGTTCGTCGGGTTCGCCCATCCGGCGCATCGGGCAGCCGGTGCGTAGATACCGCTGGCTGGCTTCGTCCGTCATGCCGGCGGAGCTCTCGCTCGGAAAGAAGCCTGGCGCGAGGGCATTCACCCGCACGCCTTGGCGGGCCCACTGGCAGGCCAAGTCTCTGGTCAAGCTGACCAGCGCCCCCTTCGACGACGAGTAGGAAGCGTCCGGGATAGGCCACGCCGCGACGAGGCCGAGAATGGACGAGATGTTGATGATCGACCCGGTGCCCGCGGCAATCATCGGTGCTGCAGCCAGGCGGGAAAGATGGAAGGCGCCGACCAGGTTGACCTCGAGCGTGCGCCGAAACGCTGCGATGGGTTCGTCGACCGCAGGGGCCGGAGTGCCGAATCCGGCGTTGTTGACGACGATGTCGAGACGGCCGAAGTGTTCCAGTGCCCGGGGAACGATGCGTTCGACGTCGCCGTCAGCGGCCAGGTCCGCTGTGACTGGCAGCACGCGATCGAGTTCGTCGGCAAGTGCCTCGAGGCGATGGGAACGGCGTGCGACGGCGACGACCGAGGCGCCCGCGGCGTGCAGCACCCGGACGAACCGGTCGCCGAGCCCACTGGATGCCCCGGTCACGATGGCGACCTGACCACCGAGGTCGAAGAGGGCGCCCGGGGTCTGCACTGTCGATGTCATGCGAGCTCCTAGTTGTCTAACTTAGTTGACCATATACTCGGTCCGTGCAGTCACAGGGAGAGGGATCGCCGAACCGGCCGGCAACCCCCGAACGCCCGGCACCGTCGCGACGCACCTGGATCGTCGCCGCTCTCGAACTCATCTTTGCCGTGGTCCTGGCACGCGTCATGGTGGGAGCCGACCAGTCGCACGTGATGCCCGGTATGGCGGGGCCGCCAGGGCCGGAACCTCGTTGGACGTGGCCGGTGTTGACCGCGGGCGCGGTCGTGTTCGCCGCGGCGGTGTGGTGGTTCCTCCGCAGACAACCCGTTGCGGCCGTGGTTGGCGCTGCTGCGGCGACGTTGTGCGCGGCGTCGCAACCGGTGCGGGTGCTCGCCGCTCAATCGCACCTCATCGCCATGGTCGTGCTCGAGATCCTGCTGGTGTTGGTGCCGCTGGCCGTCGTCACGCTGGTACCGCGCACAGGTGCCCGGAGCGCAGGCTGGACCTGGCTGGTGGTGGCATCGGCGGTGAGCTATGCGGGCATCTTGATCGTCATCCATCTTCCCGCCGTGCATCACCATGGCGCTGAGCTGGGGGCCGTGCCGCCGTGGACGGTTCTGGTTCCCCCACTCGTGGGGATCGCCTACTGGTTCGGCATCCTGCGCACGGGCGGCGCGGTGCCGTCGAGGATCCGACGTGCGGCGTTGCTAGGGGCTCAGGAGGTGGCCGCCTTCATCGGGCTGCTATCGCTGTTCGGTGCCTGGGGCGCGATGGCCCAGCGCAGTCCGCTGGGCCTGCCCGCAGTCTGGGACCAGCGGTTGGGAGGACTCGTCATGATGGCTACGTGCGCAGCCGTCACCATTCCCCTCCTGCAGAGGTTGCGCTGACTCAGATCGCTCCGAAGTTCGTCAGGTCCTGCGGATCCCAGAGCCGGTACCCGTGGTACAGACGCCGCCGGAGTGGATAGGCGTTACCGAGAATGCGGATCGGCGGCGCCAGCTTACGCACGAGGGCGTCGCGGTCGTACAGACCATCGGGGTATGCCGCGGTGACCGCGTCGTGAACCTCCGGGCCCAGGCGTTGTTCGGCGATGAGCCGGCCGAACATCTCGGCGAAGGTCCACGGGGTCGTCAGTACCCACGAGTGGTAGGCCTTGGGCAGGGTCACCAGCAGTGCGCCGCTAGTGACCGCAGCGTCGACGGCGGACCCGAGCGGCACGATCTTGTCCTGTTCACCGTGAATGATGACCACGCGACTCCCGGCCTCGCGCAGCGCCGCCAGTGCGATGGCGCTGTCGTCGGCCCTGGCGATTGCGGACGCGGCGGAGGCGAAGGTCCCCGGATGGGCTGCGGTACTGAGGAATAGCTTGCCCAGCGTGCGCAGGTAGCGGACGTGATCCAACCGGCGCAGTCCGCGACGGTCGACGATGGTGTCACCCACCGCTGCGGCGAGTGCCGCGCCCGTCCGCCCGGGGGACGAGATCCGGGCTCGCGACGCATCGAAGGCTGCGCCGACCGCGGGGTCGATCAGGATGACGGCCAGTGCCCGCTCGGGGTGTCGGGCAGCGAGTTCGGCGGCGGTCCGACCACCCATGCTGTGACCGACGAGGACGGCTCGCTCGATGCCCAGAGTCTCCAGAATCCTTTCGGTGACGGCGATTCGGTGAGTGAAGCTGCGCTCGCCGGTCAACGGCGCGAATGTCTGCCCGTGGCCGGGGGCGTCGATCGCGACCACCAGGAACCCGAGCTGTGGCAGTCGGCTCAACAGCTTGAGGTACACCTGGCGATTCATGCCGATGCCGTGGAAGAAGACCAGTGGCACGCCATAGCCCCCGACGGATACTCCGACGCGTCGACCGTCACCGAGCTCGATGACGTGATGCGCGAAAAGGATTCGTGCACCGGGGGGTACCCGCGATGGGCTACCGGGCACGGGTTGGTCGATCGCGCTCATGGAGCATCGAGCAGAGCGGCAAGATGCCGGTGCATGTTCTGCACCATCGTGTCGGGGTCGGGAACCAGGTCGGCGAGTGCGGTGAAGCCGAAGTCGAGCGTGTCGCCGTAGCTGAGACAGTGAATGAAGAGACCGACGCCCGCGCCGACCATGGTGCGCCCATACATGTGGGTGATCTCGGCGCCAGCGATGTACAGCTTGTCCTTCGGCCCGGGGATGTTGGACACGACGAAGTTCGCGATCGGGGGCACTGCTTCGACCGCCGACGAATTCACCAGTTGGCCCAGCAATTGCCAGGCCCCACTGGGCAGTACGTCGATCAGTCCCATCACCTGACCGACGGTGCCACTGGGCTTGCGGGCGGTCCGGGATGTTCGCGAGGTCCGGGATGTAGAAGCGTCCTTGGTTCGAGGACGGCTTGGTTTGCTCTTCTTGGTCAATCGGGACACTTCGCGGAGTCGCTCGACGGGATCGGCGATGTCGGGTATGGCCACCATCATGAACGCAAAGTGGTTGCCACTCGCGGCTTCTGCGGCGTCGTCGCGAACGTTGACGGGTCCGGCGATGCGTAACGCCTCGCCCGGTAGTTCGTCGCGGTGACGCAGGTAGTCGCCGACGGCCGCGCTGGTCACCGACAGCACGACGTCGTTGAGGGTCACTCCGTAGCGGTCCTTGGCAGCCACCATGTCGGCCATCGAGAGCGAGGCGACGGCCAGTGATCGCTTGGGGTTCGCCACGACCCGGTTCAACAGATTGCGTCGCGGCTCCCGTGCCTTCTCGGGTGTGTCGACGTGGTCGTCGGGTGGACCACCAGGACTACCACCCGATAGGCGCGCAACGAGACCCTTGGCCAGCGGCATGGCCATGGGGGCGGCGCGTTGCACGAGTTTGACCGGGGTGATCACCTGATCGGGCAGTGACCGCAGCAGCATTTCGACCGGTGTTGGCACTCTTTCGCCATCTAGTACGGGAGCGCTGGACTGCGGTCCGCGTGACAGTGGTTCCCTGTCGAACAGCTCACTGAGCATCTCGGCGCCGCCCACCCCGTCGATGGCCGCGTGATGGAGCCGAAGCAGAACCGCCGCCGAGCCGTCGTCGAGGCCGTCGACGTAGTACATCTGCCACAGCGGACGCGCGCGATCGAGTGGCTCGTCAGCAAGGGTGATGGCCATGTCGCACAGCGCGGACAGGTCGTGCGGCGCGGGCGCGCCGAGGTGCTTGAGGTGCCGGTCGATGGAGAAGTGGGGATCGACGATCCAGTGTTCGTGACCGGCGCCGAACGGAGCGGACACCGCCCGGCGGGTGAACATGGGGACGCGGGGCAATCGGTCGGCCATCTCGTCGCGGAATCTGACGAAGTCGTGGCCGTCGGGCGCGGTCGACGGATCCAGCAGCAGGATTCCGAACACGTCCATCGGCAGCTTGCCCGTCTCGACGTTGAGGAAGAGCCGGTCCAGTCCGTTCATCTGCTTCATCGAGTTCGTCCTTCGTTGGCTGAATCGCTGGCGTCCTGCGCGCGCGCGACGAGGTGGCCGGGCGCCCGTATCTGCTGGCCGATCCTGGCCAGCAATGCCGCATATGCCGCGAGATCCTCGACGAGCTCCTCGCGGGCCGAACCGATCGGTATGTCCACCGACGTCGATGACGTGACATCGGAGAGGTCCCGGGCCACTCGGTTCACCTCGTCTGCGTAGGTGCGGCGCAACAGGATCGAGCGCACGGGGCCGATGTCTTCTTCGGAGTTCGAACTGATGCGCCAGGGCAGACGGATCGTCTTCTTGCCGAGAGTCGTCACGCCGTGGGCGGCACGGGCCATGTCGCGCAGCGCTGCGCTGCTCGACCACTGGCAGGTGAAGCCCCAGTATTCGTGCAGTCGGGTGGTGTCGACGATCGGCATGTCGAGCAGGCCGCCGATCTCGCCTGGGGCAAGCTCGCTCACGCCCAGCTGCCAGGCGGCATTGATTCCCGAGCGGAGTACGCGTTCGGGGACCGTGATCATCGGAATCCCCATGATGCGAGCGATGTCGCGCATCGTGACCGTGCCGTCGCCGGTGATGTTCACGGCCCCGCTGTGCGAATGGGTTACGGCTGCGGCGGTGAAGCGGGCGACGTCATCGGTATGGACGAACTGTTGCCGTCGATCGGGGGCGGGCACCGGCAGCGCCGGGCTGGAGAAGAACCGGAAGATGGTGTTGTCGACGTCGCGCCCGGCGATGATGCCCGCCCGGACGAGCACGGCGTCCACCCCGCTTGTGGTGATCGCGTCCTCGGCGAGCTTCTTGTGGAAGGCATAGAAATGCGTTCGCGGAGGCCGTCGTTCGTCGTCCTCGGTCAACAGAGGGGGATGACCGGGCACGGCGCCGTAGGCGAGCACCGAGGAGGAGAAGACCAGTCGGTGGCAGCCCTGGGTAGCCATGGCGGCCAGGACGTTCTCGGTGCCGCCGAGATTGATCTCGGCCGTTTCGGCTTCGGTCTTCAACGGGGCGACCACCCATGCCAAGTGCACGACGGCATCGCATCCCGACATGGCCTGCCGGACGGCCCGTGCGTCGCGGACGTCGCCCGCTGCGAAGTCGGTGCCTGGCACCGGCCGGTCGGGTGCCCTGCGGGCCATGGCGGTGACGTCGTGACCGTCGGCGACGAGTCGCTTGCACACGGCGCGACCGAACGGTCCCGTGGCGCCAGTCACCAGCGTTCTCACCGCAGCGTCGCCTCGTTGCGTGATTCGGTTGGCCGAGTGGTGATGTGGGCTCCAACGGGCTCGCCATGAAGCAGGAGCTCGACGAGGTCAGTGTCGTCGGCGGCGGGGTTGGCGACGAACCGGGTGTCATCCGCTGACAGGCGACCGACGACGATCCCGACCGGGCCCGAGCGACCGTGCCGCACGGTGTAGGTCTCGATGCGCCCCTCACCCTCGGGAGCTTTCGTGACGTCGACGGCGGGTTCGCCGTCGAGTTCGTGCTGGCGCAGGTCGCTTCGATCCGACTGCCACTCGCGGGGTATCGTGGAATAGACGCCCACCGAGTACTTGGAGAGAATTCCTCCGTTGGCGCCGACCAGTCCGTAATCGCCGGGTGAGTTGCGCAGGGCGCGGACGGTTTCGGCGATGGCGTGCATGGAGTAGTTGTTGCCCGCTCCCCCGAAGTAGGGTAACCCGCCCGTAAGTGTCAGTCCCCGAGCATCATTCGGTGCCAGGCCAAGTCCGTCACACACGTTCGACACCGCGATGGGAAAGCAGCTGTAGAGGTCGAAGGTGGCTACGTCGTCGAGACCAATCTGGGCAACGGCCAGGGCTTCTCGCGTTGCCCACACCGCCGAGGGCGCCTGGCTCAGATCGTGGCGATCGAGCAGGTTGCGCTCTCGGAGGTCGGCTTGGCCATGGAGGAAGACCCACCGATCTCGAGGCACGCCCAGTTCGGTCGCCGAACCCACCGACGTCAGCAGTAGGGCGGCACCCTGATTGACCTGGTCGCGCGACACCATCAGCCGCGGGTACGGGTCGGCGATCATGCGGTTGGTCGTGGTCACCTCCGCCAGCTCGTCGACGGTGCGCGTGACGGGCGACGCGGCGTACGGGTTGGCCGCCGCGACCTGCGTGAACGGGGCGAACAGCTCGGCCATCTGGCAGCGGTACTCGTCGCGTTTCAGACCCAGCCGTGTGCGCCGGGCATTCTCCAGCAGCCCGTATTGCGTTGGGGCGTCGACTAATCCGTGACGTCGATAGATGGAGCCGCCCATGCCCTCCAGGCCGAAGCCGCGGTCGGTCAGTTGGCCGTCGACGGTCTCGGAGAAGTCCGGTCGCTCGGCAGCGGTCATCATGTGCCGAACGGTCGAGATGGCCTCCGAGCCGAACAGCAGCACGACCTCCCGTTCGCCGCGGGCTATCGCCGCTGCCATCTCGTTGACGAGGTGCTGGGGGCTTTGGCCGCCGGTGACCTCCAGGATGGCGTCCGCGGGGTTGGCGTTCAGCCGCTGGGCGACCGACCGCGGATAGTTCGTCGAGCGTCCCAGCGGAGCCTCGGCGGCGGGCGTCGAGATCTCGAACTGGCGCACGCCGGCCACCGTGTCGATCCGGGCCGAGACCGTGCCGACGTCGGCGCCGCAGTCCTGGAGGGCGGCGCGGGATGCCTCGGCGGCCACTTCCACCGCAGACATGGCCCGGTAACCGGGATCGTCGAGGCGCTCGCTGCACTGCCCGACACCCACCAGCACCGGCGTGCGGGGATCGAGGGGCACGCTCATGTCGTTGCTCCCTCCGCCGGCTCGAGGATGCCGTCTTCAGCAAGCCGATCGATCTCGGAATCGTTCAGCTGCAACACGTCTCGACAGATCAAGCGCGTCTGCTGCGCCATCGAGGGGGCCGGGTTCAAGGCCGGCGGGTCGATACCCTCGAACAGCGCGACGCCCGTCTCCACGACGAGCGGCTCCTTCCAGCCGGGCTGCGGTAGCTCACCGAAGACGCGACGATGCCGCAGCTGCGGATCGTCCAACAGGTCCGATACATGCGCGGCGGCGCCGGCGGCGATGCCGGCGGCCTGCAACTGGGAGGCGGCATCCAGTGGCGTCAGAGGCGACGTCCACTCCTGCAGCGCCCGATCGATCTCGGCTCGCGCCGCGACGCGGCCGGGCGCCGTGGCCAAGTCGGGCCGGTCGGCCAGATCGCTTCGCCCGATCGCCTTGGCCAGAGTGATCCAGTCGGCATCTCCGTCGACGGTGACGACGCAGTAGGCGTCCTCACCGGCGCACGGGAAGACTCCATTCGGTGCGTCGTATTCACCGGCGCTACCGAGATTGCCTCGCGCGACCATCGTCCCGGGCTCCAGGGACTCCCGGAGATAGGCGGTACTGAGTTGCGTGAAGACCGTATCGATCTGGGCCACACTGATCTTCGCGCCCTTGCCGGTGCGCCGCCGCTCGATGAGTGCGGCGATGACGGCCGTAATCGCCACCCGGGCAGCGGCGTGGTCCGGGTAGACGGTCATGTCGTCGCCGAACCCTTCGGGCGCGTCGGGGTGACGCCACAGCGTCGTCAGCCCGACGACGGCCCGCACCAGGGGGCCGTACCCCATCCGCTTACTCCATGGGCCGGTGTTTCCGAAGGCGCTGCTGTCGACCACGACGATTCCTGGATTGATTCTGCGCAGGGTGTCATAGTCGAATCCGAGGGATTCCATGGTTCCCGGCTTGAAGTTCGTGAGTACCACGTCGGACTTCGCCACCAGATCCCGAAACAGTTCGGCACCGCGTGGCTCGCGGAGGTTCAGGCCGATGCTGAGCTTGTTGCGATTGCCGACGGAGAAGGGGTGACTGACGCGCTCGGGCGTGTCGGCCTGCCGGGCGCCATCCATGAACGCACGGTTCTCCACCTTGATGACCTCGGCCCCCTGATCGGCCAGCAGTCTGCCGCTCTCGGCGCCGACGACGATGACCCCGAGGTCGAGGACCCGCAGCCCACTGAGGGGACGGTCGGCCGAGGGGGAGGGTGTCGGCCTCGAGGGTGTGCTGGTGAGTTCTGCCATCACGTGTTCGGTGTGTTCTCCGAGAGTCGGTGCGCGGAAACGGAATCCGGCGCGCTGTCCAGCGAATTCGAGGTAACCGTTGGCCATCCGTCCCCGCAGGCCGGGTGCGACCTCGGCCTCGACGAAGGACCTGCGGACCTCGACGTGGTCGCTACTCGAGGTCTCTGCTGGTGTGTTCATGCTCGCGATGGGAATGCCGAGTTCGCTTCCGCGCCGGACGATCTGGTCGCGACGCTGATCCGAGAAGAGGTCGGCGATGACGGGTTGCAGCGTGTCCCAGGACATGAACCGGGTGATGATTTGGTCGTAGGACGGGTCGGCGAATTGCTCGGGTTCGCCGAGCCAGCCGAACATGGCCCGCCAGTGTTTGGGCGCGAGCATGCAGAGCCGGATGTGGCCGTCGGCGCACGGGAAGATGGGATAGAGCATTCGTGCGTCCGGGCGGCCTGGCGGCAGCTCCGAGAGCGGCCGCCCCATGGTCGCCGTTCCCGCCATGCCGAAGCCTGGATCGAGGCCTTGCACCGCCATGTCGTGAAACGAGCAGTCGACGTAGCCACCCGCACCCGAGTCCAGTGCCCGGTAGTAGGCGAGCAGTGCGGCGAACGCGGCTTGCACCGCCCCGGCCTCGGTGGCGAAGTCGCCCGGTGGCAGCAGCGGTTCGCGCTCGGGAGCACCGGAGCGGGTCAGGACCGATGACATGGCCATCTGGACGGCCTCCCCGCCACGCCAGTCCCGGTAGGGACCGGTCTGTCCGAAATCGCTTATCGAGACGACGACCAGGACGGGGTTGCGGTCTCGCAGCAGGGACGGCCCCACGCCGAGATCGGCGAGCGTGCCGGGCCGTAGCGACTCGACGACGATGTCGGCGCGGTCGGTGAGGGCGAGCAGATCCATTCGCCCTCCTTCGGTCGTCAGATCCAGGACCACGCCTCGTTTGTTCGCGTGCATGGTGAGAAAGGCCAGACCGTTGCCGTCGTGCTGCGGGTGAGCGCGCCGCGATCGCAACCCCTCAGGAGGTTCGATCAGCACCACATCGGCCCCCAGCTCGGCCAGCAGACGAGTCGACGCGGCCGCGGGACCGTCGGTGAGATCCACGACCCGCACGCCGCGTAGCGGCAGCCCTTCGGTGTGCTCAGGCATGGTTCTTAGACATCGTCGTCCACTTCTCTCGTTCTCTCGGCTTTCGTCTCGTCGGTCGCCCCGTGTGAAATCACCTTGGCGACCGACTGTCACACGCCAGCCCTCTGTATAAAGTAAACTAGGTTAGATAGGTTGCGCTAGATGCGCTACTCGCTCGGGCGGGGATTGGAGGGGCGATGAGCTTCAGCGGAAGAGTCGCCGTAGTGACCGGTGGCGGCAGCGGGATGGGGCGCATCGCGGCGGTGCGCCTGGCCGATCAGGGGGCCACGGTGGCGATCGTCGACGTCGACGAACCGGGGATGAAGGAAACCCAGCGACTCGGCGGAGAACGGGTCGTCGCCCATCCGTGCGACGTGACGGACGTCAACGCCGTCAACGAGGTGGTGGCGACGGTCGAGGCGACCCACGGACCCATCGACCGTCTGGTCCACGCGGCGGGCATCATGCCCGCCGGACGCATTCTCGACACTACGGTCGACCGCTTGCTCGCGCCGATGAAGATCAACTACTTCGGTACCGTCCACATGACCAAAGCCGTTCTGCCGGGCATGATTTCGCGGAACCGAGGTGACGTGATCATGTTCGGATCGATCACCGGCTACTCGTCGTCGACCAACTTTTCGGCGTACTGCGCAAGTAAGTCCGCCGTCAACACCTACGGTGAGATCCTCATCCACGAGCTCCGGCACACGAAGTTGCGGATGATTCTCGCTGCGCCGTCGGCGGTGAAGACTCCATTGCTCGACCAGGCCATCGCCGGTGGCCCAAAGGCCCTGGTGGACGCCGTCACCGCGGGGCGCGCCGCTGATCCCGACGACATTCTGGATCGAATCGAGAAGGGGCTGGACCGCGGGACTACGGTCTTGGTGCCCGGGGTCGAGGCCCGCGCCACCTGGATGATGCGGCGACTGTCACCGGCTCTGATGTGGCGACTCGTCCATCTCATGAACAAGGATTAGGCGGTCCCGATGACGCTGAACTCGAGCCCGCCGCAGACGGCCGGTCGCGTTGAGGTCGCTTCCGACCTTCCCGTGATCCTGGCCAGCCAGCGGCAGGCCTTCCTCGCGGAGGGTCCACCCTCCGCGGCGACTCGCATCGACCGCATCGACCGCATCATCGACCTCATCCTGTCGAACGCCGACGCGCTCGTCGATGCGCTCGTCGCCGACTACGGCCATCGCTCTCGTGCGCAGTCGATGATGTCGGACGTCGTCGGTCCACTGCCTGGCATCAAGCACACGCGCAAACACCTCCGCGACTGGATGAAGCCGACCCGGTATCGCTCCGGCGCCATGGGATTGGTCGGCGCCCGCGCGTGGGTGGACTGGCAGCCCCTCGGCGTCGTCGGCGTGATCAGCCCGTGGAACTTTCCGGTCGGCCTGACCTTCGACCCCGTGACCCAAGCCTTCGCGGCCGGCAACAACGTCATGGTCAAACTGTCGGAGTTCGTCCCGGCCACGTCGGAGTTGATGCGGGCGGAGATCGCGAAGCGGTTCGACCCCACCGAGTTGCACGCCGTCACCGGCGGTCCCGACGTGGGTGCCGAGTTCAGCGCGCTGCGTTTCGACCACCTCATGCTCACCGGATCTCCAGGTACGGGGCGGCACGTACAGCGCGCGGCGGCCGACAATCTCGTCCCGGTCACCCTCGAGCTCGGGGGCAAGTCGCCGGTGGTGATCTCGGGCGGCGCAGATCTGAAGGTGGTGGCCGACCGGGTCATGATCGGCAAGACGATGAACGCCGGTCAACTGTGCCTGTCGCCGGACTACGTGTTGATTCAGGACGGTCGGGAGCGCGAGTTCGTCGAGAAGGTCAGAGCCAGCGTCACCAAGATGTTTCCGCGGATCCTCGACAACGACGACTACACCTCGGTCGTCAACGGGCGCCACTTTTCCCGCCTCAACGATCTGCTGGACGACGCCCGCGCCAAGGGTGCGGAGATCGTCACCATCAACCCGGCGGCCGAGGACTTCTCGGCCCAGCCTGCGCACAAGATCGCGCCCACCCTGGTACTCGGCGCGACCGAGGAAATGACGATCATGCAAGAGGAGATCTTCGGGCCCCTGCTGCCAATCGTGACCTACGACCACATCGACGACGCGATCGACCGGATCCATTCGCGGCCGAAACCGTTGGCGGCCTACTACTTCGGACCCGACGACGCCGATCGTCGACGGTTTCTGGACCGCACCTATTCGGGCGGGGTGACGATCAACGACGTGGTCCTGCACTACTCCGTGGCCGGGATGCCATTCGGTGGCGTTGGTGAGAGCGGGATGGGCTACTACCACGGTCGATCGGGCTTTGAAGCCTTTAGCCACGGCCGTGGCGTCATGTCGGCGCCGTCGCGGTTCTCCATGTCATCGGCACTTGCCGCCCCCTACACCGGGGTCAAGCAGCGCGGTATGCGAGCGATGATCGCGCTGGAGAGGAAATCGGTACGTCGGCGATTGCGCAAGAGCACGTAGCGGCAGGCAACCGATGACTGGGATGAGGAACATGAATGACGAGCGTCTCGCGAACGATCTCCTGCGCCCCATCCACGTGAGGGGGCGCGCGGAATTCGCCCTCGAACCCGTTCCCGTCGAGGGGCCGAGGAGTACTTGATGGCCTGCTGCGTACTCATCGCCTACGTGTTCTCCCGGGTCCTTCGCGTCTTCCGGCGCGACGCCGAATCGCGAACCGATCCCGAGGTACTGCAGTCGGTGACTGCCCGTACCCGCTGATACGAAGGAACTCAACGCATGTCAACCGATCTATCGCACGTCGGCGGCCCCGCTGGCGGAGTCGAACTCGAACCGTCGCGGGGGCCCGTGACCAGATCACGCTTGCGGCGCACGCTTCTCACCTATGCGGCAATGGTGGTGATCGGAGCTGCCCTGCTGACGAGCGGATCGGCCTTCTGGAGCGGCACCGGGGTCGGGCTGTGGTTTCCTGGCGCAGGGTTCCTCGCGGCAGGCGGGTGGTGGGCGGCGCTGACTCCGGTTGTGCTGGTCCTGTTCGTCGTGTCACTGGTGGCCTGGTTCGCCGCCGGCTTCACGACACTGCCGCCGGTGGTGTGGCTGGGCTCAGCTGCCCTGGCCGGCTGGGCGGTCGCCGACGAGAGCGTGTCGACCGCAGGACTGATCGTGGCCGCCGCATTGGTGCTTGCCGGGATCGTGGTCCTGCAAATGGTGTCACGTCGATCGCGCAAGGCCGTCACCAGGCGACGCACAGAGCGACTGGAGTACCTGCCGAGGGCGACGGCTCACGCGCGACAGTCGGCCGTGGCGCCACCAGACGCCGACCACTTGGAACTCGACGACGACACGCTCGCCGGCCTGCGCTACGTCATCGACCGAGGGTTGCAGGAGCCAGGGGATTTCACCGGTTACGACAAGATCGACCAATTCCAAACGGCATCGCTGCGTTATCAGATCAATTACCTCGGCTACGCGCTGGCGGTCACCCAGGCCCACTACACGCCCAACTTCCACGGCTACCTTACCCGCGCCCAGCGCGGGTTGATCGACACGTACCTCGACAAGCAGGTGTGGGGATACTGGGCGTGGGAAAACGCCTGGGGCAACCTCAGGTTGAACTCCGACCCCGTCGGCAAGGACAACATCATGCTCACCGGTTTCTTCGGTTTGCAGGTGGGGCTCTACACCGCATCCAGCGGCGATGATCGCTACCTGCAACCCGGCGGGCTGAGTTTCGGAAAGCACCGACACTCGTTGCACGACATCGTCGATTCGTTGATGACGAACTTCCGCAAGGCGCCGTTCGGCCTCTTCCCGTGCGAGCCCAACTGGACCTATACCGCCTGCAACTTTCGGGGCATGGGTGCCCTGCAGGTCTACGACCGCATCGCGGGCACCCAACACTTCGCCGAGATCGCCGAGAACTTCAAGCACCGGCTCGAAACCGAATTCGTCCACCCGGATTTCGGGATGGTGTCACTGAAGTCCAAGCACACGGGCATCGACCTGCCGTTCCCGCTTCCCGACGCCATCCCCGCGGTATACCTGAACTCCATGTTCCCCGACATCGCGATGCGGTACTGGGGCATCCTTCGCACCGAGGCCTTCGCGACGGAGGCGGGCGAACTCAAGCCGGTGCTGCCCAAGGGGGCGATCGACATGGGCAATTACAAGCCCGGCTACGGTCTGGCCATGGAATCGCTCTACGGAGCCGCGCGTGAATTCGGGGACGCCGAGGCCGCCGCGGCGGCCAAGCGCGCACTCGACTCACTGTGCGATCCGGTCGTCGAGGATGGGGTGCTCCGGTACCGCAAGATGTCGAATTCGGTGAACGCGTGTGTGACCATCGACCGTCAGCTGCACCACGACTTCTGGCGCAAGACCGTCGTCGGTCCGACGCCCGAATCCGCGGTTTCGGGACCCCTTCTCGACGACGTCGCCTACCCCGACGTTCTCGTCGCGCGCGCCGTCTCTGGCGGCGACGACCTGCATCTTGTCTTGCTTCCGGGGCGCGGGAGCTCGTCGCAGATTCTCCGACTCGCGCGACTGCAACCCGACTGCCGGTACACCGTTACCGGGGCCGTCACGAACACCTTGGTCGCCGACGGCAGGGGGCGGGCCGAAGTGAGCGTAGACCTCGACGGCCGCACGGAGATTCGCGTGGTGCCCGAATGACGGCACAGGCCGTTCGCTCGGGGCAGAGCTGAGGGCGGCATCGTCAACCTCGCCGCGATGTCGGCGCGCAGTCAGGGGCTCGGTTTGATGGAGTACACGGCGGCGAAGGCGGCACTGACGGGCATCACCAAGAACTTGTCACTCGAGCTCGCCGCCGACGGGACCCTCGCCAACACCGTTTTACCCGGTACGTACGTCTCGGATCAGATGGTTCGCCATATCGAGACACTGCCCGCCGAGGCTGGCGTCAGCGCGACGATCCGCGATCGGTCATGCGCTACATCTCCAAATTCTTCGGCGTTCGAGCCGTTCTGGGGCGGGCAGGCATCCCGTCCGACATCGGCCCGGTCATCTGCTTGCTGGCCTCCGAGCGCAACACCTACGCGACCGGGGCCAACGTCACCGTCGACGGCGGCTCGAACTTCTTCGCGTGAACCAGCTTTCGGCTCAGAGGCCCCCGCGCGCGACGAGCTGCGCGGCGATGACGTTGCGCTGAATCTCGTTGGTTCCTTCGCCGACGATCATCAGCGGCGCATCCCGGAAGTAGCGCTCGACGTCGTATTCGGTGGAGTAGCCATACCCGC
>JAOPUT010000243.1 GCA_025963385.1 Mycobacterium sp.
CCGCCACCGACTACAACATCGACTACGCGATGCTGGCATCCACCAGGATGGAACCTCTGCTGCGCGACATCCGGCTCGGGATGGAGGGCGCCGGGCTGTACTGCGAGGGCGTCAAGGGCGAGTGCAACCTGGGTCAGCAGGAGATCGGCTTCCGGTACGACGATGCGCTGGTCACCTGCGACAACCACACCATCTACAAGAACGGCGCGAAGGAGATCGCCGACCAGCACGGCAAGAGCCTCACGTTCATGGCGAAGTTCGACGAGCGTGAAGGCAACAGCTGTCACATCCACCTCTCGTTCCGTGGTGACGACGGTACGGCCGTGTTCGCGGACGACGACGACCCGCTCGGGATGTCGCCGATGTTCCGCAGCTTCGTCGCGGGCCAGCTGGCCACCCTGCGTGAACTGACGCTCTTCTACGCACCGAACATCAACTCCTACAAGCGTTTCGTCGATGGCAGCTTCGCGCCGACCGCCGTCGCGTGGGGCATGGACAACCGCACGTGCGCGCTGCGCGTGGTCGGCCACGGGCACGGCATGCGGATGGAGTGCCGGGCGCCCGGCGGCGACGTCAATCAGTACCTCGCGGTCTCCGCGTTGATCGCCGGTGGTCTGCACGGCATCGATCAGGGCCTCGAACTGCCTGCAGCGTGCGAGGGCAACGCGTACACCAGTGGGGCCGAACGGCTTCCGACCACAATGGCCGAGGCCGCCGCACTGTTCGAGGCGTCGACGGTGGCGCGCGAGGCGTTCGGCGATGAGGTCGTCGAGCACTACCTCAACAACGCCAAGGTCGAGTTGAAGGCGTTCAACTCGACGGTCACCGACTGGGAGAGGCGACGTGGGTTCGAACGACTCTGACGTGAACACGACCCGCCGCCCGATCGTCGGTCTCACCACGTATCTGCAGCAGGCTCAGACCGGTGTCTGGGACGTCCGTGCCAGTTTCCTGCCCGCCGTCTACGTCGAGGGCGTCACCTCGGCGGGTGGTATCGCCACCCTGCTTCCACCGCAACCGGTGGACGACGCCATCGTCGAGCGGGTGCTCGACGGGCTGGACGGTCTGGTGATCACCGGCGGACGCGACGTCGATCCCGGGACCTACGGTCAGGCGCCGCATCCGACCACCGACGAACCGGCGCGCGACCGTGACGCGTGGGAATTCGCCCTGGTGCGTGGAGCATTGGCGCGCGGACTGCCGCTTCTCGGCATCTGCCGCGGCGCGCAGGTCCTCAACGTGGTACTCGGGGGCACGCTGCACCAACACCTGCCCGACGTCGTCGGCCACTACCAGCACCAGCTTGGCAACGCCGTGTTCAGCACGTCGTCGATCCAGACGGTGCCGGGAACTCGGCTGGCCGCCTTGATCGGCGCGTCCACCGACGCCCAGTGCTACCACCACCAGGCCATCGCCGAGCTCGGCAAGGGACTGATGGCGAGTGCGTGGGATCGGGACGGTGTGGTCGAGGCGGTCGAAATGGTTCCTGGGGCGAGCGGAGCGACGGGGGAGGCTCCTGGGGCGAGCGGAGCGACGGGGAGGACAACAGGCCAGACCTTCGTTCTGGCCGTCCAGTGGCATCCCGAGGAACGACTCGACGATCTGCGGCTGTTCGCAGGCGTCGTGGAGGCCGCCACGGCATACGCCTCGGGCAAGATTCAGACAACTCGGGAAAGGACCACAGCGTGACCACGTCGACACTGATCAACCCTGCGACGGAGGAGGTGCTGCGCACCGTCGAACTGCTCGACGTCCCCGCCGTGGACGACGCCGTCGCGCGCGCGAAGTCCGCGCAGAAGCAGTGGGCCAGGCTGGCCCCTGCCGAGCGGGCCGCCGCACTGCGGTCGTTCGCCGCTCAGGTCGATGCGCACGTCGACGAGCTGGCCGCGTTGGAGGTGGCCAACTCCGGGCACGTGATCGGCAACGCGGAGTGGGAGGCGGGGCACGTCCGCGACGTGCTGCAGTTCTACTCGGCTAGCCCGGAACGGATGTCCGGCAAGCAGATTCCGGTGGCAGGCGGCCTCGACGTCACGTTCAACGAGCCGCTCGGTGTCGTCGCGGTGATCGCGCCGTGGAACTTCCCGATGACCATCGCCTCTTGGGGCTTCGTGCCCGCGCTCGCCGCAGGCAACGCCGTTCTCGTCAAGCCCGCCGAGATCACCCCGCTGACCACGATGCGGCTGGCCGAACTCGGGCGCGAGGCCGGGCTGCCCGACGGCCTGTTCCAGGTGCTGCCGGGCCGGGGGTCGGTGGTGGGGGAGCGCTTCATCAGTCACCCCGACGTCCGCAAGATCGTGTTCACCGGCTCGACCGAGGTCGGCACGCGGGTGATGGCGGGCGCCGCGCAGCAGGTGAAGCGGGTGACCCTGGAGTTGGGCGGCAAGAGCGCGAACATCGTCTTCGACGACTGTGATCTGGAGAAGGCTGCCGCTACCGCACCCTACGGCGTGTTCGACAATGCCGGTCAGGACTGCTGCGCGCGCAGCCGGATCCTGGTGCAGCGCAACGTGTACGACAAGTTCATGGAGCTCCTCGAGCCTGCCGTGAAGGGCGTCGTCGTCGGCGACCCGGCATCCAGGGACAGCGAGATGGGGCCGCTGGTGTCGCGGTCTCACTTCGAGACCGTCGCGTCCTACGTTCCCGACGACGCACCCGTCGCCTTCCGCGGTTCCGCGCCCTCAGGTCCCGGATACTGGTTCCCGCCAACGGTTCTCACCCCGCAGCGCACCGACCGCACCGTCACCGAGGAGATCTTCGGCCCCGTCGTCACGGTGTTGCCGTTCGAAGACGAGGCCGACGCGATCGAACTCGCCAACGACAGCCCGTACGGCCTGTCCGGATCGATCTGGACCGACAACCTTTCGCGGGCGATGCGGGTGTCGCGAGGGGTGGAGTCCGGCAACCTCTCGGTGAATTCGCACTCGTCGGTCCGCTACAACACACCGTTCGGTGGCTTCAAGCAATCCGGGCTCGGCCGCGAGCTCGGCCCCGATGCGCCACTGCACTTCACCGAAACCAAGAACGTCTTCTTTGCGATTGGAGAACTCTAGATGGATCTGACCCAGCGGCTTGCAGGCAAGGTCGCCGTGATCACCGGCGGCGCCAGCGGCATCGGGCTCGCGACCGCCAAGCGGATGCGGGCGGAGGGCGCGACGATCGTCATCGGCGACATCGACCCCGCCACGGGCAAGTCCGTCGCGGACGACCTCAACGGCACGTTCGTTCAGGTCGACGTCTCCGACCAAGTGGCGGTCGACTCGCTGTTCGACACGGCCGCCGAGACCTACGGCGCCGTGGACATCGCCTTCAACAACGCGGGCATCAGCCCGCCGGAGGACGATCTCATCGAGGTCACCGGGATCGACGCGTGGGACCGGGTGCAGGACATCAACCTCAAGTCGGTCTTCTTCTGCTGCAAGGCTGCGTTGCGACACATGGTGCCCGCGCAGAAGGGGTCGATCGTCAACACCGCGTCGTTCGTGGCGGTGAACGGCTCGGCGACCTCGCAGATCTCGTACACCGCGTCCAAGGGCGGCGTGCTCGCCATGTCGCGGGAACTCGGAATTCAGTACGCGCGACAGGGAATTCGGGTCAACGCCCTCTGCCCGGGACCGGTGAACACCCCACTGCTGCAGGAGCTGTTCGCGAAGGATCCCGAGCGCGCCGCACGGCGGCTGGTGCACGTGCCGATGGGGCGCTTCGCCGAACCCGACGAACTCGCGGCCGCGGTGACGTTCCTCGCCAGTGACGACGCGTCCTTCATCACCGGGTCGACGTTCCTCGTCGACGGCGGCATCACCGGCCACTACGTCACGCCGCTGTAAGGGTCGGCCCCGACCATGACCTCTCCCGCACCGGATCCGCAGCAGCCCGCCAGTGAGGCCCTGCTGCGTCCGGTGCGGCTGGGCAATGCCTTCGAGGACACCGTCGGCAGGCTGCTCGAGACCATCCGGCTCGGCGTGCTGGAACCCGGCGAGTCGCTACCGCCGGAGCGCGAACTGGCCACCCGGCTCGGCGTCAGCCGCGACACCGTCCGCGAGGCCATCAAGTCGCTGTCCGACGCGGGGTACCTGGTATCGCGGCGCGGTCGCTACGGCGGCACGTTCCTGGCCGACGACCTCCCCCCGCCGAGCGCGGACGGGGTGCGCTTCACGCGTGCTGACATCGACGACACCTTGCGGCTGCGGGAGGTGCTCGAGGTCGGTGCGGCGAGGATGGCTGCCGGCCGGACGCTGACTGCCGCCGAACGAGAGACGTTGTGGAGCAGGCTGATCGACGTCCGGGGCGCCCCGCTGGAGGACTACCGCCGGCTGGACTCCCGGCTGCACCTGGCGATCGCCGAGGCCGCGGGCGCCCCGTCGTTGGTACCGCTCGTTGCCGAGAATCGGATGCGGCTCAACGAACTGCTGGACCACATTCCGCTGCTGGCACGCAACATCGTGCACTCCGACGAGCAGCACGACGCGATCGTGATGGCGATCCTGGCCGGGGACGCCGACCGCGCAGGGGAGACCATGACCGCCCACGTGTGGGGATCCGCGTCGCTGCTGCATGGTTTCCTCGACTAGTGATCTCCGAGGAATTCCACGACTTCTTCATCGCGTCGGCCGGTGCCGAGTGTGGTCGGCGCACCGGGCCGATGAGGGGTGTCCCCGGCCGCGGGGTGGACTAAATTGCAGTTATGGAGCGCGGCGGCGAGGCGGTGGTGCGACGCGCGTCGTCGGCGCTCGCCGACGTCGACATCAACGGCTGGACGCTGCGCTTCGACCTGCTGTCCGACCCGAACCGACTCGAGATCCTGCTGAGTCTGCACCGCGCGCCGGGCATCTGCGTGAGCGACCTGGCGGCCGTGGTGGGCCGATCGGAAAACTCGGTGTCCCAAGCACTCCGGGTACTCAGGCAGCAGGGGTGGGTGACCAGCACCCGGGTGGGCCGCTCGGTGGCCTACCGGTTGGAGGACGAGATCATCCACGACCTGCTGCACTGGATAGGCGCGGCGCACGGTTGACCTGCCCATGTGGACAGGAAGCCGACATGAACATCTGAACAGCTAGACAGATGAGAGCGGCCCGGAATAGGGTCGAACGATGAGCGTCGTCACGCAGCCCGAAGCGAACGGCAAGCCCCGCCTCGACCGCGCCGACTGGACGTCGATCACGGGCATGGCAGGCGTCGTCCTCTTCCTGCACCTGTTCGGTTGGGGAGTGCTGGTGTTCGGCGTCGCCCCGAAGCACATCACCCTCGGGGCCACCGGGGTCTTCGGCGTCGGACTCGGACTGACGGCCTACCTGCTCGGCGTCCGTCACGCCTTCGACGCCGACCACATCGCGGTGATCGACAACACCACCCGCAAGCTCGTCGGCGAGGGCAAGAAATCGCTGTCGGCGGGCTTCTGGTTCTCCCTCGGTCACTCCAGCGTGGTGTTCGGTTTGGCGTTCCTGCTGGCCCTCGGGGTCAAGGCCCTCGTCGGGCCGGTGCAGGACGAGAACTCCTCGATGCTGCAGACGCTCGGACTGATCGGCTCGTTGGTGGCGGGAACGTTCCTCATCCTGATCGGACTCACCAACCTGTTCGCCGTCGTCGGCATCGCGAAGGTGTTCCGCGAGATGCGCAGCGGCGACTTCGACGAAGCCGAGCTGGAGCGCCAGCTCAACAATCGCGGCTTCCTGGCCCGGCTGCTCGGGCGCGTGATGCGGCGGGTCAGCAAGCCGTGGCACCTGTACCCGGTGGGACTGCTGATGGGGCTGGGCTTCGACACGGCGACCCAGGTGGCTCTGTTGGTGCTTGCCGCGGGCACCGCGGCCTTCACCCTGCCGTGGTACGCCGTACTGGTGCTGCCGGTGCTGTTCGCGGCGGGCATGAGCCTGTTCGACGCCGCCGACGGGATCTTCATGGCGCGGGCCTACGGCTGGGCATTCCTGAAGCCGATCCGCAAGGTCTACTACAACCTCACGGTGACCGTGCTGTCGGTGTTCGTCGCGCTCGTCATCGGCGGCATCGTCTTGATCGGCCTGCTGGTCGACCGCCTCGGCATCCAGTCAGGGCCGCTTGCCGTCATCGGCTCGGCCGACCTCGGCTCCGTCGGCTTCGCGATCGTCGGCATCTTCGCGGTGGTCTGGCTGGTGTCCCTCGCGGTGTGGCGCTTCGGCCGGATCGAGGAACGCTGGGACTCGCCCTAGCGAGCGATGTCGCTAGGAGTCGACGAGACCGAGCAGCGCGTTCTCGATCACCTCCGGCAGTCCCGGATGGATCCAGTACTGATTCTCGGCGACCTGCTTCGCGGTCTGACCGAAGCTCATCGCCTGGATGACCGGTTGGATGATCGACGACGCCTGATGGCCCATCACGTGAGCGCCGAGGATGAGTCCGGTGGCGCGGTCGCCGATGAGCTTGACGATGCCGTGCTCGTCCTCCATCGCCCAGCCGTATGCGGTGTCGCCGTAGCGCTGCACCTTGGTCACCACGTCGTAGCCACCGTCCCTGGCCTCGTCCTCGGTCATGCCCACCATGGCGATCTGCGGATCGGTGAACACCGCCGACGGGACGAAGCGGTGGTCGGAGGCGCGCATCGAGGACGTGTCATCCCAGTCGCACAGCAGGTTGTGCCGCACCACCCTCATCTCGTGATTGGCGACGTGCTTGAGCTGATACTTCGACGACACGTCGCCGAGCGCGAACACGCCACGCGCCGTGGTGCGTTGGTATTCGTCGACCACCACCAGGCCCGTGTCGTCGACCTCGACACCCGCCAGCTCGGCGTCGAGCTGATCGCCGTTCGGCACCCGCCCCGTCGCCACCAGCAGCATGTCGGCTTCGAGCGTGTCGCCGTCGTCGAACTCGAGGACGCAGTGGTCGCCCTCCTGGCGGGCACCGACGACGTTCTCGTGGGTGCGTAGATCCCACTTGCGCGTCGCGATGTCGGTGAACGGGTAGCAGATCGACTCGTCGCAGTGCGTCAGAAGCCCGTACCCCCGGACCACGATGGTGACGCGCACGCCCAGCGCGGAGAACACGTGCGCGAACTCCGCCGCCACGAAGCCGCCACCCACGATGACCAGATGCTCGGGGAGGGCGGGGATCCGCATGATGTCGTCACTGGTGTGGTACTTGACGCCGCACTCGTCGATGGCCGGCGGGACGTGGGCCCGGGACCCCGCAGCGATGACCACCTTGTCCGCGGTGAACTCGTCGCCTGCATCGGTGCGCAACGTGTAGCGCCCGTCGGGCTGGGTGGGCCCGAACCTGGTGTGACTGGCGTACACCCGCACGTTGGGCAGACTGCGCTTGTACTTCGCACCGCCGGCCGCGATCGGGTCGATGCGGCCGAACACGCGGTCCACGATGTCGGTCCAGCGCACCTTGTCCAGCGTCGAGTCGACGCCGTACCGCGAACTCTGCCTGATGGTCTGGGCGACCTCGGCGGCGTACACGAACATCTTGGTGGGGATGCAGCCGACGTTCAGGCAGGTGCCGCCGAACGTGCCCTGTTCGCAGATGGCGACCCGCATCTCGCCGTACCTGGCGTCGACACCCGGGTCGGGGATGCTGTTGCCCGAGCCCGTTCCGATGATCGCCAGGTCGAAGTGTTCCACGTGTCTAGCTCCGTCCGGATTTGGTTGTGGTGCTTCGAGATTCGGAGCTGAGGTACTGATCCAGCCAGCGGCCGAGCTCACGGTAGGCAGCCGCCCGAGGTTCGGCCAGCGAGAGGAACACGTCGTGTTTGGCGTCGGTGATCGGCGCAATGGTCTGACGGTTCCCGACGCAGCCCGCCCACCGCGCGATCTGCTTGACGTCCAGGACGGCGTCGCCGCGCTGAATGGCCTCCGGGTCGGGGGCCTCCTGGACGCTGTGGTCGGATCGCAGCAGGAGGTTGGGCACCCCGACGTCCAGACCGCGATGCAGCCTCGCCTGGCCGCGTCGAATGGCGTTGATCCATCCGAACGTGACGGGAAACCCGCCGAGCGGTTTCAGCTCGAGGTCGTAGTCGAACTCGCCCGCGTAGTCGCGGTGCAGGCTGGTGCCGTACCCGCCGGGGGTCGGCTTGCGGATCACGTGCAGCTTGCGGAACCGGGCCAGGGCGGCCAGTGCCGCCGACGTGGGCGCGGTGCGCAGGATCGCCGGTCCGTGCAGGTCGAAGAACGGGCTGTTGAGCACCAGTCCGCCGATCCGCGCCGCGGCGCCGCGGCTGCGGAGACGGTCCAACCACAGGGTCGCGATGAGGCCGCCCGCGGAGTGCCCGTACACGCAGACGTCGACCGGCTGACCACCGCCCGCGTCCGCCGTGACGATGCCGAGCGCACGGTCCAGTTCGGTGTCGTAACTCGCCAGGTTGGTGGTGAAGTGCGGCGTCTGGCCCTGCCGGTGCGAGCGACCGCACTTGTGCAGGTCGAGGGCGTAGAAGGTGAACCCGCGTTCGGCGAAGTGGTCTGCCAGCTCGGTGTTGAAGAAGTAGTCGGTGTAACCGTGCAGCGCCAGCACCGCGTGCTTGCCACCGCCACCGTCGCCGCGTCGCACCAGGGTCGCGACGAGGTCGCCCTCGCCATGCGGGTCGGGGCCCAGCGGCAGGGTTTGCTGCCAGTAGCCGGGCAGCACGTCGGGTGCCCACCCGACCGCTCCGCCCGGTTCCCTCGATATCACGGCAACACTCTATGCGGCCGCCCGGTGTGAGCGGAGGCACGAGGTGACGATGTCGACCGACCGCTTGACGGCTCCGGCCACGGGATAACCTGGTAGCACGGCAAGCCTGCACCGGCAGGCGCGACCACGAAGGGTCAAGGATCAGGTGTCTGAGGTAGCTAAGACCGACGTCGTGCTGGTGGGCGCGGGCATCATGAGTGCGACGCTGGCCACACTGTTGAAGCTGATGGAGCCCGACTGGTCCATCACGCTGGTCGAGCGTCTCGACGGCGCTGCCGCCGAGAGCAGCGATCCGTGGAACAACGCGGGCACCGGCCACTCCGCGCTGTGCGAGCTGAACTACACCCCGCAGCGCTCCGACGGCACCATCGAGATCGCCAAGGCCGTTCAGGTCAACGAGCAGTTCCAGGTGTCGCGGCAGTTCTGGGCCCACGCGGTGGAGAACGGCGTCCTTCCCGACGTGCGCAGCTTCCTCAACCCGATCCCGCACGTCAGCTTCGTGCACGGCGCGGGAAAGCTCGACTACCTCAAGCGCAGGCGCGAGACGCTGGTGCAGAATCCGCTGTTCGCCACGATGGAGTACATCGACGACGAGGACGAGTTCGCCCGCCGCCTTCCCCTGATGGCCGCCAAGCGCAACTTCGCCGAACCCGTCGCACTGAACTGGACCACGGACGGCACCGACGTCGACTTCGGTTCGCTGACCCGGCAGCTGCTCGGCTACGCGGCACAGCGCGGGATGACGACGCTGTTCGGTCACGACGTGCGCGACCTGAAGAAGGAATCCGACGGCACCTGGACGGTGAAGGTCACCAACCGTCGCACCAGGCAGGACCGCAAGCTCAACGCGAAGTTCGTGTTCGTCGGCGCGGGCGGCGGGGCGCTGCCGCTGCTGCAGAAGTCGGGGATCGCGGAGGCCAAGGGCTTCGGTGGCTTCCCGGTCGGCGGCCAGTGGCTGCGCACCGGAAACCCCGAACTCGCCGCCGCTCACCAGGCCAAGGTCTATGGCGCACCTCCACTGGGCGCCCCGCCGATGTCGGTGCCGCACTTGGACACTCGGGTCATCAACGGCCGTTCCTACCTGCTGTTCGGTCCGTTCGCCGGATGGTCGCCCAAGTTCCTGAAGCAGGGCAAGGTCACCGATCTGCCGTTCTCGGTCAAGCCGAACAACCTCGGCTCGATGCTCGGCGTCGGACTCACCGAGATGAGCCTGGTCAAGTATCTGGTGGGGCAGCTGCTGCTGACCGAGCCGGACCGGGTGGAGGCATTGCGTGAGTTCGCCCCCAGCGCAGTCGATTCCGATTGGGAGCTCGACATCGCGGGTCAGCGCGTCCAGGTCATCCGCCGTAAGGGGGCCGGGGGCGTGCTCGAGTTCGGCACCACCGTGCTATCGGCGGCCGACGGGTCCATCGCGGGCCTGCTCGGCGCGTCGCCTGGCGCCTCGACGGCCGTCCCGGCCATGCTCGACGTGCTGGAGCGCTGCTTCCCCGACCGCTTCCCGGCGTGGCAGCCCAAGCTCAAGGAGATGGTGCCGTCGTTCGGCATCGAACTCTCCAACGAGCCCAAGCTGTTCGAGGAGGTCTGGGACTGGGGCACGAAGGTGCTCAAACTCGACAAGAAGGCCACGGACGTTCCTGCGGTCACCGTATGACGGTCGCGCTGTGACGATCTCCCCGCGGAGAAGCTGGGCGAAGGATCTCGACGCCGCAACGCTTTACGAGCTGCTGAAACTTCGGGTCGAGGTCTTCGTCGTCGAGCAGGCCACCCCGTATCCCGAGTTGGACGGACGTGACCTGCTCGCCGAGACGCGGCACTTCTGGCTCGAGGATGCCGACGGCAAGGTCGTCTCGACCCTGCGCCTGATGGAGGAACATCCGGGCGGCGAGAAGGTCTTTCGCATCGGCCGGGTGTGCACCAAGCGCAGTGACCGGGGGCATGGCCACACCAGCAGGCTGATGCAGGCCGCGCTCGCCGAGGTCGGTGACGACCCGTGTCGCATCGACGCCCAGACCTACCTCGAGGAGATGTACTCCAAGCATGGTTTCGTCCGCGACGGCGACGAGTTCCTCGACGACGGCATCCCGCACATCCCGATGATCCGGCGCAGTGGACTGCACGGCGGGGGCTGACGCCGGATGACTTCTCCCGTCCCCACGCCGTATCCGTTCAGCGCCCTCGTCGGGCAGGACCAACTGCGGCTGGCGCTGATCCTGTGCTCGGTTCGGCCCGAGATCGGCGGTGTGCTGATCCGTGGGGAGAAGGGCACGGCCAAGTCGACTGCCGTTCGGGCGCTTGCGCAGGTGCTCGCCGAGGTCGACGAGGACGCCCGTCTGGTCGAACTGCCCATCGGCGCCACCGAGGACCGCGTCGTCGGATCGTTGGACCTGCAGCGCGTTCTCCGTGACGGCGAACATGCCTTCTCACCGGGCCTTCTGGCCCGCGCGCACGGCGGTGTCCTCTACGTCGACGAGGTCAACCTTCTGCACGACCATCTGGTCGACGTGCTGCTCGACGCCGCCGCAATGGGCCGCGTGCACGTCGAGCGCGACGGTGTCTCGCACTCACACGAGGCCCGGTTCATGCTCGTCGGCACCATGAATCCCGAAGAGGGCGAACTGCGTCCGCAGCTGCTGGACAGGTTCGGCCTGACGGTCGACGTCTACGCATCCCGCGACGTGGACGTCCGCGTCGAGGTGATCCGGCGCCGGATGGACTTCGAAGCCGATCCCGACGCCTTCGCGGCGAAGTACGCCGCCGAGGACGTCGACCTGTCCCGCCGGATCGCGCTGGCGCGTGCCATGGTTGCCGCGGTCGTGTTGCCGGACAACGAGTTACGACGAATCGCAGCGCTGTGTGCGGCCTTCGACGTCGACGGGATGCGAGCTGACCTGGTGGTCGCGCGCACGGCGGTGGCGCATGCGGCCTGGCGGGGAGCCGGCCGGGTCGAGGAGCAGGACGTGCGCGTCGCTGCGGAGCTGGCTCTTCCGCACCGCCGTCGTCGCGACCCGTTCGACGATCCAGGACTCGATCCCGATCAGCTGGACGAGGCGATGAACCAGGCTGGCGAGGCCGCCGACGAGCAGCCGCCCGAACCCGAACCGGAGCCCGATCCGCCAGGCGGCGGGGAGGTAGACCCGGAAGGCGGTATCGACGCAACCTCCAATGGCTCTGCGCCGCAACGCAACTCGCCATCGTCGGCATCGCGTCCCAATGGTGCGCCCGCCGCCACGTTCCGCGCCAAGGCGCTGGTCGTGCCCGGCGTGGGGGAGGGCGCCCCCGGCCGTCGCTCGCGGGCCAGGAACCGGACGGGCACCCCGATATCGGCCACCGAGGATCCCCAGGCGGGCCACGGCCTCCACGTCTTCGGCACCCTGCTGGCCGCGGCGGAGCGGCAGACCGCGGCGGGCCGTCCCAGACTCGCCCCAGCCGACCTGCGCCGCTCCATTCGCGAAGGCAGGGAAGGCAACCTGGTCATCTTCCTGGTCGACGCCTCGGGCTCGATGGCGGCACGCGACCGGATGTCCGCCGTCGGCGGCGCCACGCTGTCACTGCTGCGGGATGCCTATCAGCGTCGCGACAAGGTCGCCGTCATCACCTTCCGCGGTGAGCAGGCGAAGGTGCTGCTTCCGCCGACCTCGTCGGTGCACATCGCCAGTAGGCGGCTGGCGCGCTTCGACACCGGAGGCAAGACACCGCTGGCGCAGGGTCTGCTCGCGGCCAGGGACGTGGTGGTCCGCGAGAAGGCCCGCGACCGGGCGCGCCGCAGCCTCGTCGTGGTCCTCACCGACGGCAGGGCAACGGGTGGCCCGGATCCGCTCGGCCGCACCAGGACGGCCGCGGCTATGCTGCTCGCAGAGGGCGCGGCCGCAGTCGTGGTCGACTGCGAAACCTCCTACGTGAGACTCGGTTTGGCGCAGACGCTGGCCACTCAGCTGGGTGCGCCCGCGGTGCGGCTCGCCGAACTGCGCGCCGACGGACTCACGCGGCTGGTCAAGTCGCAGGCCGACGCCCGCGCCGCGTGACGCAGGAGAGGGGAGTTTCCCGATGCCACAGGGTCAACCGGTCGCCGTCCCCGCCGACGGACTGACGACGCGGGCCCGTCGCAATGCCCCGCTGCTCGCGGTCCACACGGGTCCCGGCAAGGGCAAGTCGACCGCCGCCTTCGGGATGGCCCTGCGCGCCTGGAACCAGGGTTTCGACGTCGCGGTGTTCCAGTTCGTCAAGAGCGCGAAGTGGAAGGTGGGCGAGGAGGCCGCTTTTCGTGAACTGGGCCGGCTGCACGACGAGCACGGCGTCGGTGGACCCGTCGAGTGGCACAAGATGGGCTCGGGGTGGTCATGGTCCCGTAAGCACGGTTCGGAGGTCGATCACGCGGCGGCCGCGGCCGACGGCTGGGCCGAGATCGCGCGCCGACTGGCCGAGGAGCGTCATGACTTCTACGTCCTCGACGAGTTCACCTATCCGTTGAAGTGGGGCTGGGTGGACACCGACGAAGTCGTCGCGGCGCTCACCGACCGCCCAGGCACACAGCACGTCGTGATCACCGGCCGGGATGCTCCGCAGCCGCTGCTCGACGCCGCCGACCTGGTCACCGAGATGACCAAGGTCAAGCACCCGATGGACGCGGGTCGCAAGGGCCAACGCGGCATCGAGTGGTGACCGTCATGCCTGCTCGCGAGGCGCAGTGAGCAGCCCGGCCGTCGTGATTGCCGCGCCGGCCTCCGGCAGCGGCAAGACCACGGTGGCCACCGGGCTGATGGGTGCGCTGCGGCGGGCCGGCCACACCGTCGCGCCGTTCAAGGTGGGACCCGACTTCATCGATCCCGGCTACCACGCGCTCACCGCGGGCAGGCCCGGCCGCAATCTGGATCCGGTCCTGGTCGGTGACCATCTGATCGGCCCGCTTTACCGGCACGGTAGCGATGACGCCGACATCGCCGTGGTCGAAGGTGTGATGGGACTGTTCGACGGCCGCATCGACGCGCACTCGTCCGGTCCCGCCCGAGGGTCGACGGCACACGTCGCGAGCCTGCTGGGCGCGCCGGTGGTCCTGCTCGTCGACGCCCGCGGCCAGAGCCACAGCGTCGCCGCACTGCTACACGGATTCTCGACCTTCGACCGCTCTGTCCGCCTGGCTGGGGTCATCCTCAACCGGGTGGGCTCGCCACGCCACGAGGCGGTGCTTCGTCAAGCCTGCGAGCAGGCCGGTGTGCCTGTGCTTGGCGTCGTCCCGTCCGCAGCAGAACTGTCCGTGCCGTCGCGGCATCTCGGGTTGGTGACGGCCGCCGAACACGGCCAGCGGGCGGTCGCAGCCGTCGACGCGATGACGACCCTCGTCGCCCGCCACGTCGACCTGGCGGCCATCGTCGCGGTCGCGGCTTCACACGTCGACGCCGAGCCGTGGACGGCCCGGGTCGTCGAACCCGTCGGCGGTGACGTCACCGTCGCGCTCGCGTCGGGACGGGCATTCACGTTCGGATATCCCGAGCACGCCGAGCTGCTCGTCGCCGCGGGCGCGGACGTCATCACGTTCGACCCACTGACGGAGTCGTTGCCACCCGCCGCCGACGCGCTGGTGATACCGGGCGGATTTCCCGAGCAGTTCACCGCCGAGCTCTCGGCCAACGACGTTGTCCGCCAACAGATCAGGGACTTGGCGGGGCAGGGTGCGCCGATTCACGCGGAGTGCGCGGGCCTGACGTATCTCGTCGACGAGCTCGACGGCCATCCGATGTGCGGCGTGCTGAAGGGCACCGCTCACTTCACCGAGCGGCTGACACTGGGCTATCGCGACGCCGTGGCACTCGGCGACTCGTCGCTGCACCAGACCGGTGCGCGCGTGGTGGGGCACGAATTCCATCGCACCGCAGTCACGTTCGCCGGAGAGCACGAACCCGCCTGGGGTTTCCGCGATGGCGCGGGGGCGGCGGTCACCGACGGCGCGATCGTCGGTGGCGTGCATGCCGCCTACCTGCACACGCACGCCGCTGCCCACCCCGACGCGGCCACCCGCTTCGTGACCGCGGCGGAGTCGCATATCCGCCGAAGCGGCGACAACCTCTAAGCTCGCCGGGTGGTGCGCACGCGAGGAGCAATGAGTTGACCGAGAACGCCTACCTCGTCGGCCTGCGCCTGAACGGCAAGAAGGTCGTCGTCGTCGGCGGGGGCAGCGTGGCGCAGCGGCGGATCCCGCTGCTGCTGGCCAACGGTGCCGACGTCCATGTCATCACCCGCGCCGCGACCCCCGCCGTCGAGGCGCTCGAGGGAATCACGCTAGTGCTGCGCGACTTCCGCGCCGGCGATCTCGACGGCGCGTGGTACGCAATCGCCGCGACCAGTGAGCCGGCCGTCAACGAGGCCATCGTCGCGGAGGCCGAGCGACAGCGAATCTTCTGTGTCCGGGCCGACGTGGCCATCGACGGCACCGCCGTGACCCCGGCGTCGTTCGAGTACGACGGCCTGAGCGTCGGGGTGCTGGCCGGCGGCGAGCACCGTCGTTCAGCGGCCATCCGCTCGGCCATCAACGAGGCCCTGCAGCAGGGCGTGATCGGCGACGTCCGGGCGCCCGAGTCGCAGCACACCGGCGTCGCCCTGGTCGGCGGCGGCCCAGGTGACCCCGAGCTCATCACGGTCAGGGGACGCAGGCTCCTCGCGCACGCCGACGTCGTCGTCGCCGACCGCCTCGCCCCGCAGGAGCTGCTGGCCGAACTGCCGCCCCACGTCGAGGTCATCGACGCCGCCAAGATTCCCTATGGACGGTCGATGGCCCAGGACGCGATCAACGAGGTGCTGATCGACCGCGCGAAGGCGGGCAAATTCGTCGTGCGTCTCAAGGGTGGCGATCCGTACGTCTTCGCGAGGGGCCACGAGGAGCTGCTGGCGTGCGCCGAGGCGGGAATCCCAGTGACCGTGGTGCCCGGTGTGACAAGTGCCATAGCGGTTCCCGCGATGGCGGGCGTTCCGGTCACGCATCGGGGCGTCACGCACGAGTTCGTGGTGGTCAGCGGTCATGTTGCGCCGGGGCACCCCGAATCGTTAGTGAATTGGGATGCACTGGCGGCGCTCTCCGGCACGATCGTGCTTCTGATGGCGGTCGAGCGGATCGAGCTCTTCGCCAGTGCGCTTCTGGAAGGCGGCCGACCTGCGGAAACGCCGGTCCTGGTGGTCCAGCACGGCACGACGGCCGCACAGCGGACGCTCAAGACCACGCTCGCCGAGGCTTCCGAACACATTCGCGCGGAGGGCATTCGACCCCCCGCGATCATCGTGATCGGGGCGGTGGCGGCCTTCGCCACTTAAAGAGTTCTTAAGATTACTGTAGGGTAACCCGGCATGACGGCTCTCAATGATGCAGAGCGCGCCGCCATCGAACGCGATGCGGAAGACGCCGGCGAGCGGGCGCTCCCCATGCCCATCACCCAAACCCAGATCGTGAAGAGCAGCTGGTACCCCACCTGGTTGCCATCGCGCCGCTTCGTCGCCGCGGTGATCGCGATCGGCGGCATGCAGCTACTGGCCACGATGGACAGCACCGTGGCCATCGTCGCGCTGCCGAAGATCCAGGACGAGCTCAACCTGTCCGACGCGGGCCGCAGCTGGGTGATCACCGCCTACGTCTTGACCTTCGGCGGCCTGATGCTGCTCGGCGGACGCCTCGGCGACACGATCGGCCGCAAGCGCACCTTCATCGTCGGTGTCGCGCTGTTCACCATCGCCTCCATCTTGTGCGGCGTGGCGTGGGACGAGACCACCCTCGTCATCGCGCGGCTCGCCCAGGGGGTCGGCTCAGCCATCGCGTCACCGACGGGTCTGGCGCTGATCGCCACCACGTTCCCCAAGGGGCCGGCCCGCAACACGGCCACCGCGGTGTTCGCCGCGATGACCGGTGTCGGCTCGGTGATGGGCCTCGTCGTCGGCGGCTTCCTCACCGAATTCTCGTGGCGTTGGGCGTTCCTGGTGAACGTGCCCGTCGGCCTCCTGATGATCTATCTCGCCCGCAGGACTCTGCGCGAAACGCACAAGGAGCGGATGAAGCTCGACGCGGCGGGCGCCATCCTGGCGACCCTCGCGTGCACCGCAGCGGTGTTCGGCTTCTCGATGGGCCCCGAGAGGGGCTGGACGGCGCCGCTGACGCTGACCTCGTGCCTGGCGGCGTTCGTGTTCTTCGCGGCCTTCCTCTACGTCGAACGTACCGCGGTCAACCCCGTCGTCCCCTTCAGCCTGTTCCGCGACCGGAACCGCGTCGCCACGTTCGCGGCGGTGTTCCTCGGCGGCGGCATCATGTTCACGCTGACCGTGCTCATCGGCCTGTACGTGCAGGACATCATGGGCTACAGCGCCCTCCGCGCCGGGATCGGCTTCATCCCGTTCGTCATCGCGCTCGGCGTCGGCCTCGGCCTGTCGTCGTACCTGGTGTCGATCTTCCCGCCGCGCCTCTTGGTGATCGGCGGCGGCGTCACGGTGCTCGCGGCGATGATCTACGGCTCGACGCTCAACGGCGACATCCCGTACTTCCCGAACCTCGTCATTCCGATCACGGTGGGCGGCTTCGGCATCGGCATGATCGTCGTCCCGCTGACGGTGTCGGCCATCGCGGGCGTCGGTTTCGACGAGATCGGTCCGGTCTCCGCGATCGCGCTGATGCTGCAGAACCTCGGCGGCCCCGTCGTCCTGGCGATCATCCAGGCGGTCATCACGTCCAGGACGCTGTACCTCGGCGGCACCACCGGCCCGGTCAAGTTCATGGACCACGCCCAGCTGCACGCCCTCGACCAGGGCTACACCTACGGTCTGCTGTGGGTGGCCGCGGTGGCCGTCATCGTCGGCGTCGTCGCGCTCTTCATCGGCTACACGGCCGAGCAGGTCGCCCAGGCGCAGGAAGTCAAGGAAGCGATCGACGCGGGCGAGATCTAACCCGTCTCGCCTGAACGTGCGGCTGCCGAGACTAGGTAGTCCACGTCCCCCGCACAGCAAATTCAGGTAGTTGCGCCCGGGTCGATTACTCGTTTCGTGACCACATACTCGTTGGCGACGTCGGCCGGGGGCTGACACGGTCGGACGGGAGTGATCATGTCGGTCGGTCGTGCCGAGCCAGGCTTTTCGTCGGGTGCTGCCAGATTCGTGGGGCGCGTGGGTGCGCTGGCGGTTGCGCTGGGCATCGGTTCGGCGCTGGGACACGGAGTGGGGGTCGCCCGAGCCGACGACGACGCGGGCTCGTCGAGCAGCGTGGAGCACGACGCACCGGCGCCGCACGACACCAGTTCAGTTCCGGACACCGCCGGTGTGGACGCCGGTCCGTCGGACCAAGCCGCGGAAGGTCTGCCGGAACGGGTCGCACAACGTCGGCGGGCCGCGGCCACTGGACTCAACGAGGCCGGCGGCGGTTCCGAGACAGAGGACACGCCCGACGTCACGACGCCTCGGGCTCGCACCGTGCGCATCCACCGCGTCGACCAGGTGAGGTCTGCCGAGGACGGCCAACGAAATGCGCAGCGCGACAACGCCGGAACCGAGACCCGCTCTTCGGCGGTATCGACGGAACCCGCCGCCGCGACGAACGCGAACGGTTCGCCGGCACCACTTGCGCCGGGCGGCCCCGGCGAGCCCGTGCTCGGCATCTTGCTGGCTGGTGCGCGTCGTGAGCCGGAGTCGACCGTGGCTACCAACGCGGTCCAGGCACGGACCGCAACGGCAGTGCCCATCGCGCCCTCGCCTGCCTACGTCCCCGCCGCCTACATCCCCACGATCGGTTTCGGACTGCTGATCGGTCCGCACGGTTTGCTCGTCGGCAACGGGTGGGATGCCGCCGCCGATTGTGTCGGAGCGGCCTGCAACGGCGGCAACGCCGGGCTCCTGTGGGGCAACGGCGGTAACGGAGCCAATGGCGGCCGCGGAGGAAACGCCGGGATGATCGGCAACGGTGGTGCAGGAGGCAGCGGCACGGCTCTCGGCATGGCAGGAGGGGCGGGCGGCACCGGCGGAATGGTGTGGGGCAACGGCGGACGCGGCGGCGACGGTGGACTCGGCGGCGATGGTGGCCGCGGCGGCGACGGCGGCACCTTCGCCTTCTTCGGCAATGCGGGCAACGGCGGCCGCGGTGGCGACGGCGTGCAGGGGGCGATCGGCGCGACCGGCGCGACCGGAGCCACCGGGCAGACCGGCACCAAGGGTGCGAACGGTGCCACCGGCTCGACCGGTGTGACCGGTGCGCGTGGGTCCGACGGCGCTGACGGTGCCGACGGTGCCGACGGCGTCACGGGCGACGTCGGCGTCGCGGGCATCGACGGGGCGACCGGCGCGCACGGCATCGACGGCGTGGACGGCATCAACGGCGCCACGGGAGCCACGGGCCGCAAGGGCGCTACCGGGACATTGGGGGCCACCGGCGCCACCGGTTCCCGCGGATTCGATGGCATGAACCTCACCGAAGCCGACACCATCCCGGGGGCGAACGGGGTCAGCGGCGACGGGGACTATGCCGTCGGCTCGGGGCTGAGCACCATCCTCGACGCCCTCTTTGGCGACTACTACGACTTCGGCGACAACGGCTGGGTGGGCTACCCAGGCACCGATGGACAGCGCGGCGGACCCGGCGGCCGCGGTGGTGACGGCGGAAACTCTTCCGGCACGCTCCTCATCGGGGATTCCTATGGTGGCCCCGCGGGCAACGGCGGCCCCGGCTGGAATGACATCGGGGGACGGGGCGGCGATGGCGGCACCGGCGGTAGCGCGAGGGCTTACGGAGTCCACGACATCGCCATCGGCAGGGCGGGTGGCAACGGTGGCAACGGCGGCACGGGTGCCGCCGGATTCCAGGGCGGCGCGGGAGATACGGGCGGCAGTGGCGGCACGGGTGGCGACGGCACTGCCGGCGGCCGCGGCGGCGACGGCACCGATGGAACCGATGGCGCCGCAGGTGGTGCCGGCGGGGACGGCACCGCCGGTGGAGTCGGCGGGAACGGCGCGGACGGCGTCGTCGGCGACGCTGGTCGATCCGGGCTGCAGGGCGAGACCGGTGGAGAAGGCGGCACCGGCGGCGATGGCTCGACGGGTGCGGGCGGCGGTACCGGCGGACAAGGCGCAACGGGTGGCGTCGGCGGAACGGGCGTCAGGGCCGGAGCCGGCGGAGCGGGCGGAAGCGTCGGGCTCTTCGGCCTGTTCGGCAACGGCGGTCTTGGAGGCAGCGGTGGCCTCGGCGGGATCGGCGGAACCGGCGGCACCGGCGGGACGGGCGGCGTCGGAGGAACGGGTGGCGAAGGCGGCGACTCGGGTGACGGAGGGATCGGCGGGATCGGCGGCGCCGGTGGCGGCGGCGGTCACGGTGGACAGGGCGGCGATGCGGGTGACGGAGGAACCGGCGGCCGGGGCGGCAACGCGGGTGACGGTGGTACCGGCGGCCGGGGTGGCGACGCGGGTGACGGCGGCTCCGGTGGGGTTGGCGGTGCCGGCGGTGGCGGCGGCGCGGGTGGCACGGGTGGCAAGGGTGGGACCGGTGGTGGAGGTGCCGTCGGCGGCAAGGGTGGCAACGGCGGCTTCGGCGGCACTGCATACAACTCCAGCGGCCACTACTACTCCGAATACCTTGATTCAACGGTGTTTTCGGGCGCAGCCGGTCTCGGCGGCAAGGGCGGCGCCGGGGGTGCCGGCGGCGCCGGGGGCGTCGGCGGGCCCGGGGGAGCCGGAGGAACGGCCGGCGCGGCGGGAGCAGGCGGTGCGGGCGGTCGCGCGGCAACCTACGCAGGCGTCGGTGCAGCGGGTGGTGTGGCCGGTAGCGCGGCCGCCGGAGGTGCCGGTGGCGCGGCAGGCCTCGCAGCCGACGGAGGTCTCGGAGGTGCAGGCGGCGCGGGCGGGTTCGGCGGAGTCGGCGGTGCCGCGGGAATCGCAGGGGCCGGCGGCACCGGCGGCGCGGCGGGGAGCGGCGGAGCCGGCGGCGCAGGTGGTGGTGGCGGAACGGGAGGTGCCGCAGGCGCGGGCGGAGCCGGTGGATGGTTCGGGACCCGGGGCGCCGATGGTATCGCGGGTGCCAACGGTGCCAACGGTGCCACCGGCTCGACGGGCGCAGGGGGAGCGACGGGGGCCGTCGGCGCCACGGGCGGCGCCGGCAGGACCGGAGCCGCCGGTGCCAGAGGTGGCAGCGGAGCCGTCGGTGCCACGGGAGCGAACGGCGCCCGCGGAGCCAACGGCAAGGCCGGGCAGGCAGGCTTGGACGGCCTCATCGCGGTCGACGGTGTCTCAGGCGCCGACGGCACGTCCGGGACCGACGGGGCCACCGGCCTCTCGGGGGCCGCGGGCGCGCAGGGTGCGCAAGGTCAGAAGGGCGCAACTGGGGCTGCGGGCGCGGCGGGCCAGAACGGGGACGACGGCTTGGACGGTTACCCAGGTCTGGGATACCGACCTGGCGGCTCAGGCAACGTAGCCAACTAGTCTGCGCGGATGCTCCGGACCACGCTCGTCGAACCGGGCGTCGTCCGCACCGGAGTCTTCGACGCCGCGACGCGAGTCCCGCCCGGCGCCCTACCGCGGCGGGCCCGCGGTCCGGCCGCCGCAGCGGGACAACGCCGCGACCGCCGATTTCGGGTAGCCGGCGCGGTCGGTCTTCGGTTTCGACGGGGCGAGCCGTGGGTAGGGTGTCTGGCAATGTCTGCCGCGGGTGGTTCTTCAGGGTCGACTGAGCACTCGACAGCGCCATTGGCATCGTCCGTCCTCGGCATCGCGATCGTCGCCATCACGGGCATGCAGCTCATGTCGACGCTCGACGGCACCATCGTCATCGTCGCGCTGCCCCGCATGCAGGCCGATCTCGACCTGTCCGACGCGGGCAAGAGCTGGGTCATCACCGCCTACGTGCTGACGTTCGGCGGGCTGCTGCTGCTCGGGGGTCGGGTCGGTGACGCCATCGGCCAGAAGCGCGCCTTCCTCTCTGGCGTCGGCGTCTTCACCATCGCCTCGCTGGTGTGCGGGTTGGCCAACGACGAATACACCCTGATCGCCGCCCGTGCGCTGCAGGGCATGGGTGCCGCGGTCGCCGCCCCGACCGGGCTGGCGCTCATCGCCACGACGTACGCCGTCGGGCACGCCCGTAACCAGGCCATGGCGGTGTCGGCGGGGATGCAGGCCATCGGCTCGGTGCTCGGTCTGGTGCTCGGCGGCCTGCTCACCGTCATCTCGTGGCGGCTGGCGTTCCTGATGAACGTCCCGATCGGCATCGTCATCGTCGTCATCGCCTGGCTACGGATCGGCGAGACGCACCACGAACGGCTCAAACTCGACGTGACGGGTGCGCTCCTGGCCACGTTGGGGTGCACGTCGGCGGTGCTGGTGTTCACCCAGGGCCCGCCACGTGGCTGGCTCGATCCGTGGGTGGTCGGCGCGGCCGTCGCCGCGGTGGTCTTCTTCGTCTCGTTCCTCTTCGCCGAGCGCACCGCCGAGAACCCGCTGGTGCCGTTCTCGGTCTTCAGCGAGCGCAACCGGGTGGCGACACTGATCTCATGGTTCCTCGGCGGAGGCGTGCTGCTGACCGTCACCGTGATGGTCGGCCTGCTGGCCCAGGACGTCCTCGGCTACTCGGCGCTGCGGGCAGGAATCTGCTTCCTGCCGTTCGCGGTCGCCGTCGGTGTCGGCAACGTGCTGGCCACCAAGCTGTGCCCGCTGATCGCGCCACGCTGGCTGATCATCGGCGGCGGCCTGTTCGTGCTGGCCGCGATGCTCTACGGCTCCACGCTGAACCGCAGCATCCCGTACTTCCCCGATCTGTTCCTGCCGATCGTGGTCGGCGGGTTCGGGATCGGCATCATCTCGGTGGTCCTGCCGCTGTGCGCGGTGGCCGGGGTAGGACCCCGCGAGATCGGTCCGGTGTCGGCGATCACGCTCATGGTGCAGAACCTGGGCGGCCCGCTGGTCCTGGTCATGATCATGGCGGTGCAGACCTCGCGCACGCTGTATCTCGGCGGGACGACGGGGCCGGTGAAGAACATGACACCCGCCCAGCTCGACGCGCTCGGCTACGGCTACACGTATTCACTGCTGTGGGTCGCGGGCGTTTCCATCCTGGTGGGCATCGCCGCGTTCTGGATCGGGTTCTCCGCCCGCGACATCGCCAGGGCGCAGCACACGAAGGAAGCCGTCGAGGCAGGCGAGTTGTAGCGGCTGTCGTGTCGTGGTGGCGCGCTAGCGTGACGCCATGACCGCCCCACTGACGCGCCAACAGATCTCCGAGGCGGTCGACCCACTGGGTTGGCGGCTGATCCTCGGGGTCGCCGTCACCCACGTCGCGGTGCCGTCGCTGACCGCCGCGGCCGCCGCCGCCTCGATCGCGGTCTCGGCCGTGGGTGCCGATGGTGACGGGCATCTGAGCGCCGACCTGCACTCCGATCGCGTCGTCCTGCGCCTGCACACCGCGAGCGTCGGCACGGTCACCGCCGACGACCTCGGGCTGGCGCACCGGGTGACCGAGGCGCTGGCCGCGCAGGAGCTGAGCACCGTGCCTGGCGACGGATTCGCGGTGCCGCAGAACCTGGAGATCGCCATCGATGCCCTCGACATCCGACTGATCAGGCCATTCTGGAAGGCCGTCACGGGTTATGTCGAACAACCAGGCCCGCCAGACCTGCCCGACGGTGCGCTACTCGACCCGCTCCGGCGCGGGCCTGCGATCTGGTTCCAGCAGATGGACGAGCCGCGCAACCAGCGCAACCGCATCCACCTCGACGTCGACGTGCCGCCGGAACACGCCAAGGCCCGTATCGACGCGGCGGTGGCCGCGGGTGGCACGCTGCTGTCGGCGGATCGTGCGCCCGCGTTCTGGGTGCTCGCCGATCCCGAGGGCAACGAGGTGTGCGTCTGCACGTGGCAGGGGCGCGACTAGATAGGGTGGTCCTCCGTGATCACCCGCATGTCCGAACTGTTCCTGCGCACCCTGCGCGACGACCCCGCCGACGCCGAGGTACCGAGCCACAAGCTGCTGATCAGGGCGGGCTACGTCCGTCCGGTCGGGCCCGGCCTGTACAGCTGGCTGCCGCTGGGTCTGCGGGTGTTCCGCAAGATCGAGCAGATCGTCCGCGAGGAGATGAATGCCATTGGCGGACAAGAGATCCTGCTGCCCGCGCTGGTGCCTAGGGGTCCGTACGAAACGACGAACCGCTGGACCGAGTACGGCGACGGCGTGTTCCGGCTCAAGGACCGCCGCGGCAACGACTACATGATGGGACCCACCCACGAGGAGTTGTTCACCCTCACGGTGAAGGGGGAGTACAGCTCCTACAAGGACTTCCCGCTGCGGCTGTACCAAATCCAGACCAAGTACCGCGATGAGGCCAGGCCCCGAGCCGGCATCCTGCGCGGCCGCGAGTTCGTCATGAAGGACTCCTACTCGTTCGACGTGGACGACGAGGGGCTCAAGGCCGCCTACCACGCCCACCGCGAGGCCTACCAGCGCATCTTCGCGCGACTGGGCGTCAAGTACGTCATCGTCTCGGCGGTGTCCGGCGCGATGGGCGGAAGCGCCTCCGAGGAGTTCCTGGCCGAGAGCGAGGTCGGGGAGGACACCTTCGTCCGCTGCCTCGAGTCGGGTTACGCCGCCAACGTGGAGGCCGTGATCACCCAGCGGCCGGAGCCGCGGTCCCCAGAAGAGGTGGCGGGGTTGCCCGAGGCCGTCGTCCACGACACCGCCGACACCCCGACCATTGCGACGCTGGTGGACTGGGCCAACGGTGCCGATCTGCCGCAGTTCGCGGGGCGTGAGGTGGTGGCCGCTGACACGCTGAAGAACGTGCTGCTGAAGGTTCGCCAACCGGGCGGGGACTGGGAGCTGCTGGCCATCGGCGTCCCAGGGGACCGTGAGGTCGACGACAAGCGACTGGGCGCCGCGCTCGATCCCGCGGAGTACGTCATGCTCCCCGCCGAGGACTTCCCGAAGTACCCGTTCCTAGCCAAGGGGTATATCGGCCCAAAGGCGTTGCTGGCCAACGGTGTTCGATTCCTCGTCGATCCGCGGATCGTCGACGGCACCACCTGGATCACCGGCGCCGACGAGGACGGCAAGCACGTCGTCGGGCTCGTCGCAGGCCGCGACTTCGTCCCGGACGGCACCATCGAGGCCGCCGAGGTGCGTGACGGCGATCCCTCACCGGACGGTGCGGGCGCCCTGGTGTCGGCACGTGGCATCGAGATCGGGCACATCTTCCAGCTCGGCAAGAAGTACGCCGACGCGTTCACCGTCGACGTGCTTGGGGAGGACGGCAAACCGGTCCGGCTGACCATGGGGTCCTACGGCATCGGTGTGTCCCGACTGGTCGCCGTCATCGCCGAACAGAGCCACGACGACATCGGACTGCGGTGGCCGTCGTCGGTGTCGCCGTTCGACGTGCACATCGTCATCGCCAACAAGGACGCCGAAGCGCGTACGGGCGCAACCGAACTCGCCCGTGAACTGGATCTACTGGGAGTGGAGCCGATCCTCGACGACCGCAAGGCGTCGCCGGGCGTGAAGTTCAAGGACGCCGAACTGCTGGGCGTGCCGTGGATCGTGGTGGTGGGCCGCGGTTTCGCCGACGGCACCGTGGAACTGCGTAACCGGTTCACCGGCGAGGCGCGGGAGATCGCCGTCGACGGCGCGGCCGCGACGATCTCGGCTGCGCTCGCGGGCTAGGTCTCGGTGCCGCCGGGGAACGCGACCGTGGTCGGCACGACGCCGAGCACGCCGCGCCACTTGGCCGCGTTCACCGCGCACTGGGTGAGGGCGGCGACCGCCAGTTCGCGGTCGGCGCCGGCCTTCGCCTGCTCGAGGACCGCCCGCCACGCCACCGCGGCGTCCTCTTCCATCCGGACGGCCAGCTTCGCCGCAGCCGTCGGGCCGTCGACGACGAACGGCAGCTGGTAGCCGACCGCGGGAACCGGTGGCGTCACGTTGCGGGCAGTCAGTCGGGCGATGCCCTCCTCGCGCAGTTCGCGATGACCGGCCAGCGATGCGGACACCAGTTCGTTGGCGTCGGGCGTCGTGTGCGCGGACACCAGGCCGTAGCCGTAGATGACCCCGTGCTCGCCGGTGACCGCATCGAACAGGGCGCCGTCGGCGGCATCCGACGGCCGCGACGGAGTCGGCCGCGGGGACGGACCAGGGGAGGTCATGTCGCAGGCCCGACGTTGGCCAGCGCGACGGTGCCGGACGCCGTGCAGGCCGCCGTGATCGAGCCGAGCAGGCCTGCCCGGTACCCGGACTGCTGGGTGGCCAGGAGGGTCGCGCCGTCGGCGGACTGCTTGAGTGCGGCGACCACGTCCGCCACGGTGGGCGGCTTGGGCGGTGGACCGGACGTCGTCGTCGGTGACGATGGTGACGATTCGGTCGTCGCGGTCGCCGACGTCGTCGGAGTCTCACCCGAGAACCTGGTGATCTCCTCAGTGAGCGCCTTCGCGTGAGCCGCGCGCTGCTGCGCGACGAGCGTCAGCGCAGCCGCAGTCTTGGGCGGTGCTGCTGCGGCGGCGGCAGCGGCGAGCCTGCTGTCGTCGTTCGCCCGCTCGAGCTGGGCGACGAGGGCGTCCACCTCCTGTACGGGAGGAGTCGACCCGCAGGCAGTCGCGACGGTGCCGCTCAGCAGGGCCAATGCCGTCGCGCCAAGGAGCACGCGCCGTCTGCTGACGGTGGGAAGGGTGCTCGGCACAGCAACATCCTGCCATCCCCGCCGGGCAGCCCGATCAGACGCCGTTTCCGGCGGCCTCGGAAGAATGCTTGCCATTTGCGGCTGCGCGCTGGCGTATCGTTGACATTCGGTTCCGCGCAACGTGTGGCGCAACCGTGTCCGTACAACTCAAGACGAGGAGCTCGCCGTGGCATCGGAGATTCCGCTACGGTCCGCACGGTTGCCGTCCCCGCAGCAGGTGATCGAGCTGCTCCAAGGTGAGTTCGGCCGCGCCGGATACGAAGTCGAGGACGTCGTCGTCGAGCCCTCGGGGCGTCCTCCCCGCGTCACGGTGATCGCCGACGGGGACCAGGGTCTGAATCTCGACGCCCTCGCGATGCTGTCGAGGTTGGCCTCCGAGCTGCTGGACCAGTTCGACGGTTCCGATGACGAAGCTCCCTACCTGCTGGAAGTCACCTCGCGCGGAGTGGATCGCCCGCTGACCGCCGAGCGTCACTACCGTCGCGCCCAGGGGCGAAGGGTCGAGCTGACCCTGACCGACGGGTCGCAGGTGACCGGCCGGTTGGGTGAGACCAGTGACGGCGTCGTGCGGCTGGTGGTCCCCGATCGCGGTGCTGCACTCAAGATTCGCGAATTCTCCCTCGACGACGTCGCCAAAGCCGTTGTCCAGGTGGAGTTCTCATCGCCCAACCCGCTCGAACTCGAGTTGGCCGGGGTACCAGTCAAGGAGGGTGAAGAGTGAACATCGACATGGGTGCGCTGCATGCCATCGAGGTGGACCGGGGGATCCCGGTCGACGAACTGCTCGAGACCATCAAGTCCGCACTGCTGACCGCGTACCGACACACCCAGGGCCACGAGGCCGAGGCCCGCATCGACATCGACCGCAAGAGCGGCGTGGTGAAGGTGCTCGCGCGGGAGACCGACAGCGACGGCAACCTGATCAACGAATGGGACGACACCCCAGAAGGTTTCGGCCGGGTCGCGGCCACCACCGCCAGGCAGGTGATGTTGCAGCGGTTCCGCGATGCCGAGAACGAGCGCATGTACGGCGAGTTCTCCGCGCGTGAGGGTGACATCGTCGCGGGCGTGGTCCAACGCGACGCGCGGGAGAACGCCCGCGGCAACGTGATCGTGCGCCTCGGCACGGAGGCAAAGGGGTCGGAGGGCGTCATCCGACCCGCCGAGCAGGTCCCTGGCGAGTCCTACGAGCACGGAGATCGGGTGCGCTGCTACGTGATCGGCGTGACGCGTGGTGTGCGTGAACCCAAGATCGAGCTGTCCCGCACCCATCCGAACCTGGTACGCAAGCTGTTCTCTCTCGAGGTGCCGGAGATCGCGGACAACTCCGTCGAGATCGTCGCCGTCGCCCGTGAGGCGGGTCACCGGTCGAAGATCGCGGTCACGTCGCGGGTCCAGGGTCTCAATGCCAAGGGCGCCTGCATCGGCCCGATGGGACAGCGGGTGCGCAACGTGATGAGCGAACTGTCCGGCGAGAAGATCGACATCATCGACTACGACGAGAACCCGGCGAGGTTCGTCGCGAATGCGCTCTCGCCGTCCAAGGTGGTGTCGGTGTCCGTCATCGACGAGGCCGCGAGGGCGGCGCGCGTCGTGGTGCCCGACTTCCAGTTGTCGCTGGCGATCGGCAAGGAGGGGCAGAACGCGCGACTGGCCGCGCGGCTCACCGGTTGGCGGATCGACATCCGCAGTGACGCCGCACCGGACCCGGACGCGGAGGCCAGCCAGGAGGCTCCGCGCGAGGAGTAGCAGACGCGCGTTTCTTTCTGCGGTGATCGTGACGGTAGACTGAACCGTGATCCAGCGCGAGAGTTCGGTCATCCGCGCGCGGAAGCACAAAAGTCCCGAAGGACCAGTGCGAACGTGTGTGGGATGCCGGAAGCGTGTGCTGGCCGTCGAACTGCTTCGTGTGGCCGCTGTCCACGCGGGAGATGGTAATCACGCCATCACCGTCGACTCAGCGGGTAACCTGCCCGGGCGGGGTGCTTGGCTGCATCCCGACCAGCAGTGTCTACAGGAGGCGATCCGGCGGCGGGCATTCGCTCGAGCGTTGCGCATCACCGGTTCGCCGGACACCTCCGCGGTGGTCGAGTACTTCACAGCACGTGAACCCTCGGTCCGCCCGGCAACAGAACAGGTAGCGAAGAACATGAGCACACCGTGAAGTCCCGATGACCATGCGTCATAGCTAAACCCGAGGCGCGGCCTACTGCTGTCGCCTCCTAGACAGGAGATGTAGTGGCAGGCAAGGCCCGCGTGCACGAGTTGGCTAAGGAACTCGGTGTCACCAGCAAGGAAGTACTCGCCCGGCTGAGCGAACAGGGCGAATTCGTCAAATCAGCATCGTCGACCGTCGAGGCGCCCGTCGCCCGTCGGCTCCGTGAAGCGCTGGGCGGTGGCTCGAAGCCCGCCCCAGCGAAGGCTGCTCCAGCGGCCCCGAAGGCGCCGGCCGCCGACGGTCAGTCCACCAACGGTGGCGTGTCCACGGCACCCAAGCCGGCAGGTCCCAAGCCTGCTGCGCCGCGTCCCCCCGCTGCGCCGGAACCGCCACCAGCACCCGTCGTCGTGCCCGAGGTTGCCGCAGCGCCGCCAGCCCCGCCGCAGGCCGAGGCGGCCCCGGCCGCACCTGCCGCCCCGGCAGCTCCCGCGAGCCCCGCCGGTCCCGCGGGTCCCACCCCAGGTCCGCGACCCGGCCCCGTGCCCGGTGCGCCCAAGCCCGCTGCCCGCGCCCCTCGCGTCGGCAACAACCCGTTCTCCTCGCAGCAGCCCGTCGAGCGTCCCGCTCCGCGTCCCCCGCAGGGTGCAGGCGCACCGCCCCGTCCGGGTGGCCCGCCGCGTCCAGGCGGCGGACCGCGCCCGGGTGCAACCCCCGGCAACATGCCTCCGCGCCCGCCAGGCGCACGGCCAGGAGCGACCGGTCGTCCCGGTGGTCCCCGACCCGGCCCCGGCGCGCGTGGTCCCGGTGGCGGCGGACGTCCCGGCGGTCCTCCCGGTGCGGGCGGCGGCGGTAACTACCGCGGCGGCGGCGCAGGTGGCGCCGGAGCGCCAGGCGGCGCACCCGCAGGTGGCTTCCGCGGACGCCCAGGTGGCGGTGGCGGCGGTGGCCGTCCCGGTCAGCGCGGTGGCGCAGCAGGCGCCTTCGGTCGTCCCGGCGGCGCGGTCCGTCGTGGTCGCAAGTCGAAGCGGGCGAAGCGCGCCGAGTACGAGAACATGCAGGCGCCGGTCGTCGGTGGCGTGCGGTTGCCGCACGGCAACGGTGAGACCATCCGGCTCGCCCGCGGTGCTTCGCTGGTCGACTTCGCCGACAAGATCAACGCCAACCCGGCCGCATTGGTCCAGGCGCTGTTCAACCTCGGCGAGATGGTCACCGCTACCCAGTCGGTAGGGGACGAGACCCTCGAGCTGCTCGGCGGCGAGATGAACTACGTCGTGCAGGTGGTGTCCCCGGAGGACGAGGACCGCGAGCTGCTCGAGTCGTTCGACCTCACCTACGGCGAGGACGAGGGCGACGAGGACGATCTCGAGTACCGCCCCCCGGTGGTCACCGTCATGGGTCACGTCGACCACGGCAAGACCCGGCTGTTGGACACCATCCGGCAGGCCAACGTCCGCGAGGGCGAGGCAGGCGGCATCACGCAGCACATCGGCGCCTACCAGGTCCTCACCGAACTGGACGGCAACGAGCGGCTCGTCACCTTCATCGACACCCCGGGCCACGAGGCGTTCACCGCCATGCGTGCCCGTGGTGCCAAGGCCACCGACATCGCGATCCTGGTGGTCGCCGCCGACGACGGCGTCATGCCGCAGACGGTGGAGGCCATCAACCACGCGCAGGCGGCCGACGTGCCAATCGTCGTGGCGGTCAACAAGATCGACAAGGAGGGCGCAGACCCGGCGAAGATCCGGGCGCAGCTCACCGAGTACAACCTGGTTGCCGAGGACTTCGGTGGCGACACCATGTTCGTCGACATCTCCGCCAAGCAGGGCACCAACATCGACGCCCTGCTGGAAGCGGTGCTGTTGACGGCCGATGCCACGCTGGATCTGCGGGCCAACCCCGACATGGAGGCTCAGGGCGTCGCCATCGAGGCACACCTGGACCGCGGTCGTGGTCCGGTGGCCACCGTGCTCATCCAGCGCGGCACGCTGCGCGTCGGCGACTCGATCGTCGCCGGTGATGCCTACGGCCGCGTGCGTCGCATGGTCGACGAGCACGGCGAGGACGTCGAAGAGGCGCTCCCGTCGCGTCCGGTCCAGGTCATCGGCTTCACGTCGGTGCCGGGTGCAGGTGACAACCTGCTCGTCGTCGACGAGGACCGGATCGCCCGCCAGATCGCCGACCGGCGCAGCGCGCGCAAGCGCAACGCCCTGGCCGCGCGGACCCGCAAGCGCATCAGCCTCGACGATCTCGATGCCGCGCTGAAGGAGACCAGCCAGCTGAACCTGATCCTGAAGGGCGACAACTCCGGCACCGTCGAGGCGCTGGAGGAAGCCCTGCTGGGGATCGACATCGGCGACGAGGTCGAACTGCGTGTCATCGACCGCGGTGTCGGTGGCGTCACCGAGACCAACGTCAACCTGGCCTCGGCCTCGAACGCGATCATCATCGGGTTCAACGTCCGTGCGGAGGGCAAGGCTACCGAGCTGGCCAACCGCGAGGGCGTCGACATCCGGTACTACTCGGTGATCTACCAGGCCATCGACGAGATCCAGGCTGCGCTGAAGGGCATGCTCAAGCCGATCTACGAGGAGAAGGAGCTCGGCCGCGCCGAGATCCGGGCGATCTTCCGGTCATCCAAGGTCGGCAACATCGCCGGCTGCCTCGTCACCTCGGGCATCATCCGACGCAACGCCAAGGCGCGCCTCATCCGCGACAACGTCGTGGTGGCCGAGACGGTCACCATCTCGTCGCTGAAGCGGGAGAAGGACGATGTCACCGAGGTGCGCGACGGTTACGAGTGTGGTCTGACCTTGACGTACAACGACATCAAGGAAGGCGACGTCATCGAGGCGTATGAGCTGGTGGAGAAGGTGCGCACCTAAAATGCGCGCCTACGAACACTTGCGCGAGGAGAATCGTGGTTGACGCTGGACGTGCCCGCAAGCTGTCCAAGCGCATCGGCACCATCGTGGCCTCGGCGATCGAGTTCGAGATCAAGGATCCGCCCCTGGCCTTCGTGACCGTCACGGACACGAAGGTCACGGGCGACCTGCACGACGCCACGGTGTTCTACACGGTCCGCGGTGACACGCTGCAGGACGAGCCGGACTACGAGGGTGCTGCCGCGGCGCTGGAACGCGCCAAGGGAATCCTTCGCTCGAAGGTAGGTGCGGGCACCGGCGTGCGGTTCACCCCGACGCTGTCGTTCGTCCTCGACAAGGTGCCCGATACGGCTGCCCACATGGAGGATCTGCTGGCGCGTGCCCGGCAGGCTGACGCCGATCTGGCACGGATTAGGCAGGGTGCCACCCCGGCAGGCGACGCTGACCCGTACCGTGTGACGGGGGCGGAGGAATCCGGTGGGGAGCCCGACGACGAGCGCGACCCAGAGGACACCTATGACCGCGATCGACCCGAACACTGAGGTAACTCGGTCATCGGTACGCGTCGACGGTCGGGGAGCTGCAGAGCTACTCGACGCGGCGGATTCCGTCAGCGTGGTGTGCCACGTCTATCCGGATGCGGACACCATCGGTGCCGGCCTGGCCCTTGCCCTCGTTCTCGAACGGTCGGGCAAGCGCGTCGAGGTCGGCTTCGCCACGCCGTCGGTGCTGCCGGAGTCGCTGCAGTCGTTGCCTGGCGGACATCTGCTGGTCGACCCCGACGACATGCGCAGTGACAGTGACCTGGTGGTGACGGTCGACATCCCGAGCGTCAACCGGCTCGGTGCGCTGCGAGCGCTGGCCGACTCCGGTCGCGAGGTGCTGGTGATCGATCACCACGCGTCCAACCAGCTCTTCGGCACCGCCAACTACGTCGATCCCTCCGCGGACGCGACGACGATGCTCGTCGCCGAACTGCTCGACGCGTGGGGCAAGCCGATCGACCTGCGCGTCGCCCACTGTCTGTACGCCGGTCTCACCACCGACACGGGATCGTTCCGCTGGGCCAGTGCGCGCGCGCACCGACTGGCCGCGCGGCTGCTGGAGCTCGGCGTCGACAACGCCACGATCAGCCGCACGCTCCTGGACACCCACCCCTTCTCCTGGCTGCCGATGCTGTCGCGCGTGCTGTCGTCCGCGCATCTGGTGCCGGGCGCCGCGGGTGGCCTAGGTCTGGTGTATGCCGTTGTCGGACATCAGGAATGGCGTGAAGCCAGGCCCGAGGAAGTGGAGAGCATCGTCGACATCGTGCGCACCACGGCGGAGGCCGAGGTCGCCGCGGTGTTCAAGGAGATCGAGCCGCAGCACTGGACCGTGTCGATGCGCGCCAAGTCGGAGGTCGACCTGGCCGCCGTCGCGAGTACGTTCGGCGGCGGCGGGCACCGGCTGGCGGCGGGATACTCGGCGACCGGATCGGCGGATGCCGTCGTGAAGGCGCTGGAGACCGCACTTGGGTGAGCCGCCCGACGGCGGGCCCCAGGCCCACTGATCGCATGAGTTCTGCTGGGGGACAATCGGTTCCGGCCACCGGCCGCCGCATTGCCGGCTTGGCGTTGCCCGCGCTGGGGGTGCTGGCCGCCGAACCCGTCTACCTGCTGTTCGATCTGGCCGTGGTGGGGCGCCTCGGCGCGGTGGCGCTGGCCGGTCTGGCGATCGGCGGCCTGATCCTGTCGCTGGTGTCCTCCCAGCTGACGTTCCTGTCGTACGGCACGACCGCGCGGGCGGCGCGTTTCTTCGGGGCAGGCGACCGCGCCTCGGCCGTCGGCGAAGGGGTGCAGGCCACGTGGCTCGCCGTGACGCTCGGGACTCTGGTCGTGGTGATCGTCCAGGCGGCGGCCGTCCCGATCCTGGCGTTGATCGCGGACGGCGGCGAGATCGCCGAAACGGCCCTGCCGTGGCTGCGGATCGGGATATTCGGTGCGCCTGCAATCCTGATCTCCCTGGCAGGCAACGGCTGGATGCGCGGCGTGCAGGACACCGCGCGACCGCTGCGCTACGTGGTCGCCGGGTTCGCGCTGTCGGCGGTGCTGTGCCCCACGTTGGTGTACGGCTGGCTGGGGATGCCACACCTGGGACTGAGCGGATCCGCGGTGGCCAACCTGGTGGGGCAATGGTTGGCCGGACTGTTGTTCTGTCGGGCGCTGCTGGCCGAGAAGGTCTCGCTGCGGGTGGATGTCGCGGTGTTGCGGGCGCAGGTGGTGATGGGCCGCGATCTGGTGGTCCGCACCCTGGCCTTCCAGGCGTGCTTCGTCTCTGCCGCGGCGGTGGCGGCCCGGTTCGGTGCGGCGGCGGTCGCCGCACATCAGGTGGTGCTGCAGCTGTGGAGTTTTCTTGCCCTGGTACTGGATTCGCTGGCGATAGCTGCGCAGTCACTCGTCGGCGCAGCGCTGGGGGCGGGGCAGTTGGCGCACGCCAAGTCGGTTGCATGGCGGGTGACGATCTTCTCGACGGTCGCGGCCGCCGTGCTCGCCGCGATCTTCGCGGCAGGGGCGTCGGTGTTTCCGCGGCTGTTCACCTCCGACCGGTCCGTGCTGGACGTGATCGGTGTGCCGTGGTGGTTCCTGGTGGCGCAGTTGCCCATTGCCGGCGTCGTGTTCGCGGTGGACGGGGTGCTGCTGGGGGCCGGGGACGCGAAGTTCATGCGCAACGCGACACTGGCCAGCGCGCTCGTCGGCTTCCTGCCCTTGATCTGGCTGTCGCTGATCTTCGGCTGGGGGCTGGTCGGGATCTGGGCGGGCCTCACCACGTTCATGCTGTTGCGGCTGGTGTTCGTCGGCTGGCGCGCCTTCTCCGGTCGCTGGCTCATCCCCGGCACGACCTAACTCCTCCGCCGCCTCCTCCTCCTCCTCCTCCTCCTCCTTTTGCGCGAGCGTGCGTGTCTGAGGGCGACACACCGCGGGAAAATCGAACTTTGCGCACGCTCAGCCGACGGCACCGAACAGGAGCAGGCCCTTCCGATCGTGACTTGGCGTCAGCTCCGGTACGCGATGACCGCCCAGCCGTAGGGTTTGGTGCGCACGTCGATGCGTTCGAAGCCCGCCGCCGTCAGCCGCTCCGGCAGAGAAGCGGGGTCGACGGGGTTGTACGTGTCGTCCTCGTGGTGGGCGGCGAGCTCGTCGCTGGCAAGGCTGTCGCTGGCCACCAGCGGCGCGCCGGGGCGCAGGACCCTGGCGACCTCGCCGAACAAGCGATCCTGCAGCTCGATCGTCGGCACGTGGTGCAGCATCGTGAAACTGGCTGCGCCCGTGAACCTTCCGTCGTCGTATGTCAGCGCGGTCGCGTCACCGTTGACGATCTCGACCGACGGCACGTCGGCGAAGCGGTCGCGGAGCATCTCGGCGAGTTCTTCGTCGATCTCGACCGACGTCAGCCGTGACACCTTCTGGCTGAGCACGTCGGTGGTGGCGCCGTAGCCGGGGCCGACCTCCAGCACGTCGTCACCGAGATCGGTTTCGCCGAGTGCCCACGGCAGGATGACTTCGCGGATGGCCTCGCGCCACTCGTCGCTGCCACACTTCTGGTGTGCCTCGTTCACGGCGGCAGCCTACGCCCGGCGCCACGGCTATGGTGACGTTGCTTTCAGCGGGCACGAGCGTGCGCGAACTCCGGATTTTTCACGGCGCGTCGCCCTCGGACACGCACGCTCGTGGCAGGCGGAGGGGGGAGGGTCAGCGGACCTGGGCGCGGCCGCGCTCGAACACCGCGGATCGGCTGGCGGCGATGTCGTCACCCGTCGCGACCGCCATCCACTGCTTGGCCGACGTGGCCTCGATCCACAGGCCGGCGTTGGTCTGCTGTTCGTCGATGCGGTGATAGGAGCCCAGCAGCGCCCGTACGGCCTTCTGGTTGTTGCCGACGATCGATGCGGCGACCTTGCGGGCCGCGGGCAGCAGGTCGTCGTGGGCGACGACCTCGGTCACCAACCCGGCGCGCAGAGCATCGTCGGCGGACAGATAGTCACCGGTCAGACTCATCCGCCTGGCCAGCCCGACGCCGACCTTCTGCGGCAGCCGCACGCTCAGCCCCCACGTCGGCAGCAGCCCCACCCGGGCGTGGGTGTCGGCGAAACGCGCGTTCTCCGAGGCGATCAGGATGTCGCAGTACAGCGCGAGCTCGAGACCGCCCGTGACGGCGGCTCCGTTGATCGCACCGATCACCGGCTTGTTCATCGCAGGCCACTTGGGTGAGATGTCGGGGAGTTCGGTGGTGTCCCCGAGTTCCTTGAGGTCGAGGCCCGCACAGAAGACGGGGTCGGCGCCGGTGAGGATGACGACGTCCACGTCGTCGTCGGCCTCCGCGTCGCGCAGTGCCGCGTAGAACCTGGTGCGCAGCTCGGTCGACAGGGCGTTGCGGGCCTGCGGCCGGTTCAGCGTCAGCGTGCGGACGCGTTCGGTGGTGTCGATCAGCAGGACGTCGGCTTCGGTGCTCGGCATCCCATCACCGTATCGACCGGGCGACCTATGGTTGAAGGCATGTGCCGGAACATCACCGAGTTGCGCGGTCTCGAACCATCGGCGACGGCCGAGGAGATAGAGGCGGCGTCGCGTCAGTACGTCCGCAAGGTCAGCGGCATCACCCGCCCGACCGCCGCCAACTCCGATGCGTTCGAGGCGGCGGTCGCCGAGGTGACGGCGACCACGACCCGATTGCTTGGCGCGCTACCACCGCGTCGACAGCCGCCGAAGACCGTTCCTCCGCTGCGTCGCCCCGAGGTCCGGGCCAGGCTCGCAGCCAAGTGAACGCACCCGCGCTCAAGGAGTGGAGCGCCGCGGTGCACGCGATGCTCGACGGTCGCCAGACCGTCCTGCTGCGCAAGGGTGGCATCCACGAGAAGCGGTTCGATCTCACCGCGGGCGAATTCGTGTTCTTCCCCACCGTCGCCCACGAACACGCCGACCGCGTGCGCCCCGAGCATCGTGATCTGCTCGACGCCGCGGCATCCGACAGCACCGAGGACCGCATCGTGGTGAGGGCGGGCGCGAAAGTGGTTGCCGCCGTGGCGGTCAACCGACCCGAGGGGCTCGACGAGTTGCTCGACACCCACATCTGGACGGCGGAGTCGGTGCGCGCCGACCGGCTGGACTTCCGACCCAAGCACCGGCTGACGGTGCTGGTGGTGCAGGCCCGCCCGCTGGCCGAACCGCTGCGGCTGCCGCGGGATCCCGCCTACGCGGGCTGCCGGAGCTGGGTCGACCTGCCGGTGGCGCCGGACTGGTCGGAACCCGTGCACGACGACGCCACGCTGGCCGCCGTCGCGGCGAGGGTCACGGCGTCAGTCGGCTGACGGCGGTTGCGGACCCGCGGGTAGGACCACCCGCGACAGTCCGCCGTCGCCGTGGTGCACGGTGTGGAGGGCGGGTGCCATCGTCGTCCCCGAGATCGGTGGCTCGTCGGTGCCCAGGTTGCGGACGAAGCGAGGGTGCGATCCGCCCGCGATCATGATCCGGATCCGGGATCCGGCCGGGAATCGGTGTGCCACGGCGTCGAGTTCGAGCCGGACGACGCCGGAATCGGTGGTGAGCCTGACGAATCCCTCGCTGACGTTGACCGATCGCCCCTTCGCGTCGACCTCGCTGAGCCTGACGAACACGTCGTTGTACGGGTTGTCGCACGAATGGGCCAACTCGATCACCGGGTTGCCGACGACGTAGAGGTCGGCGGTCAGGGGGTCACCGGTGAAGTCCGCGATGTCGGGGCGCACCGAGAGTCGGGTGTCGTCGCGGTAGCCGCCCTCGGGCGAGAGGAGTCGGCCGCCGACGGTGGGAGTGGGGTCGGCGGGGTCGAATGTGAACGTCGAGGGCGCTGCCGACGCCTCTGGCGGCGTCTCCGAAAGTCGGTGCGCCGGTTGAAGATAGAGCACGTGCTCGGCCATCGCCGGGGGCCAGTTCGGCAGATCGAGCCAGTGGCCGTTGTTGACGTAGGCCCGGACCTGGCTGCGGGGTTCCGCGGGCCTGCCCCCGAGGTGTGCGTCCAGCCACGACAGCGACTCCCGGATGACCTTGGGCGCCCCCTTGGTCATCAACTGCGTATGCGTCCACGGGCCGACGGTCAGGGCCGTGGTCACGTCGCGCCCGCGCAGATGCCGGAACTGAGCGAGCGTCTGCTCGAGGAACAGGTCCTGCCACCCGCTGAACAGCAGCACGGGAACGTCGACGCGATCGAGGGCATCGGTCAGTCGCAGTGGTCCCCAGAACGGATTGTCACGGTCGGGATGCTCGACCCACGACTCCCACCACGGTGCACCCGCACCGAGCAGCGTCCGTCCCGACGCACCCATCGGCACCTGGTTGGCGGTGCGCGCCACGCGACGGCGGGACAGGCCCTGCTGCAGTGCTCCGACCAAGCGGTTGCCGTCTTCCTGACGGGACATCATGTCGCTCCACCCGAGGAAGTCGTTGATGGTGAACGCGCCTGTGCCCCAGGCGGACTCGCTGAAGTCGTGCGGTCCGACGATGATGACCGCGGCGGCCATCTCCGGCGGCGGATCCATCAGCAGGGCCCACTGCGTGAAGCCGAGGTAGGAGAGGCCGATCGTCGCGAAGGATCCCGTGAACCAGGCCTGGTCGCGCAGCCAGGCCACCGTGTCCGCCCCGTCGGGCACCTCGTGGATCATCGGGGTGAACTCGCCACCGGACCCGAACGTCCCACGGACGCTCTGGATCACGACGTGGTAGCCGCGCGCCGCGTAGACCGCGCCGAACAGGCTCGAGAAGGGAAAGGAGCGGCCGTACGGGCAGCGGACCAGCAGCGTGCCGACGGGCTCGGCGGTCTGCGGTGCGTAGTGGTCGGCGATCAGGTCGACGCCGTCGCGCATCGGTACCCGCAGCCCACGGATCACGGTGAAGTCCGTCGTCGGCGGGGACAGGTTCAGAACTCGGCTGAGGGCGTGGGAGGCGATGCGCTTGGCGCTCATTCGGGTGGCCACGCTCTGCACGTTACGCACAGCGTGCGGGCGACCATTCGTCAGAACTTGTAGAACGGCGCCAGCTGCTGCGCCCGCTGCAGGTTGGTCTGCATGCAGTCCACGTCGTCGGCGCTGTAGGTCGGTGAGTAGAACAGGGACTGCTGGAGCACGCCGTAGCTGGTGTCGAACGCGATCATGCAACTGAACCAGAACCGGTTGTTGCGGTCCGACGGCTTCAGGATCCAGTACTGCGCGGCACGGTGGCCGTCGATGTCCATCTCGACGGCGTCGGCGGGCAACGTCTCTTCGTAGGTTCGCCAGACGAACGCCTCGACGGCCATCTGGTAGTTGCCTGCGTCGTAGTGACACCGCAGGCCGTCCTCATGCTCCGGCGGGGTGAAGCCCAGCCCGAGGCCGTTGATCACGTCGACCGGGATGTCCTCGCACGGGTCGAACGGGCGCGGGTCCGTGGTGGCGATGACGGGCCACTTGATGCTGCTGGACACGGCCGTCAAGGGCGCGGACGTGGATCTCAGCTCGACGGATCCGGTGCCGGATGCGGTGATGGGATTGGCCTGCCACACGACCACCACGGCCGCGAGCAGGGCACACATCGCTGACAGCAGGCGCATTCTGGCGACCATGGCACCCCTCTTGCGCTCGTTGTCCATTGCGGGGAGTGTACAAGTCCCGATCCGGCGCCCGGACCCGAAAAGCAGAACACGTTCTAGTTGCCGGGCGAGCGCCGCGCCGGCGCGCAAGTAGGCTGGTCTGTTGTGTCTCCGCAGTTGCAGGACCGTCGCCATCCCACCCTCTGGGCGATCAGTGACCTTCACATCGGTCATACCGGTAACAAACCCGTCACCGAGTCGCTGTATCCGTCGTCTCCCGACGACTGGTTGATCGTCGCCGGGGATGTGGCCGAACGCACCGATGAGATTCGCTGGTCGCTGGACCTGCTGCGCAAACGGTTCGCCAAGGTCATCTGGGTGCCTGGCAACCACGAGCTGTGGACCACCACCAAGGATCCGATGCAGATCTTCGGTCGGGCGCGCTACGACTACCTCGTCAACATGTGCGACGAGATGGGGATCGTTACCCCCGAACACCCGTTCCCGGTCTGGACCGAGGAGGGCGGCCCAGCCACTATCGTGCCGATGTTCCTGCTGTACGACTACTCGTTCCTGCCGGAGGGCACCGGGACCAAGGCCGAGGGCCTCGCGGTCGCCCGTGAGCGCAACGTGATCGGCACCGACGAATTCCTGTTGTCATCGGAGCCGTACGCCACCCGTGACGCCTGGTGCCGCGATCGCGTCAAGCTGACGCGCGAGAAGCTCGAGGATCTGGACTGGCTGACGCCGCCGATCCTGGTCAATCACTTCCCCCTGGTGCGCGAACCCTGTGAGGCGATGTTCTACCCCGAGTTCGCCATGTGGTGTGGCACGACCGCCACGAAGGACTGGCACACCCGGTACAACGCGTTGTGCTCGGTCTACGGTCACCTCCACATTCCGCGCACCACCTGGTACGACGGCGTGCGCTTCGAGGAGGTGTCGGTGGGCTACCCGCGAGAGTGGCGGCGCCGCAAGCCGTATCGGTGGATGCGCCAGATCCTGCCCGACCCGAAGTATCCGCCGGGATACCTCAATGAATTCGGCGGACACTTCGAGATCACGTCGGAGATGCGGGCCAACGCGGAGAAGATGCAGGAGCGGGTCAGAAGCAGGCGAGGATGACGGGCCGACTCCTGTCGGGTGTGGTGCCCCCGCCGATCGCGTCGGCCGAGTTGTACGACGATCCAGCCGATCTCGCGCCGCTGCCCGAGGAGGAGCCGCTGATCGCTCGTTCGGTCGCCAAGCGGCGCAACGAGTTCATCACCGTGCGGTACTGCGCGCGGGAGGCGCTCGGCGAACTGGGCCTGCCGCCCGCACCGATCCTCAAGGGCGACAAGGGTGAGCCGTGCTGGCCCGAAGGAGTGGTCGGCAGCCTCACGCACTGCACGGGTTTCCGCGGCGCCGTCGTCGGGCGGGCGACGGACGTCCGCTCGGTCGGCATCGACGCCGAACCCCATGACGTGTTGCCCAACGGTGTGCTCGACGCCATCAGCCTGCCCGTGGAGCGCAACCAGCTGGCGGCACTGCCCGGTGGCGCGCACTGGGACCGAATCCTTTTCTGCGCCAAGGAGGCGACGTACAAGGCGTGGTTCCCGTTGACGCATCGGTGGCTGGGTTTCGAGGACGCGCACATCACGTTCGCGGTCGACGGATCCGGCAGTGCGGGCACCTTCGAATCCCGGATCCTGATCGACCCGGCCGCCGAGTTCGGTCCACCGTTGACCACGCTGTCGGGTCGATGGTCGGTGGACCAGGGCCTGGTGCTGACGGCGATCGTGCTGTGACCCCGCCCGGACTGGTGATCGTCGACAAGGCAGCGGGAATGACGAGCCACGACGTGGTGGGCCGCTGCCGCAGATTGTTCGGCACCCGCAAGGTCGGGCATGCGGGGACGCTGGATCCGATGGCCACCGGTGTGCTCGTCGTCGGCATCGAACGCGCCACCAAGATCCTCGGGTTGCTGACGGCGACGGAGAAGTCCTATGCCGCCACCATCCGGCTGGGGCAGACCACGTCCACCGAGGACGCCGAAGGCGAAGTGCTCCAGACGGTTTCGGCCGAACACGTCGCGGATGCCGACATCGAGGCGGCTGTCTCCGGACTGCGGGGCGACATCGACCAGATCCCGTCCGCCGTCAGTGCCATCAAGGTCGACGGCCAGCGGGCCTACAAGCTGGCGCGCGAGGGCAAGGTCGTCGAGCTGGCCGCCCGCAGGGTGCGGATCGAACGGTTCGACGTCGTGGCCGTGGATCGCTCCGCCGGCTTCGTCGACGTCGACGTCGAGGTCGACTGCTCGTCGGGCACGTACATCCGCGCGCTGGCCCGTGACGTCGGAGCGGCCCTCGGCGTCGGTGGCCACCTCACGGCGTTGCGACGCACCAGGGTCGGGCGGTACGGGTTGGGGGAGGCGCACACCCTCGACGAGTTGGCCGACGAACCACGGCTGAGCCATTCCCTCGACGAGGCGTGTCTGCTGGGATTTCCGCGTCGCGACATCACCGACGAGGAGGCGGATGCCGCCGCGAACGGAAGGTCCTTGGCGTCGTTCGGAATCGACGGGGTCCACGCCGCGACGGCGCCGGACGGTCGGGTGATCGCGCTGCTTGCCGACGATGGCCCGCGCACCAGATCGGTCGTGGTCATTCGGCCGTCGACGCTGTAGCGCGACGTGCCGACCGGCGCGAGTCCTTCACCGGTAGGGGACTGGTGGTCGACTGCTCGGCTAGACCACCCAGATGGCTTCTGCCGCAGGGTTTCCCAGGTCGACCGTGCTCTCGGAGGCATCGTTCGCCGGGTCCTGCACGGCCACCGAGATCATGCCTGCGAAGTCGCGGCGGGCCAGTACCCGCAGCCGGGAGTCCAGGCTGATCCCGACGCTGTCGAAGTAGCGGAGCATCTCGGGGTCGGCATCGGAGATGCGCGCCACCGTGCCCGCATCCCCGTTCTTGCACACGGACAGCTGCCGGGCAGGCGGGGTCGGCACCCTGCCGTCCGCAGCGGGGATGGGGTCGCCGTGCGGATCGCGGGTGGGATATCCGAGTTTGGCGTCGATACGCATCAGCATCCGGTCGGACACGGCGTGCTCGAGGATCTCGGCCTCGTCGTGCACCTCGTCCCAGCCGTAGCCGAGCTCACGCACCAGGAACGTCTCCATCAGACGGTGGCGGCGCACCATCGCGAGCGCCGCGGTGCGACCCTCGGCGGTCAGCGAGACGCCGCCGTATTTCTCGTGATCGACGAGGCCCTGGTCGGCGAGCTTGCGAATGGACTCCGACGCCGTGCTGGCGGACACCCCGATGCGTTCGGCCAGCATCTTCGTGCTGACCTTGTCCACCGACCATTCCTGGGCGGTCCAGATGACCTTCAGGTAGTCCTGGGCAACCGACGACAAGTCGGGAGTGCTGCCGTCGGGCGTCATAACGTCGAAGTTTAGGCAATCCTCTGCGCAACGGGGCATCTAGCGGTGTCGTCGGCTCCGGCGCGTCGTAGGCTAACCGCGTGCAGCGCTGGCGGGGCCAAGACGAGATCCCCACCGACTGGGGCAGATGTGTCGTCACCATCGGTGTGTTCGACGGAGTCCACCGCGGGCACGCCGAACTGATCAACCACGCCGTCAAGGCGGGTCGGTCACGCGGGGTGCCGACGGTGCTGATGACGTTCGACCCCCATCCGATGGAGGTCGTCTTTCCCGGCAGCCATCCCGCCCAGCTGACCACCCTGACCCGGCGTGCAGAACTGGTCGAGGAGATGGGCGTCGACGTCTTCCTCGTCATGCCGTTCACCTCGGACTTCATGAAGCTGACGCCCGAGCGGTACATCCACGAACTCCTCGTCGAGCGGCTGCACGTCGTCGAGGTGGTGGTCGGTGAGAACTTCACCTTCGGCAAGAAGGCCGGCGGCAACGTCAGCATGCTGCGCAAGGCCGGGGAACGGTTCGGATTCGCCGTGGAGAGCATGTCGCTGGTGTCTGAACACCACCGCGACGAGACCGTCACCTTCTCGTCGACCTACATCCGGTCCTGCGTCGACGCCGGTGACGTCGTGGCCGCCGCCGAGGCGTTGGGCAGACCGCACCGCGTCGAGGGCGTGGTGGTGCGCGGCGACGGCCGCGGCAGGGGGCTGGGCTTCCCGACCGCCAACGTCGCACCGCCCATGTACTCCGCCATTCCCGCCGACGGCGTCTACGCCGCATGGTTCACCGTCCTCGGCCACGGCCCCGTCATGGGCACCGTCATCCCCGGCGAGCGCTATCAGGCAGCGGTGTCGGTCGGCACCAACCCCACCTTCTCGGGTCGCACCCGCACCGTCGAGGCGTTCGTCCTCGACACGCAGGCCGACCTCTACGGTCAGCACGTCGCCGTCGACTTCGTCGCCCGCATTCGCGGTCAGGAGAAGTTCGACTCGGTCGACGACCTCGTCGTGGCCATGGAGGCGGACACCGCCAGGGCCAGGACGATCCTGTCGGCGCAGTAATCTGATTGGGCCTCCCGGCCCGGTGATCTGGTCGGGCCTCCCGGCCCGGTAACGATTCGGTGTGCGCGCCAACCCGCTGTTAGACTCTCCGGCGACCCAGCGTGCGCTGCAGTTCGCGGCGGCCGCGCCTCAGTTGTAATTCGCGAACCCATGGATGGAGTTTGTTTCATGTCGCTCACCACCGAGCAGAAAAAAGAGATCCTCGGCCAGTACGGCCTGCACGAGACCGACACCGGTTCGCCGGAAGCGCAGATCGCGATGTTGACGAAGCGGATCTCCGATCTCACCGAGCACCTCAAGATGCACAAGCACGACCACCACTCGCGGCGCGGACTGCTGCTGCTCGTGGGTCGCCGCCGCCGTCTGCTGAAGTACATCGCGCAGGTCGACGTGGCGCGCTACCGCTCGTTGATCGAGCGCCTCGGTTTGCGCCGCTGACCCTGGTGAGACCCCTTACCGCGGGCGCCGTCGCGGCGCCCGCGCTGCTCGCCGTCGCGACGGCGTTGATGGGGTGCTCATCTGCGGCGGCCGCCGACATGCAGGTGGGGGATTGCCTCAAGGTCGGTGGCCCGCCGGACCGCCTGGAGACCACCAAGGTTCAGTGCGGTAGCGCGGAGTCGGACTTCAGGGTCGTCGGCACCGTCGCGGAGACCGGCCAGTGTCCGACGGACGTCGACTCCTATTACTCGATGCGCAGTGCGTTCAGCAGCTCCGGGTCGACCGTCTGCATGGACATCGACTGGGTGGTCGGTGGCTGCATGAGCATCGACCCCCACAACGACCGCGACCCGATCCGCGTCGACTGCAACGATGCGTCCGCGCCCAATCGTCAGCGCGCCACCCAGATCATGCAGAGGGTCGCCAACGTCGACCAGTGCGCCACCGGACTCGGCTACGCCTACGACGAACGCCAGTTCACGGTGTGCGTCGAGGACGTGTCGTAGCAGCCCTCGCGGCGAGTTGGCTGATTGCCGCGGTGTAACATGAACGTGTTTTGAGTCCTGTTGGGCTCGAACATGCGGTGCGGTTCGCGCATATCCGCGCGCACCGTTCCAGTGCGTCACCTCAGGACCCGTCTACACATGGGCGGTCTTCGGTAGTGGCTGCCGGACCCCCGTCCATGGGGTCGATCCGGCCGCTTCGATCGACGGCCGTCGGGATTTCCGGGTATCTGCGCGTGACTCGCGAAAAAGGTCAGCAAAACAGCTGAACACGAGAACCAAAGAGGCCTGACACACGTATGTCTGCAACTGAATTAGAAGATGGCGTTTTCGAATCGACCGCCGTCATCGACAACGGGAGCTTCGGCACCCGCACCATCCGCTTCGAGACCGGTCGGCTGGCCAAGCAGGCCGCCGGCGCCGTCGTCGCCTACCTCGACGACGAGACCATGCTCCTGTCGGCCACCACGGCCAGCAAGACGCCGAAGGACCACTTCGACTTCTTCCCGTTGACGATCGACGTCGAAGAGCGGATGTACGCCGTGGGACGCATCCCCGGCTCGTTCTTCCGTCGCGAGGGCCGTCCCTCCACCGACGCGATCTTGACCTGCCGCCTGATCGACCGGCCGCTGCGCCCGACCTTCATCTCGGGTCTGCGCAACGAGATCCAGGTCGTCGTCACCATCCTGAGCCTGGATCCCAAGGATCTGTACGACGTGCTGGCCATCAACGCCGCATCGGCGTCCACCCAGATCTCCGGCATCCCGTTCTCCGGTCCCGTCGGCGGTGTTCGCGTGGCCTTGATCGACGGGCAGTGGGTTGCCTTCCCCACCGTCGAGCAGCTCGAGAACGCCGTCTTCGACATGGTCGTCGCCGGTCGCAAGACCGCTGACGACGTCGCCATCATGATGGTCGAGGCCGAGGCCACCGATCGCGTGATCGAGCTGATCGCCGGCGGCGCCGGCGCGCCCACCGAGGCCGTCGTGGCCGAGGGCCTCGAGGCCGCCAAGCCATTCATCGCCGCACTGTGCGACGCCCAGCAGGAACTGGCCGACGCCGCTGCCAAGCCGGTCGCCGACTACCCGGTCTTCCCCGATTACCAGGACGACGTGTTCTACGCGGTGTCCTCGGTGGCCACCGACGAGCTCTCCAAGGCGCTCACCATCGCGAGCAAGGAAGAGCGCGACGCCCGCACCGACCAGATCAAGGTCGAGGTCCTCGACCGCCTCGCCGACACGTACGCGGGTCGTGAGAAGGAGATCGGCGCGGCGTTCCGCGCGCTGACCAAGAAGCTGGTCCGCCAGCGGATCCTCACGGACCACTTCCGCATCGACGGCCGCGGCATCACGGACATCCGTGCGCTGTCCGCCGAGGTCGCCGTGATCCCTCGGGCACACGGCAGCGCCCTCTTCGAGCGTGGCGAGACCCAGATCATGGGCGTCACCACCCTCGACATGGTCAAGATGGCCCAGCAGATCGACTCGCTGGGACCGGAGACGTCCAAGCGCTACATGCACCACTACAACTTCCCGCCGTACTCGACCGGTGAGACCGGCCGCGTCGGTTCGCCCAAGCGTCGCGAGATCGGCCACGGCGCACTCGCCGAGCGCGCCCTGGTGCCGGTGCTGCCGAGTGTCGAGGAGTTCCCGTACGCCATCCGTCAGGTGTCGGAGGCGTTGAGCTCGAACGGCTCGACGTCGATGGGCTCGGTGTGTGCGTCCACGCTGTCGCTGCTGAATGCCGGTGTGCCGCTGAAGGCTCCGGTTGCTGGTATCGCGATGGGCCTGGTGTCCGACGACGTCGAGGTCGAGGGCGGTGGCACCGAGCGTCGCTTCGTGACGCTGACCGACATCCTCGGTGCCGAGGATGCCTTCGGCGACATGGACTTCAAGTGCGCGGGCACCAAGGACTTCGTCACGGCCCTGCAGTTGGACACCAAGCTCGACGGCATTCCGTCGCAGGTGCTGGCCGGGGCGTTGGCTCAGGCCAAGGATGCTCGCATCACGATCCTCGATGTCATGGCCGAGGCCATCGACGAGCCCGACGAGATGAGCCCGTACGCACCGCGGATCACCACGATCAAGGTGCCGATCGACAAGATCGGTGAGGTCATCGGGCCCAAGGGCAAGATGATCAACTCGATCACCGAGGAGACCGGCGCGTCGATCTCCATCGAGGACGACGGCACGGTGTTCGTCGGTGCCAGCAATGGCGAAGCGGCACAGGCTGCGATCGACAAGATCAACGCGATCGCCAACCCGCAGCTGCCCAAGATCGGTGAGCGGTTCCTCGGAACCGTGGTCAAGACCACCGATTTCGGCGCGTTCGTGTCGCTGCTTCCGGGTCGTGACGGCCTGGTGCACATCAGCAAGCTGGGTCGCGGCAAGCGGATCGCCAAGGTCGAGGACGTGGTGAAGGTCGGCGACAAGTTGCGCGTCGAGATCGCCGACATCGACAACCGCGGCAAGATCTCGCTGGTGCTCGTGGCCGAAGAAGGTGACGCCGCCGAAGCCTCCGCCGAGACCCCGACGGATTCGGGTGCTGCACCCGCCGATGCCGCGACCGTCTAAGTCATCGCTCCTCACGTCTGCACCAGCAGCTAAGTTCGTTCGACGCAGCACGCTGCCCGGCGGCCTTCGCGTCGTCACGGAGTTCGTTCCGTCGGTGCGTTCGGCATCGGTGGGAGTGTGGGTGGGCGTCGGTTCACGCGACGAAGGTCAAAGCGTGGCCGGCGCCGCCCACTTCCTCGAGCATCTGCTGTTCAAGTCGACCCCGACCCGTTCGGCGGTGCAGATCGCTCAGGCGGTCGACGCCGTGGGCGGTGAACTGAACGCGTTCACCGCCCGCGAACACACCTGCTACTACGCGCACGTGCTCGACGCCGATCTCGAGCTGGCCGTCGATCTGGTGGCCGACGTCGTGCTCAGGGGCAGGTGCGCCGTCGATGACGTCGAGGTCGAGCGCGACGTCGTGCTGGAGGAGATCGCCATGCGCGACGACGACCCCGAGGACACCCTCGGGGACGTGTTCCTCTCGGCGATGTTCGGCGACCATCCGGTGGGCCGTCCCGTGATCGGAAGCATCGAGTCGATCTCCACGATGACTCGCACGCAACTGCATTCGTTCCACGTGCGCCGATACACCCCTGAACGCATGGTCGTCGCAGTGGCGGGCAACGTCGACCACGACGACGTCGTCGCGTTGGTCAAGGAACACTTCGGGCCGCGCCTCATCGAGGGTCTTGAACCCGTCGCGCCGCGCAAGGGCACCGGTCGGGTTCCCGGTCAGCCCAGCCTGCGGGTGGTCAACCGTGACGGTGAGCAGACCCACATGTTCCTCGGGGTGCGGACGCCGGGCAGGCACTGGAAGCATCGCTGGGCACTGTCGGTGCTCAATGGTGCCCTCGGTGGTGGACTGAGTTCTCGGCTGTTCCAACAGATTCGGGAGACGCGTGGGTTGGCGTACTCGGTGTACTCCACCATCGACACGTTCTCCGATTCCGGCGCACTGTCCGTGTACGCGGCTTGCCTACCGGAGCGGTTCGACGAGGTCACCCGGGTCTCGACCGACGTGCTGGCCGAGGTCGCCCGCGACGGGATCACCGAAGCCGAGTGGCGAATCGCCAAGGGCTCGTTGCGAGGTGGACTGGTCCTGGGTCTGGAGGACTCGGGTTCGCGGATGCACCGAATCGGTCGCAGCGAGCTCAACTTCGGAGAGCACCGGAGCATCGACGAAACGTTGGCACTCATCGATGCCGTCACGCTCGACGAGGTGAACGCGGTGGCCAAGCAGCTGTTGAATCGACCCTACGGTGCCGCGGTCCTCGGCCCGCACCGATCGAAGAAGTCACTGCCGCAAGCACTTCGGGATATCGCAGTCTGACGAACCCGTCACTGGTACTGCCGCACCTGTCCGCCGCGCACTGATCGTCGAACGTGGATTACCCCCACGCCTTCGGCGATTTGGCGTGGGGGTAATCCACGTTCGGCGCCGGGGGGTGCTACAGGTCCAGGACCAGATTGCCATCGGGCTGGGCGATGCAGACGAGGATCGATCCCGCAGGGGGCTCCTCGAGAGGGGGCGGCTGGTACACGGTGGTGCCGTCGAGCACGTCGGTCACGCAGGTGTGGCAGACGCCGCTGCGGCACGAGTACCGGGTTGGCACGTCGCAGGCCTCGGCCATCTCGAGCAGGCTGTGGTAGTCAGGCGACCAGGCCGCGGCGATTCCGCTGCGGGTGAACGTGATTCGCGGTCCCGTGCCTGGCGGGCCGGCGGGCTGATGGGGCGGGGGATGCGGGACCGCCACGATGCCGGGGTTGATGGACGGCAGCGTGCCGAACAACTCGGAGTGAATGCTCTCGGATGCGATCCCCGCTGCGGTGAGCGCCTCGCGCATCGCGGCCATGAAGCCTTGGGGCCCACACAGATACGCGTCGGTGTCACCGGGCAGCTGCAGGGCGGCGATCGCCTGGGAACTGAGGCGACCGCGGGTGACGTCAGCGCGGGTGGGCTCGCCTGCGGTGTACACGACGTGTGGATGGGCGTTGGGCAACTGCGCAAGGAGCCCGTCGACCTCGGCCGCGAAGGCATGCGTGTCGGCGTTGCGGGTGGTGTGGAGCCAGTAGACGTCGCGTCGGCTCTTGGCGTCCACGAGCGCGTGCAGCATGGCTAGTACGGGTGTGATGCCAACCCCTGCGGAGATCAGCGCGACCGGCGTGGCGGCGTCGCCGAGGTAGAAGTCTCCGCGCGGCGCGGCGACGTCGAGGACGGAGCCCTCCCGTGCGTGGGCGTGCAGCCACGAACTGACCTGGCCGTGCTCCTCGCGCTTGACGCTGATGCGGTATCCGGGTGAAGCGGGATCCGCGGACAGCGAGTAGTTCCGCACCGGTGGCGGATCGCCGGCGCCGAGGACCTTGATCACGAGGTACTGCCCGGGAAGCGGTGTCGGCAGCGTCGTGTCGTCGTCGGCGTCCAGGTGGATGGACAGAACGTCGGCGCTCTCGGCCGTGGTCCCGGAGACGCGCAGCCGGCGGAAGCCATGCCACCCCGGCTCCACCCCGATCGGTGGTGCCACCGCCTGCGCGTCGTCGGCCAGCATGTCTCGAAAGGATTGCTGCCAGCCAGGACTGAGCGCGGGAACGTCGACGACCATGCGCAGCTGCTCCGTGTTCCGGTTGGGCAGGTAGAGGAGGGCGTCCACGTCGGCGACGCTGAGTTCGTGTCTGCCGCGTCGGGTCCGTTCGATCGCGTCGCCCGCGCGGACGTAGCCCTCGGTGATGACCCTGAAGTAGAAACCCGGACGGTGATGTGAGACGAGCAGACTCGGCATGTCCGGCTCGTCGAGACGCATGCCGACCCGAAAGCAGGTGACCCGCGGCTGCGTGACCTCGAACTCGGCGTCGCCGATGCGGTATCGGTCGCCGATGCAGACGTCGTCGTCGCTGAGTCCCGAGATGGTGAAGTTCTCCCCGAACTGGCCGGGCTGCAGGTCCTCCCGCCCGAGTTGGGACTTCCAGTAGTCGTAGGACTCGACCTGGTAGACCATCACGGCGCGCTGTTCGCCGCCGTGGCCGCCGAGATCACCTTGGCCGTCGCCGTCGACGTTGAGCCGTCGCACCATTCGCGGCCCGTCGACAGGGGTCTTGTAGATGCCGGTGTGCACCGTGCTGCCACGCCACTGCACGTCCTTGGGCATCCCGACGTTCAGTGAAACCAGAGTCCCCACCGCGTCTCCCGTCTCGAGGCCTCGTGACGATTGTTCAGGGGCGCGCGGTCCGGCTCAAGACCCAAATGCACATCGCCCGGCCGACGCAGGGTCAGCCGGGCGATGGGTGAAACAGGTCTGTCAGGCGAGCAGTGCCGCCGGGTCGGTGAAGGGCAGGCCGAGATCGGAGGCAACCTGCTCGGACACCAGTGCGCCCTCGTGTGTCGAAAGACCCTTGGCCAGTGCGGCATCCGAGGCGCACGCCGCCTGCCAGCCCTTGTCGGCCAGCTTGAGCACGTACGGCATGGTCGCGTTCGTCAGCGCGAAGGTCGACGTGCGCGGCACCGCGCCGGGCATGTTGGCCACGCAGTAGAAGACGGTGTCGTGCACGGCGAACGTCGGGTCGTCGTGCGTCGTCGGATGCGAGTCCTCGAAGCAGCCACCCTGGTCGATGGCGATGTCCACCAGGACCGCGCCCGACTTCATGCCCGCGACGGTCGCGTTGGTGACGAGCTTGGGGGCCTTGGCACCGGGCACCAGCACCGCACCGATCACCAGGTCGGCCTGCTTGACTGCCTCTTCGAGCTCGAGGCTCGACGAGTAGCGCGTCTCGATGCTGCCGCCGTACTCGGCGTCGATCTTGCGCAGCGTGTTGACGTTCAGGTCGAAGACGGTGACGCGAGCGCCCATCCCCTTGGCGACGGCGGCGGCGTTGTCGCCTGCCATGCCACCGCCGATGACCACGACGTTGGCCGGTGCCACGCCGGGCACGCCGCCCATCAGGACGCCGCGGCCGCCGTGGGTGCGCATCAGGTGGTACGCGCCCACCTGCGCGGCGAGTCGGCCCGCAACCTCGCTCATCGGGGCGAGCAGGGGCAGCGCACCATCGGCGGTCTGGACCGTCTCATACGCGATGGACGTGGTGCCCGACGCCATCAGTGCGTCGGTGCACGGCCTGGACGCCGCCAGGTGAAGGTAGGTGAACAGCGTCTGGCCCTTGCGCATCCGGCCGTACTCGGACTCGATGGGCTCCTTGACCTTGAGCAGCAGTTCGGCCTCGGCCCAGACCTCGTCCGCGGTGTCGACGATCTGGGCGCCCGCGGCCTTGAAATCGCGGTCGGCGATCGCCGAGCCGTCGCCGGCGCCGGCCTGGATGAGCACCTCGTGACCACGTCGGGTCAGCTCCGCGACACCGGCCGGGGTGATGGCCACCCGGTACTCGTTGTTCTTGATCTCGGTCGGGACTCCGACACGCATGACCGCTCCTAAAGTCGTGTTCTGGTAGCTAAATTGTGAAGAAGATTCAGGTGAAGTACAACACCATCGATGGAGATTCGATAAGATCGACCAATGTCAGAACGATCTTCGAAGTCGGTCGTGCCCAGCCCGGCGTCGCCGAAGAATGTTCGACCCGCTGACCTCGACGACACCGACCGGCGCATTCTGACCGCGCTGCACGGCGATGCCCGGATGTCCAACAGTGCGCTCGCGGAGCTGGTCGGGATTGCGCCGTCGACCTGTCACGGGCGGGTGCGCCGACTCCAGGACATCGGCGTGATCCGTGGTTTCTACGCCGACATCGATCCCGCCTCGATCGGTCTTGCGATGCAGGCGATGATCTCGGTCAGCCTGCAGTCGAATGCGCGCGGCAAGATCGGCACGTTCATCGAGCACATCCGCAAGCGCCCGCAGGTGATGGACGTCTACTTCCTCGCGGGCGCCGACGACTTCATCCTCCACGTCGCGGCGCGCGACACCGACGACCTTCGCTCGTTCGTGGTGGAGAACCTCAACGCCGACGCCGACGTGGCGGGTACCCAGACCTCGCTGATCTTCGAGCACCTGCGCGGAGCGTCGCCGCTGTGAGTGTGGAGGAGGATCTCGACGAGCTCTACGGCGTCGCTCCGGAGGAGTTCACCGCACGACGCAAGGAACTGGTGGCGGCGGCGAAGAAGCGTGGCGACGCCGAGCCGGCCAAGCTCGTCGCCGCGGCGCGAAGGCCGACGGCGGCGGCGTGGGTGGTGAATGCACTGGTGCGGGCCGACGACACCGCACGGGCCAGGCTTGGCGACCTCAGTGAGCGGCTACGCGCGGCGCACGCGTCCATGGACGGCGCTCGCATCCGTGAATTGTCCTCCGAGCAACGCAAACTCGTCGACCAGCTGGTGCTGGCTGGACTCAAGGCCGCCGACGTGTCCCAGCCGTCGGCGGCGCTGCGCGACGATGTGGTGGGCACGCTGCAGGCGGCCATTGCCGATCCCGACGTCGCAGCGCGTCTCGGTCGGCTGGAGAAGGCTGAAAGGTGGTCGGGCTTCGGTGATTTCGGGTCGGTCACCGCGGTGGGTGCGGCGCGCAAGCCGAAGGCTCCAAAAGCTCCGAAGGTGCCGGAGTCCGAATCGTCCGACGATCGCGAGTCGGTCGAGAGCGAGGTGGCTGCTGCGACGGAACGCGTCGCCTTGGCGCGGGCTGACGTCGACGATGCGGAACACGCACTTCATGACGCGGATGACCTGCTGTCCGAACGTACGGCCAAGCTCGCGACCGCGCGCAGGCGCTATGAGAAGCTCCTCGAGACGCTGAGCGCCGCCGAGCGGGAGGTCGAGACCGCCGACGAAGAGGCGACGGCGGCCGAGCGAGCCGCCAAGGAGGCGGCCGATCGATTGGCCGCGGCGGCAGCTGAGCTACACGTTGCAGAAGGTGAGTTGGCAAGGCTCGACCCACCGACCAAGGCGTCGAGATAGCGCTGGCAGTCGAATCTCCCGCAGAAATCGACTGCCAGCGCTATCTCGATGTGTGGCCGACGGTCAGTGATTGGCCGCCAGTACCGACAGCAGCTCGTAGCCGACGTGCGCCGCGGCGATGCCGGTGATCTCGGCGTGGTCGTAGGCGGGCGACACCTCGACGATGTCGGCGCCCACCACGTTCAGCCCGACGAGTCCCCGCAGGGTGTTCAGCAGCTCGCGCGACGTCATGCCACCAGCCTCGGGCGTCCCGGTGCCGGGGGCGTGGGCGGGGTCGAGCACGTCGATGTCCACGGAGACGTACACGGGCCCGCCGTCCAGCCGAGTCCGCATCCGGTCGACGATGCTCTTCACACCGTCGAATTGGTAGTCGTCGGAACGGATCACCTGGAACCCGAGGACGGCGTCGTCCTCGAGGTCCTGCTTGCTGTACAGCGGGCCGCGGATGCCGATGTGCTGCGAGCGCTCCATGTCGATCAGGCCCTCCTCGCTGGCCCGCCGGAACGGTGTGCCGTGCGTGTACGGTGCGCCGAAGTACGTGTCCCAGGTGTCGAGGTGGGCATCGAAGTGCAGCACGCCGATCGGGCCGTGGTCGCGGGCCAGCGACCGCAGGATGGGCAGGGCGATGGTGTGGTCACCCCCGATGGTGAGAACGGTCGAGCCGTCCTTGCGAAGGTCGGTGATCGACGAGTCGATGGTATTGATCGCATCCTCGATGTTGAACGGGTTGACCGCGATGTCCCCGCAGTCGGCGACCTGCTGTGAGGAGAACGGCGACACATCCATCGCAGGGTTGTAGGGCCGCAACAACTTCGACGCCGCACGCACGTGGCCCGGTCCGAAGCGGGCGCCTGGCCGGTAGGACACCCCGCTATCGAAGGGGATGCCCACGATGGAGACGTCGGCGGCCGTGACCTGATCGATGCGGGGGAGCCGTGCGAACGTGGCGGGGTCGGTGTAGCGCGGGACGCGACTGGCGTCCGGTGGCCCGATGATGTTGCGGTCGCTCATCGGTTCTCCTCCTTCGTGACGGTCGCGGCGATGTCCTTCGTGCTGCCGGGATCGGCGACCGCGGGGTCGGAGCCGATGAACGCGAGCTCAGCTGACACGTCCAACGACCTGGTGACCGCGATGTACACCAGGCCGGACACCAGCAGGCCGACCATGAACGCGATGTCGACCTCACCGAGCGCCTTGGCGGCGGGCCCGACGAAGAAGGGCAGGTCGACGAAGGGGATTTCGGCGGCGACGCCGACCAGGAAGGCGGTCAGCCCGCGCCACGACCACGCACCGTAGATTCCGTTGGGGGTGAACAGATCTGCGATGGCGTAATGACCGCGCCGGACGAAGAAGTAGTCGGTCAGGTTCACCGCGGTCCAGGGCGCCAGCAGGTACAGCATGATGAGCAGCGTGGTGTTGAGCGCCGTGGTCGCATTCGACAGCAGCAGGCTCATCACCAGCCAAGCGACCGCCAACACCACGATGGTCACCACGCGCAGGTTGCGCGTCGGCTTGACCGACTTCAGTGAATCGAGGCCCGTGACGACGGTGAGCATGCCGCTGTAGGCGTTGAGGCCCATCGTCGCGACGAGCACCAGTGTCGACACGACCGCGAGCACGCTGCCCAGGTACGAGAAGATGGCGTTGCCAGTCTGATTGATGCCTGCCAGGGCATCGCTGGCGCCGAGGTAGGTGGCCATCCAGGCGCCGAGCGGGATCAGCCAGGCGGGTGACGCGGAGGCGCCGAGGAACACCGACGCGATGATGGCGGACGGCTTGGTGTCGCGTGGCAGGTAGCGGCTGTAGTCGGAGACGTACGGCGCGTAGGTGATGTTGTAGGAGGCTGCGACGCTGAACTGCACCAGGAATGCGACGAACGTGAAACCGCCGGGCGTGGACGCCGTTCCGGTCACGCCGCCGAACAGCACACCACAGGTCAGGACGATCCAGAGCGGCAGGGATATCCAGAACAGCACGCGGAAACTCTTGTGCAGCAGGTCGTGTCCGAAGATCGCGACGAGCGCGGCGATGACCGTGATGACGACCGCTACCACCACGGGATTCCAGCCGAAGATCGATTGCAGGCCGGATTTGATGATGACGACGTCGACGACGTTGAAGCCGACGAAGGTGAAGAGCGTGCCGACGAGCGGCAGCAGCACGCCGCGGTAGCCGAACTGCGCCCTGGACTGAATCATCTGGGGGAGTCCCAGCACCGGCCCCTGGGTGGCGTGAAACGCCATGAACAACGTGCCGAACGCGATGCCGGCGATGCCCGCGACGATCGTCCACCCCAGCGACAGGCCGAGGCTCGGGCCGACGAAGCCGAGGGCGAGGGTGAAGGGCTGGAAGTTGCCGACGAACCAGAACGGACCCTGGTGCGACACCTTGCCGTGCCGCTCACCGTCGGGAACGTAGTCGATGGACCTGGTCTCGATCATCGAGCCGCGGGCTTCCGCGGTCTCGGGGATGGTGGATGACATGGAGTGCTCCTACGGCAGGGGTGTGTTGCGTATCACCATGCGCCATGAGCCCATCAGGCACTATGTCCGAATTGTTCAAAGTGTCCATTAAGATTGGGCGAAATGTACATCCATGCGGGTGAGCGATGATCACCGTCGGCGACGTCGTTGCCGACGAGTCCCTGAACCTGCAGGTCGTGGCCGGTGCCGCTGGTTTGGACCGAGAGGTCACCTCCGCCCATGTCTCCGAGCTGACGTCGCCGAGGGACTGGCTGCGCGGCGGCGAACTCCTCATGACGGTGGGGCTGCTGCTGCCGATGAAGCCTGCCGAATGCCGTGCCTATCTGTCCGAGTGCGCGGCAGCGGGCGTCGCGGGGGTCGCGCTCGGCCTCGGCCACGGGTTGCCGTACCAACACTGCCCCGTCGCCCTGCGTGAGGCGGCGCAGGAGGTCGGTGTGCCGCTGCTGGTGGTGCCCGACGAGACACCGTTCATCGCCGTCACCAAGTGGGTCTTCGAGACGATCGCCTGGCAGGAACGCCGCGACCTGCAGACCGCGATGGAGATCAATCGCCGACTCACCGCCGTCGCGACGAGTGCCGCACCGCTGCAGGCCCTCCTGTCGGCGTGGTCGGAGAACAGCGACACCCCGTGCGTGGTGTGCGACAGCGGCGGTCGGCTGATGGCGGCGACGGCGGGCACCGACGCCGCGGTCGTCGAACGGGCCTGCCAGATCCCGTTCCATCCGCGCGCGGCGGGCGGCGGCTGGTCGATGGTCGGCGACTTCGAGGTGCACACCGTCGGAGCCGAGATGCCGCTCGCGTACGTCGTGCTGGGGGCCGACATGAACGTGACGTCTCGTGCCTCGTCGACGGTGCTGGTCTCCCTGATCGCCCTGGACATCGAGCGGCGCAACCTGTCCGATCAGCCCGAGCGGCGCCGCCGCGCCCAGGTGTTCGCCCAGTTGCTGCGACCCGGCATCAAACGCGATCGCGCACAACATCTTGCGGCCAGCGTCGGGTTGACGGGGGAGCTTTACCAGGTGGCCGTGATCGCGTCGGAGGACGTGGACTCGCTCGCGTTTCGACTCCACCTCGGTCTGGATGGAGCGCTGGTGCGGGTGAACGGCGGGCTGGTGGAAATCGCGCATTCCGATGCGACCGCGTTGATGGACGTCCTCGGGACGCATGCAACCGGCCTGCCGACGGGCATCGGCGCCGCCACGTCACCGGAGTCGTTGGCGGTCTCGGCGATGCAGGCCCATTCACTGCTCCCGATCAGCGAGCACCTCGGCCGGATCGTCACCGCGAGCGAGGGGGAGACGGTGTCGCTGCTGCTGTCCCTTGGCACTCCGCAGGTGGTGCGCGGGTTCGCCGACGCCGTGCTCGCCCCGCTCGACCACCTCGATCCTCGCGAGCGGTTGGAACTGCTCCGGACGCTGGATCAGTGGCTGCGGGCCAACGGCGCCTGGGATCCCGCCGCGCACCGACTTTCACTGCACCGCAACACCGTCCGCAACAGGATCGACCGAATAGCGGCGTTGACCGGACGGCGTCTCAACGACGGTGACGACCGCATGGAACTGTGGCTGGCGCTCAAGGCCAGGGCCGCCCTGCCGCAGTGACCCGTCGCCCTGGCGCGGCGAAGTAGGCTGCCAACCATGCGAGTCGGAGTACTGGGAGCCAAGGGCAAGGTGGGGTCGACGATCGTCGATGCCGTCGAAGCGGCCGACGACCTGACGTTCACCGCAGGAGTGGATGCCGGCGATCCACTGACGCTGTTCACCGACAGCCAGACCGAGGTCGTCGTCGACTTCACCCATCCGGACGTCGTGATGGGCAACCTGGAGTTCCTCATCAGGGCGGGTATCAACGCCGTCGTGGGCACGACCGGTTTCACCGACGAGCGCATCGCCCAGGTGGAGTCCTGGCTCGCGGACGCACCCGACGTCGCCGTGCTCATCGCGCCGAACTTCGCGATCGGCGCCGTGTTGTCCATGGTGTTCGCCAAGCAGGCGGCCCGCTTCTTCGAGTCGGCCGAGGTCATCGAACTGCACCACCCGTTCAAGGCCGACGCACCGTCGGGGACGGCGGCCCGCACGGCGCGGCTGATCGCCGAGGCGCGCAAGGGTCTTCCGCCCAATCCGGACGCCACCAGCACCGGCATCGAGGGCGCGCGCGGCGCCGACGTCGACGGCATCCCCGTGCACTCGATTCGGCTGGCGGGCCTCGTCGCACACCAGGAGGTCCTGTTCGGCACGCAGGGTGAGACGTTGACCATCCGTCACGACAGCCTCGACCGCACCTCGTTCGTGCCGGGGGTGCTCCTCGGCGTCAGGAACGTCGCCGCCCGTCCCGGCCTGACCGTCGGGATCGAACCCCTCATGGGTTTGTGACGAGCGCTTGCGCGAGGAACCGATGGCACTGACGAGCGCTTGCGCGAGGAACGGATGGCACTGACGAGCGCTTGCGCGAGGAACCGATGGCACTGACGAGCGCTTGCGCGAGGAACCGATGGAGCTGAAGAAGGACGACGGGTCGCGCGCACTGCGCATCCAACTGCTCATCGGCCTGATGTGCCTGGCGATGGTCGGGTACTTCATCCTGCTCGGGCGGGCCGGTGTCATCCTCGTCAACTCCGGTCGGCCCGCGGCGATCGGCCTGGGCCTGGCGATCTTCGTGATGCCGGCGATCGGGCTGTGGGCCATGATCGCCACGCTCCGTGCGGGTTTCGCTCATCAGCGGCTCGCTCGACTCGCCCGCGAGTCGGGCAGGGAGCTCGACGTCAGTGCGTTGCCGCGCAGGCCGTCCGGCCGCATCGAGCGTGACGCCGCCGACGAACTCTTCGACACGGTGCGGGCCGAGGTCGAGGCCGACCCCGACGACTGGCTGCGCTGGTACCGACTGGCACGCGCGTACGACTATGCGGGCGACCGTGGCCGGGCCAGGGAGACGATGAAGAAGGCCGTCGCCATGCAGGAGCGGACGTGAGCAAGACGCTGCTGATCGTCCATCACACCCCGTCGCCGCATACCCAGGAGATGTTCGAGGCCGTGGTGTCCGGTGCCACCGACCCCGACATCGAAGGCGTCGAGGTGGTGCGGCGCGCCGCGCTGACCCTCTCGCCGGCAGACATGCTCGCGGCGGACGGCTACGTCCTCGGCACACCGGCCAATCTCGGCTACATGAGTGGGGCGCTCAAGCACGCCTTCGACGTCTGCTACTACCCGTGCCTGGACGCCACCCGCGGGCGGCCGTTCGGTCTATACCTGCACGGCAACGAGGGCACCGAGGGGGCCGAGCGCGGCGTCGCGGCCATCACGACCGGCCTGGGGTGGGTCAAGGCGGCCGACACCGTGGTCGTGTCGGGACGGCCGAGCAAGGACGACGTCGAGGCGTGTTGGAACCTCGGGGCGACGGTCGCCGCTACGCTCATGGGCTGACGATAGGAGCGCGCATGCCTGGAATCGCAGAGCTCGCACTGGCTGGAGCCCCGATCGCCGGTGGCGCGCTACTCGGCGTCGTCGCAGGCAACCTGCGCGCCCCTGACATCCGGGCGCTGGTCAAACAGGACATGGACCTGCTGGACAGGCTTCCGCCCGAGCAGGTCGAGCGCCGCGCCGAGCTGCAGCGGGTGATCGACATCCGCATCGACGACATGATCGCCGCCGTCGACAAGCAGCGGTCGATGCTGGAGGTCGCGGCGTCCTACCGGGGAAACTGGCGCGACATCGTCGTATTCATTTGCGCGATCCTGTTCACCATCATCTGGTGGAACACCGACCACGCGCGCAACAACTACTGGCTGATGTTCGGGGTGATGATCCTCGTGTCGGTGGCCGCAGGCATCTACGCGGGACGCGGGATACTGCGGGCGATAGGGACCTATCTGCGTGGCCGAAAGGCCGAGCAGGGTCAGTAGTGGTACGTGTCGGACGGCGCGGGAACGTGATCGGGGTCGTCGCCGAACTGCGATGAGTGGATGCCGTACGCCTTGGCCAGATCCAGGATCTTGGTGGCACGGGCGATGCGCGGCAGATCCGAGCCATTGCGGATCTCGCCTCCGTCGCGCTGAAACTCCGCGAAGAACTCGTTGGCCCAACTGATTTCGTCCTGCGACGGCGACAGCCCCTCGTTGACCGACGGGCACTGATCGGGCGTCAGGCAGATCTTGCCGGTCATGCCGAATTCGACGGACACGGCGCTGGCCTCGATCAGCTTCAGCGCGCTCGATCCGATGGTAGGGCCGTCGATGGCGCTCGGCAGGTGGGCCGCCTTCGCCGCGATGGTGAACCGTGACCGTGCGTACGCCAGAGTGGCCGGGTTGTCCCCGAACCCGGTGTCGCGGCGGAAGTCGCCGATGCCGAACGCGAGGCGGAAGGTGCCCTTGGTCGCAGCGATCTCGGTGATGCGCTCGAGTCCCCGCGCGGTCTCGACCAGGGCGACGATCGGCACGTCGGGCAGTCGCTTGGCCGTCTCGATGACGTGGTCGACCGATTCGACCATCGCGAGCATGATCCCGCCGACCGAGGTCGTGGCCAGCATGTCGAGATCGTCGGCCCACCACTTGGTGCCGAAGCCATTGACGCGCACCCAGTCGTCGTTGCCTGCGTCGAGCCACCGCTTCACGTTGTCGCGCGCGGAGTCCTTGTCCTTGGGAGCCACCGCGTCCTCGATGTCGAGGACGACGATGTCGGCGCGGGAGTGTGCGGCCGCGGCGAACCGGTCGTACTGCGTGCCGTTGACCAGCAGCCAGCTCCTGGCGAGCACCGGGTCGATGCGCGATCCGGGTTCCGAGAGGTCATGGCTGAAATCCGGATTCTCGCCTGTCGTCTGGTCGTACACCCGTCAATCGTCGCCTACCGGGTGACGGCGAGGCAAAACGGCTCCGAGTTCTCAGCCCAGCTTCGCGCCGAAGAAGCTCTTCATCGCGTCCCAGTGCCGTTGGGCGGCGTCGGGGTCGTAGATGCCGTCGTGGTCGTGGACCGCGAATCCGTGTGCGGCGGGGTAGAACTCGATGGTGTGCTCGACATCGGCCGCCGTGAGCGCCTTGTCGAGGGTTTCAGCGGCCTCGTGGGTGAACGACTTGTCGTTCTCGGCGGCACCGACGTACACGGCCGCGGTGATCTGGTCGGCGAGCAGGTGCGGGCTGTTGGGATCGTCGGTCGCCAGCCCGCCGCCGTGGAACGACATGGCGGCGGCGACGCGAGCGGGAACGCGGCCCGCGACCACCAGCGACGTGCGTCCACCCATGCAGTACCCGGTGGTACCGAACGCGGTGCCGCTGACTTCCGGCCGGGACTCCAGGTAGTCGAAGAAGGCGGCGGCGTCGCTGGCCATCCGGTCGTTGGTGATGCTGCCCATCATGCCCATCAACCGCTTGCGCTCCCCGTCGTCACCGAAGGCCGTGTTGATGTCGAAGGGTGCCCAGTCGCCGTCGCGGTAGTAGATGTCGGGCACCAGGACGGCGTAGCCGTCGCCGGCCAGCTTCTCGGCCATCTCCACCATCACGGGGCGCCTGCCCGCCGCGTCCGGATACATCACGATCCCCGGCCACGGGCCGTCACCCTCGGGTGTGGCAAGCGTGACCGGACATGTTCCGTCTGGCGTGGTGATGGTGTCTGTGATCGTCGGCATGCCCTCCGTTTTACTCCCGTCCTCTGGACGTATCCCACTGAGACTGCGCTGACGGCGCAAAAGTGCGAGTGACCGTCACCGTGAACGCCGTCTCGAGTCGCAGGCCTGGCGCACACGGTGCACGATCTCGGCCCGACGATGTTCAGCGACTACACGAATGACGATCCACCCGATGGAGGTGAGGTACTCCAGTCGGATGATGTCCTTGGAGTAGACGGGACGGTCGGTGTGGTGCCTGCCGTCGTACTCGACGGCGACCATCAGGTCCTCCCAGCCCATGTCGAGGTAGTAGCGAGGAAAGCCGTCCGGTCCGCGAACCGGTATCTGAGTCTGCGGTCGGGGGAGGCCCGCATCGATCAGCATCAACCGCAGCCGGGTCTCCCGTGGCGACTCCGCGCCGGCGTCGACGAGATCGAGCACCCGGTCCAACTGCCGCAGGCCCTTGACGTGTGGATGTCCGAGCGCCAATGCCTGCACGTCGTCGACCTTCAAATGGGTAGCTCTTGCCAGTGAGTCCAGCTGGGCCACCGCCTGCTCCAAGGGACCGCGACGCCCCAGGTCGAATGCCGTCCGTTCGGCGGTGGTGACCGCCATGCCTCGGACGCTCGCCACCTCGTGGTCCAGCAGTGTCTCGTTGCGGGTCACGACGCCCGCAGGGGTCGATGGTTGGCCCAGTTCAGCTCGATCGGGCTGTCGTCGTCGACCCATTTGGTGCCCAGCATCGCCGATGCCGCCAGGCCCCCGATGACGCTCTCGCGCCCGGACCACAGCCATGCCGCGACGGTTCTGTCCCCGAGCGTGAGCGGCATCCGTTTCGGGGCGTACACGTCGGGCAGTACCCGGCGGTAGAGGGTCCGGAGCTCGTGACGGCTGAGTGCCCCGCTGGCCAGGGCCTCGCTCCCGATGAAGACTCCCTCCATGCGCCGCAGGGTTTCATGCCCTCGGAGCTGGCCGCTTGATTCATCCACACCCGTTGAGGCGGTACTGACGGCGGGAAAGTACGAGTGACTCGCGCCCCGAGCGCCGTCTCAACCGTCGGGGTCTGGCCGTAAACTGACCTCGTGCCGATCGAGACGCCGTACGAAGACCTGCTGCGCCTGGTGCTCGAGACGGGGACGCCCAAGGCCGACCGCACGGGCACGGGCACCCGTAGCCTGTTCGGCCGCCAGCTCCGGTACGACCTCGCCGCCGGTTTCCCGCTGATCACCACCAAGAAGGTGCACCTCAAGTCCGTCGTCTACGAGCTGCTGTGGTTCCTGCGAGGTGACTCCAACGTCGCCTGGCTGCACGAGCACGGCGTCACGATATGGGACGAGTGGGCTAGCGAGACAGGCGATCTCGGGCCGATCTACGGTGTCCAGTGGCGGTCGTGGCCGACGCCGTCCGGCGAGCACATCGACCAGATCAGTGCTGCCATCGACCTGCTCAAGCGCGATCCCGATTCCCGCCGCAACATCGTGTCCGCCTGGAACGTGGGAGAGATCCCGCAGATGGCGTTGCCGCCGTGCCACGCGTTCTTCCAGTTCTACGTCGCCGACGGCAAGCTCTCGTGCCAGCTCTACCAGCGCAGCGCCGACCTCTTCCTCGGCGTGCCCTTCAACATCGCCAGCTACGCGCTGCTGACCCACATGATGGCGGCGCAAGCCGGTCTCGGCGTCGGCGAGTTCGTCTGGACCGGCGGCGACTGCCACATCTACGACAACCACGTCGAACAGGTCCGGCTGCAACTCAGTCGAGACCCTCGACCGTACCCGGAACTCGTTCTCGCGCCGCGTGACTCGATCTTCGACTACACGTACGACGACATCGCGATCGTCAACTACGACCCGCATCCGGGGATCAAGGCACCCGTCGCCGTATGAGGCCTGCTGGCATGGCCGAGCATCGCCTATGACGATTGGCCTCATCTGGGCCCAGTCGACCTCCGGGGTCATCGGCCGCGACAACGGCATCCCGTGGCGTCTTCCCGAGGACCAGGCGCGATTCAAGGAACTCACGCTGGGCCACACCGTCGTCATGGGCAGGCTGACGTGGGAGTCCCTGCCCGCCAAGGTCCGGCCGCTGCCGGGGCGCAGAAATGTCGTAGTCACCAGGCAGGCTGACTTCATGGCCGAGGGCGCGACGGTGGTGAGCGGCCTCGAGGGCGCGCTCGGGGACGACGACACGTGGGTGATCGGTGGGGCGCAGATCTACGCACTCGCTCTGCCGCTGGCCACCCGCTGTGAGGTCACCGAGGTCGACGTGGACCTGCCTCGGGAGGACGGCGACGCCATCGCCCCGGCGCTCGACGAGTCGTGGGTCGGCGCCGAGGGCGACTGGCTGACGAGCGCGTCCGGCCTCCGGTACCGGTTCACGAGCTACCTGCGGGCATGAGGCTCAGCATCGCGCAGGCACGTCGGGTGGCCGTCGCCGCACAGGGATTCGGAGAGGCCAAGCCCGCTGTGGTGACGCGCAGTCACCTGCGACGACTGGTGTCGCGGATCCAGGTATTGCAACTGGACTCCGTGTCGGTGGCCGTGCGGGCGCACTACGCGCCGGTGTTCAGCCGCCTCGGGCCCTATGACCGCGGTGTCCTCGAGAAGGCGGCGTGGCGCCACAGCGCGCGTCAGCCGCGCCTGCTGGTCGAGTACTGGGCGCACGAGGCGGCACTGATGGCCGTCGACGACTGGCCACTCTTGCGCTGGCGGATGCGTGAATACGCCGACGGGCGGTGGGGCAAGGAGATCGTCCGGAAGAACCGGCAGCTCGCCGAGGACGTCATCGCCGCCGTCGCCGAGCTGGGCCCGTCGACGGCGGGACAGATCGAGGCGCACCTGGAGTCGGAGCCGCGCGGCCGCAAGGGCCCGTGGTGGGACCGCAGCGACACCAAGTGGGTGGCCGAGGCGCTGTTCGCGTCCGGGGCCCTGACGACCGCCACCCGCGTCGGGTTCGCCAGGCACTACGACCTGAGCGAACGCGTCCTGCCGCCGGAGGTCTTCGCGCGCGAGGTGGACGACGACGTGGCGGTCCGCGAGCTGGTGCTGAGGGCGGCCACCGCGCTGGGCGTAGCCACCGAGACCGACATCCGCGACTACTTCCGGCTCGGCGCCGGGCAGGCCAAGCCGGTGATCGCCGAGCTGGTGGCCGCCGGCGAGCTCGAACCCGTCGAGGTCGAAGGGTGGAGTGCCCCTGCGTATCTCAGGGCGGGTCAGATCGTGCCACGGGTCGCTCGCGGCACCGCGCTGCTGTGCCCGTTCGACCCGCTGATCTTCTTCCGTCCGCGCGTCGAGCGGCTGTTCGACTTCCACTACCGCATCGAGATCTACGTGCCAGAGCGGAAACGTCAGTTCGGTTACTACGTGTGGCCGCTTCTGCTGGATGGGGAGCTCGTTGGCCGCGTCGACCTGAAGGCGGATCGAACTCGCGGGGCGCTGCACGCGCTCGGCGCGTTCACTGAACCGGGCGTCGACCGCAAGCGGGTGGCCCACGCAATGGCGGCGGAGTTGCAGTCGATGGCTGCGTGGCTCGGACTCGACGAGGTGGTCGTTGGGACTCGGGGCGATCTGGTTGATGCGTTGCGGGCGGCGCTGCGCTGACCAGAGCACCCGGCGGACGTCAGCTCAGCGGGATGTCGTTGTCGCTCTTCGATTCCTGATAGGTATCGGACAGTGCCGCGTACCGGTCCCTGATCCGCTGCTGCTGCGCACGCAACTCGGCGCGCAGCGGCTCGTCCTCGGACGCGATCAGGTCTGAGATCGAATAGGCGGTCCAGAACGCGTTGGTCCGACGGTAGCCACCGGGGTCCAGACCGAAGACCTCCTTGAGGATCTTCAGGTCATGGGGGATGGCGAAGGTGTCGCGCGAATCCTCGTGGCTGTAGAAGTAGTAATAGTTGTCGAACCCCGCCCACGTGAGGGCCGACATGCACAGCGTGCACGGCTCGTGGGTGGAGAGGAACAGCAGCTCGGGAGTGGGCGGGCGGGCGGTGAGCTCGTAGAACTGGTTGAGGGTGTTGATCTCGCCGTGCAGGAGCGGGTTGTCGGTTTCGTCGTTGGTGCCTGCGACGACGAGCGAGAGGTCGGACTTGCGCAGGATCGCGGCGCCGAACACCTTGTTGCCTGCGCCGACGCCTCGTTCGGTGAGCGGCAGGATGTCGAAGTCGATGACGTCCAACAGCCGAGGGGCCAGAGAGGTCGCGGGTGCCATGGCTCACCCTAAGGCGCGCGACCGAGATCAGCCTTCCGAACTGTCTTCCTCGGCCAGCTCGGGGATGCCCTTACCGCGAAAGACGTTGATCGCGAACACCGCAGCGCCGATGACGAGCCAGACCAGACCGCCGATCTTGGCCAACGTGTCGGCGTTGAACAACACGTAGCCGATGATCAGGAAGCCGAGCGTGGGGACGACCAGATGCAGGAGGTAGTTCTTCGACTTCTGGCGCACTAGGTAATACCAGATCACCGAGACGTGCAGCAGGCAGAAGCCGAACAGGGCGCCGAAGTTCACCAGCGAGGAGATCAGCCCGATCTGGCCCACGAAGAACAGCACCAATACGACGCTGAGCGCGCTGACCACCAGGACGGCGGAGATCGGCACCTTGCGGCTGCTGATCGTGGACAGGAACTTCGGCAGTTGGCCGTCGCGGCTCATCGAGTACAGCAGGCGACTGGTGGCCGCCTGGGCGGCCATCGCGTTGGCGAAGCCCACTGCCATCACGTTGACCGCGAAGAACGCGTTCATCCAGCCCGTGTTCGACGCAGCTTGGACCAGGGTGAAGAAGGCGTTGCCGACCTCGTCGTCGCTGAACGACTCCCGACCGCCGGCGAGCAGACTGGCCAGCCAGGTCTGGATGACGAACAGGAACGCCACCACGAAAAGCGCGATGATCATCGCGCGACCCGCCGGGTTCTTGCGTCCAGTCGACTCTTCGGCCAGCGTCGAGATGCCGTCGAAGCCAAGGAAGCTCAGGACGGCGATCGACAAGGCGCTCGCGATGAGGGGCGCGGTCACGCTGCTCGAGTCCCAGAGCGGCAGGGTGCTCCAGCCGACGTCGGGCAGGCTCTGCCCGCTGATCGCGCGCACCGCGATGACCACGAAGATCACGACGAAGACCAGCTCGATGGCGAGGAACATCCGGTTGGCGATCTTTAGCGACCCGATGCCCGCCAGGTTGATCACGGTGTTGACCAACACGAAGATGATCGCCCACAGCCACCGCGGAGGGCCAGGGAACAGCCCGCTCATCGACTCGGCGGCGAACACGTAGAGCAGGGTCGGCACCAGGAGGTAGTCCAGCAGAATCGCCCAACCGGCGAAGAAGCCTAGGCTCGGGTGGATGCCGCGACCGACGTAGGAGAACACCGACCCGGCGAGCGGAAACGACTTGGCCATCTGCGCGTAGGCCAAAGCGGTGAACACCATGGCCACCAGGCCGATGACGTAGACCAGCGGCACCATGCCCGACGCACTGTTGTAGACGGTGCCGAAGATGGCCCACGGCGCGATCGGCACCATGAACACCAGGCCGTACACCAGGAGGTCGACGGTGGACACCGACCGGTTGAGTTCCTGTGTGTAGCCGAAGGATTCGAGGCTGCGCTGACCTTCGAAGGTGTTCGTGTCGGAGTCGACCATGCTGGTGTTCCTATCGATCGTGTTCGGCAAGGAATGAGGCAACGACGGCGCGGAACTCCGTGGGTTGCTCCAGGTGGGTGCAGTGGCTGGCACCCGCGAAGACGTGACTGCGGACGTTGGGAATTCGCTCGGCATAGGGGCGCCACGTGGCGGGAGTGGCTTCGTCGAACTCGCCCGCGATCACCAGGGTCGGGACGACGATTCGGTTCAGCCGGTCAATGACGGTCCAGTTGCGTAGGGTGCCGAGGACGTGAAACTCGTTGGGGCCGTTCATCGTGTGGTAGACGGTCGGCTCGGCCTCCATCTGCTTCTCGCTGTCCACGAAGTCGGCGGGCATCGGCTGCACCCGGCAGACGTGGCGGCGGTAGAACTCCTGCGTGGCATCGAGGTATTCCGGATCGGTGACGGTGCCTGCCGCCTCGTGTCTCGCCAACGCGGCCTGGGTCTCGCGGGGAAGCTGAGCACGGAGTTCTCCCGCGGCCTCGACCCACAGCTCCATCGACGCCGGGGAGTTGCAGATGGACAGGGAGATCAGCCCATCGGGCTCGCGGACGGCGATTTCGGCGCCCAGCATGCCGCCCCACGACTGGCCGAGCAAGTGATAGCGCTCGGTCCCCAACTCAGGCGCCAAATCGGTTCGCACGGCATGGAACTCGTCGACGAACAGCCCCGGCTCCCAGAACTCCCTTGGGGCGTCAGGGAGGTGGGTGCTGCGACCGCAGCCGACCTGGTCGTAGTGGACGACCGTGCGACCGGTCTCGTCGGCGAGTTCGGCGATGTTGCGTACGTAGTCGTGTGCCATTCCCGGCCCGCCATGAAGCACGAACAGCGGCTTGGCGTCGGGCCGCGGCGCCTTTGGGGCGGTGATCTGCACCCATGTCTCGCCGTCCCGAAACGGCACCGTCCGGGTGTGAATGGGCATGGCGCTCAGCATGAACCCATAAAGGTCTTGCTGCAAGACCAATTGAGTCGAATTAACATTCTCGTATCGACCAGAAGGGGAGTGCGCCGATGGCCGACCGCTCGGCGATGACACCAGCCGCGCCGCCACCGGGCCTGCTTGCCCAGCAGTTGGCGATGCCGACCCGGGTCGACGAGATCACCGACCGCCTCGTCACCGCCATTGCGATCGGCGAGTACCTGCCCGGCGCCCGGCTGCCGGTCGAACGCGACCTCGCCGCCGCGCTCGGGGTCGGGCGCATGACCGTGCGCGCCGCCCTGGGCCGGCTTGTCGAACGTGGGCTTCTCGAAACGCGCCGCGGGCGTGGTGGCGGGTCCTACGTCGTGGACCAGTGGCCCGAGTCCTCCACCGACGCGGTCCGGCGCACCCTGTCGATACGGCTAGGTGAGCTCAGGGACCGGTGCGACGCGATCGCCCGTCTGCATGGCGCGGTCTGCCGGGCCGCGGCCGATGCCAGAACCGCCGCCGACGTCGCCGAACTACGAGCCGCGCTGGAGGACTACCGGACGGCTGACAGTGGGCTGGCGGCGCAGCAGGCCGACAGCCGACTACACCTGGCGATCATGGACACCGCCCACAACGCGTTGCTCAAGCAGGTGCTCGTCGACCTGGTGGCCTCCATCAGCATCGGTGCGCCGGCGCACCTGTGGGGCGAGCCGACCACCATGCGCGAGATGGAGTTGCGGTCGCTCGACGAGCACGAAGAGCTGATCGACGCGATCGCCGATGGGCGTGCCGAT
>JAOPUT010000249.1 GCA_025963385.1 Mycobacterium sp.
CACTCGACGTACCCAGCCCACCGCTTCGGCTCGCTCTCGGCGACGACGCCGTGGAACACATCGGCGCGGTACTCGACGCGCGGCGGGCCGAACTGGATGAGTGGGCACCACTGAGCCGATCGACCGCACGGGCACACTCGTGACGACGATCATCGTCGTCGGAGGTGCCGCCGGGTTCAGCCGGTAGGGTGGTGCCCTTCCGCTTCATCGTGGATTCCCTGGCTCGGGTCGACAGTCACACCACGCGGCTAACCGGGCCGAACGCTGTGGTCTCAACGTACGGTGTTGATCCCGGATCACCTTGCAACGATCGAGTCAACGCAACCTCGCACCTTTCGTCGCTAGACGTCATTTTGCCGAATGGGGCCAAGGTAAACCGAGGATCGAGATGTTGAACTGATTGACCAGCAAACGGTCCCATTGGTGGTATCCGAATTACCGCTAGCCGGTAGTGCCCGTGGGGGTTGTCGTCACGTGTTTCTGGATGCCTGCGGCGATGTTCCGGCACCGGGATCGCGAAAGGCTTCAGCCACATACCAGGAACCAATCGGAGGGGCGCGCCATGAACGTCGATCACAACAATGAACGAGCACGGCGCAACCTCACGCGTGCTGCGCTCGCAACGGCCACCTTGGCGTGCGTGGGCGTCGTGGGGCCGCAGGCGACCGGCGTGGCCTCAGCCGACGCCGCACCAACGTGTTCGAACGTCGAGGTCGTCTTTGCCCGCGGCACCAACGAAGCACCGGGCGTCGGTGTGACCGGGCAGGCGTTCGTCAACGCCCTCGAGGCGCAACTGCCGGGGAAGACGATCGACGCCTACGGCGTGAATTATCCTGCGACGCTGTCGTTTCAGGATGCGGCACTAGGGGTGGTCGATGCCACCAACAGGGTCGAGTCGATTGCAGCGACGTGTCCGAACACCGACATCGTGCTCGGGGGCTACTCGCAGGGTGCGGCCGTGGCTGGATACACGGTCACCGACGCCGTGCCTGCAGGCTATGCACTGCCCGCTGGCATCACCGGCCCGATGCCTGCATCGGTGGCGTCGCACGTCTCCGCCGTCGTGCTGTTCGGGACTCCTCAGGCGTACGTCCTCGGTCTCCTGGACCGCTCGGCACCACCGATCGCCGTCGGACCCGCCTACACGTCGAAGACGCTCCAACTGTGCGACCAGGGTGACCCCATCTGCTCACCCGGCGGCCTGGACCGGGCGGCCCACAGCGCGTACGCAAGCGACGGATCGACCGATCGAGCAGCGCAATTCGTTGTCGACCAGCTCTCGACGCCGGCGCCGACGGCAGCGGTCGCTGCGTCCGCGATCACGCCATCCTGAGCCAACGCCCCTGACGAACTCAACGTGGCTCTGTAGCCCCGCCAATCGCCAACGTCAACGCCCGGACCACGCTGTGCAGGCCGAGGTCGACCTTGAAACGGTTCTGGCTCAGCGGTCGTGGACCCGCCATCGCGATCTGCGCCGCCCGCCGGAACGCCTCCTCGGTCGGTTGACCACCGATCAGGCTGTGTTCGGCTTCGGCGACCCGCCACGGCGTAGCCGCGACGCCGCCCATGCCGATCGCCGCGCCACGGATCGTGTCATCGGTGATGTGGAGCGCGGCCGCCACAGACACCAGGGCAAACGCATAACTGTGCCGGTCGCGGACCTTCAAGTACCAGGAGTGCTCGGCATAGGGCGACGGAGGAAGCTCGATGCCGACGATCAGTTCGTGGGGGTGCAGGGTGTTGTCGCGACCAGGTTCATCGCCGGGCAGCCGGAAGAATGCAGCGATCGGAACCGCGCGGGCCCCGGCAGGTCCCTGCACGTGCACGACCGCATCGAGGATGGCCATGGCGATCGCCATGTCCGAGGGGTGTACTGCGACGCACGCGTCGCTGGCCCCGAAGATGGCGTGCTCTCGGTTGAAGCCGTCTCTGGCTGCACAGCCGGATCCGGGAATGCGTTTGTTGCATTGCGCGAACGCGGATTCCATGAAATACGGGCAGCGGGTCCGCTGGAGCAGGTTTCCTCCCGCGGTGGCCATGTTCCGCAGCTGCGTGGTGGCGCCGGACAGGATCGCCTGCGAGAGCACCGGGTATTGCGAGCGGATCAGCGGATGGTTGGCGAGCGCGCTGTTGCTGACGCCGGCCCCGATCATCACCCCGCCGGCTCCGGTGGCGACGATGTTCGTCAGCCCCAGCCGACGCAGATCCACCAGCGCCGGGGGCGCTTCGACTCCATTCTTCATCAGGTCCAACAGATTGGTACCGCCCGCGTAGTACTTGCCACCGGTCGAGACCACGCTGCTGATGGCGCCCTCGACGGTGGTCGCGTGCTCGAAGTCGAAGGTCTTCATGCCGAACCCCGTTCGGCCACCGAGGCGATCGCGGCGACGATGTTGGCATACGCCCCGCATCGACAGATGTTGCCCGCCATGCGCTCTCGGATCTCCTCGTCGGTCAACGTCACCGGTCCTGCGCAGACCGTCGCCCGGCCGCAGTCGAACGACGCGGTCGACAGGTCACCACGGGCGTGTTCCCTGAGCATCGCATGCGCGGAAGAAATCTGTCCGGGTGTGCAATAACCGCACTGGAATCCGTCGTGTTCGACGAACGCCTCCTGCAGAGGATGGAGGTCCTCCCCGTTCCCGATTCCTTCGATCGTCAACACCTCACAGCCGTCGATCGACGCCGCCAACGTGAGGCAACTGACCACGCGCTCATCGTCGACCGAGACCGTGCAGGCACCGCACAGTCCATGATCGCAACCCTTCTTGGTGCCGGTCAGATGCAACCGCTCGCGCAGGAGGTCCAGCAGTGTCGACCGCACATCGGCGACCACGGTGCGGGAGACGCCATTGATGCGCAAGGTTACTGCGCGATCGGTCATCGAATACCCTCCTGGTCGAACGGCATCATCAGGTGCTCCAACGTGATGGGCAAGTCGCGCAACCGCTTTCCGGTGGCGTGGAAGATGGCGTTGCTGATCGCTGCGGGCACCCCGCACGTTCCGATCTCGCCGATGCCGCGCACGCCGATGGGGTCCAAGCCGTAGTCGGGTACGTCGACGAAGCTGATGTCGAACTCGGGCCGGTCGGCGTGGGTCGGCAGATAGTACTCACCGATCAACTGGGCCGTGTGTCCGTCGTAGGGCACCTGCTCCAGGAGCGCCATCCCCAGGCCGAAGGTGATCCCGCCCATCACCTGGTTGCGTGCGAGCTTCGGGTTGAGGACCCGGCCGCAGTCCATGACGGATACCCACCGCACCACATTGGCGCGTCCGATGGCCTCATCCACCTCGACTTCGCAGAAGTGGGCGCCGAACGACTGCGACACCGGCGCGTCGGGATCGGCACCCGTGCTGGTGACCACGAAGTTCAGGCGGTCAAGACGTATCGACCGTAGACAGTCGGCGACCGCCATCCGGTTTCCGTCGACAGCTGCGACGGCGCCACCAGCCAAAGTCAGCGCGGCAGGGTCCATTCCGAAGAACGGTGATTCGGGGTTGGCGACGTCGAGGTCCAGGAACCGCGTCCGCCACTCGGTCGCTGGCTTGTGCTCAGCGGTGCCGACTGTAGCCGTCGTCTGTGAGGCGCCGCTGTACGGAGCGTCGGGGAACAGCGAGTCGCCCGACTCGAAGGTCACCTTCTCCAGCTCCAAGCCAGCGGCCTCGGACGCCACCTGAGTCATGACCGTGCGCACCCCGTTACCCACTTCGTGCGTGGCCGAGGCGAACCCGACGACTCCGGATGCGTCGGTGGTCACCCGGCAGCCCGCGGGCATCCGACGACCCGGATACGTTGCGGTGGCCATTCCCCACCCGACCCGAACGTCGCCGCGTGTCAGCGAGCGCGGAGACATCGGCCGCTCATCCCAACCGAAGCGTTGGCCGCCCTGCTCGTAGCACTCCCGCAGGTGCTTGCCCGACCAGGCGCGGCCACTGGCCTGATCGAAGTCCACGTCGTTGCGGAGCCGCAGCTGCAGCGGATCGGTGTCGGCCGCGTAGGCAAGCTCGTCCATCGCCACCTCGAGGGCGAACAGGCCGGGCGCCTCGCCAGGGCCTCGCATGAAACACGGTGTGGGCGCGTTGATTCGGGCTACCGTATGGGAGACGATCAACCGCGGCGACCGGTACAGGAACCGGGCTGAGAGGCCGACGGGCTCGCAGAAGTGCGCGACCGTCGACGTCTCGGTAAGGGTGTGCTGTTCGGTGCTCTCTATCCGAGCGTCGTGGTCGGCCACCATGCTCAGATACTGCTCGGTGCGAGGACGGTGACCCGTGGAGGAGAACATCTGATCCCGGGTCAGCACCAGCTTGACGGGGAGCTGCACCTCGCGGGCCGCGATGGCGCAGAGCGCCACGTGCATCCACAGGAAGCTCTTGGACCCGAACGCGCCGCCGACCAGTGGCGCCAGGATCCGCACGTTCTCCTCCGGCAGCCCGAGGTAGGCGGCAAGCGCCGTACGTTCGCCGGTAATCCACCGAGTGCTGTCGTGGACGGTCAGGACGTCACCGTCCCACTGGGCGATCGTCGACGCCAGCTCGATCGGATAATGCGCGTTGAGCGGCGTGGTGTAGCGAGCCGAAACCCTTGTGACTCCTGCTGGTTCGCTTTCGGAGCCTCGACGATCCTGGAGCTTTTCCTCGCTCAGCTTGACGAAGTGGTCGGGCTGGTAGGCGCCGTGGCGGATCTGGCCGAGGCTATCGTCGGCTACCGCCGGCTGGGTCAGCACGTCGGCCGCGGAGAGTTGCGGTGGGAGGGTCTCGTAGGTCAGGTCGAACAGCGACGCCGCGAACACGGCGTTCTCCAGGGTGTCTGCCACGATCACGGCCATGTGCTGACCGACGTGCTGCACGGTGAGGTCCGACAGCGGCGGTCGACGCTCCAGCGGTAGGTCGTAGGTCAGCTCGCGGGGCAGGGGATGCAGCGGCGGGCAGTTCAGGGGAGTCAGCACCGTCAGCACCCCGGGTGCCGACGACGCCCTGGCGGCGCTGGTCTTCAGCGACTCTCGGCTGACGACGCCATGGGGAATCTCCGACTGCACCAGGGTCGCGTGCACCACGTCGGTGAGGACGGTGTCCGCTGCGTATCGGGCCGCACCGGTGACCTTTTCGCGACCTTCGACCCGATTCACTGACCGGCTGTTGGATGTCGTCATGCTCAGAATGCCTTCCGTGCGGCATCGGCACCGGGCGGAGGTAAGGGTCTCGAGTCGGGCACCCGGGTGTCTTGGGGTGCCCGTTCGGGTCGCCCCTGATGGCTCGCAGGGTCTGAACCATCATGGACTTGAACGGAGCGCACTCCGGATTGAGCCCCGCTCCACGGTTGAATCTATCCCAGGAGCGAGCCGATCTCCACACCGATGGACGACGGCGGCGGCGGTCGGCCACTCGTCGCCGTCGCCCATGTCCTTGTGGTTTCGGTTCGCTCATGAGCAGCCCCTTACCGGGGCGCAGGTCGCCAAACTCCGATGGCACAAAGTTAAAGCGTTGCTGCTCAACACGATCGGTGCCGTCAGCTGAACGCCTCGACCAGCGCCGCGACGAAGGCATCGAGATCGTCGGGCTTGCGGCTGGTGACGAGGGTGAAGCCCGCCATGGGGCAGGTTCTCACTTCTTCGTCGCGCCAGTCGCCGCCCGCATTGCGGATGTCGGTCTGGAGGCTGGGCCAGCTGGTGAGCGTCTTGCCCCGTACCGCCCCGGCTTCCACCAGCGTCCACGGCGCGTGGCAGATCGCCGCGATGGGCTTGCCTGCGGAGGCGAACTCCTTCACGAACCCGACGGCATCGGACTCCAGCCGCAACTTGTCCGGGTTGGCGACTCCGCCGGGCAACACGAGTCCGTCATAGTCGGCGACCGAGGCATCGCCCACGGCGAGATCGGGTTGAAAGGTGTCACCGAGCTCGAAGTCGTGATTGACCGCTTGGACCTCTTCGTCCTTGACTGCCAACAGCACCGGCTGACCGCCCGCGTCCTGGACGGCCTGCCAGGGCTTGGTGAGTTCGACCTGTTCGACACCCATGTTGGCGACCAGGAACGCAATTCTCTTGCCTGCCAATGCATCTGTCACTGAACTTCCTATCTGACGTGTTCCGGGGTGCAACACAGGACCTTCGCGCCGCGCCCGCATCGTCCTGTTCCGACGACGATGACTTGCCCGGCGCGACCCGTCCCCAAACCCGGAGACGCCGAGGCGGAGCTAGTTGTAGCCGGCGTGGTTGGTGATCCGCTCCAGCGCGATGAACAAGATGTTGTCGCAAGCCGCGCGCAAGCTGAGGTGATGTCCCCACGCGATGCCCGCCAGGTCCTCCAGAAGCTGTGCTGCCAGCGTTTCGAGCGCTATCGCGTAGGTGTCGCAGTGCCACTTGAGCATCTCGAACGCTTCGTCGGGTTCGACGTCGTAGATGACCATCAGCGCACCCTTGGCGCGCTCGATCAGCATCCGAGCTTGGAAGATCCCGGCGACCTCTACGGGCGTGAGCATCGCGAAGGCACGGACGAGGTCGTCGCCGTGGGATGCGGGCAATCCTTGGTCGATGAGGTATTCGCGGGTACCGATCAGATCGCCGAAGTCGTCGCGTAGCACGCGACGGTCCGCGGTCGCTGACGATCGACCGTTCGGTGCGGAAGGGTTCACGGCAAGCAAGACTCCGTTTCGAGCTCTATGACGATGGCCGTACCGGGGTCCTGGGAGCGGTCTTTGCCAACCTACCGGATGATTTTGGCGTCCCCCGGCGTTCATTCACAGGTTCGGCGGCTGGTGAGGTGGTGCCACGTCAGGTCGACTCGGGTGCCGGCTTCGGTGACCTCCACGTCGGCACGGTCGGCGAGCGCTCGCATCAGCACCAGGCCGCGCCCGCGACTGCTGACGTGGGGGTCGCCGACAGGCGCGGGCGGGCGCCATTGGCCGTAGTCCTGCACGGCGACGGTGAGGGTGTCCTGACCGGGGTCATAGCGTGCGAAGCAGTCGACGCTGCCGGAAACATCCGGGTATGCGTGCTCGACCGCGTTGGACAGAGCCTCGTTGACCGCGAGCAGTACGTCGTGATGGACGGCGCCCGCAGGCGGGCAGCAGCGGCGTAGCCAGGCTCCGAAATCGTCGCGGGCCTGGGCCACGGTGTCAGGGTCCGCACGGCTGTGCGACTGTCGGAACGTCGGCGCTTCGCCGCCGGGTCCGGCGGCGCCGTCGGGAGCGCTGGCGAGATCGTTCATCGTCTTGGAAAAGTACCCAATGCGGACGCTGTCACGCGTCACGGACGCGTAAAGGTCGTCGTGTCGTGATGGCGGGTTCGACGACTGCCTGAATCGTTGGCACGCAAGGGTTCCGCCGGGCGGTGGCTATGTCGCGATGGCGTCGAGCGCGGCCTGAAGGGTGGATCGCACGGTGACGGTGGCGGTGATCCCGACGAGTTCCATCGGTCGTTGGGTGGCGCGGCCCTCGGCGACGACGGCAAAGCGGATGTCGGGGCGACACCGTTCGTCGGCGGCGGCCAGCAGACCGATGCCACTGGAGGACAGAAATTGGACGCGGCTGAGGTCCACGATGATCGCCGACGGCGACCTTTCTCGGGCTGCGGCGATCCGTCGCTCGAGCTCGGGCGAGGTCGTCATGTCGATGTCACCCTCACAGGAGATGATTGCCGTCGACTCCTGCCACCGCTCGTCAAAAGTGCAGAGCGGAGCAGCGCTGTCGATGTTAGAGGCGTCGGCCACGTGGACTCCGTCGATTCGTCGGCCTGGGTGCCCGGCGTGTGCGGGCTCGAATCTGAACCGCGCCCTCGCGGGCTCGTGAGGCGTGATCATATCTGGCAGGGTCGGCCACCTCAGAACCCGACGCGCAAGCGCGATGCTTTGCTGGCTGATTCCGTGATGACTACACGATCACGAGTGCGGTCGCCTCAGGATCAGCAGCTCGCCGGAGACGGAGTGGTCAGCCAGCAGCCGACCGATCAACTCGCCTTGCCGTTCGGCCAACTGCCAGGCTTGAGTGTCGGCGTACCGCCGATTCAGTTCGTCGTTCACGGCCTGCTCCCGCTCCTCCCAGTCGGGTGGCGTTGGCGGCAGCCCGTGGGTGCCGCGGCGCGTCTCGATGTTCAGCCCGGCGTCGTCGACGAGGCCCAGCAGTCGGTCCTCGGTCGGAAAGTCGTTGCCCGCCGGCGAGTCCAACTCCTTCGATGTCCTGGCCATGAAGACCAGCAGGCCAACGCGCCCTCCCGGGCGCGTGATGCGGCGCAGCTCGGAGAGCAAGGCAGGCTGATCTGACATCGTGCACAGCACGCCCAACGACCAAGCGGCATCGAATGATTCGTCCATGATGGGTAACTCCGATGCAGAGCCCTGCACCACGGGATGTCCGAAGAGGGCACGTGCCGCGCGGCAGGCGCCGCCCTCGGGCTCCACCAATATCGGGCGAATCGACTTCTTCTTCACTGCGTACGCGGCGGGGCCGCCGACGCCTGCTCCGCAGTCCAACAGGGACTGGCCGGGAGCTAGGCCGAGCCGGTCGAGTAGCCAATCCAGTGCGGACGGGCTTCCGCTGCCTCGACACGCCGCCGGTATCCGGTAGTCCGAGCCGAGGTCCATGGCCACCCGTGCCGTCCATTCGGCGATCGTGTCGAATTCGGCCGACATCGCTTCACTCACGACGCAGCCTCGGCTCGGATGCGCGCGCCGACCTGGGCCTTGATGTGCGCACCAGCCCGCGTACCCGACCCGGAGGCCAGGCCGGAGACGTTCACGCCTTCGATGCCCTCGATGGCCAACAGCGCCTTGGCCTCGGCCACGGCCGCCTCGATGCCCGCCTCGACCGGATCGTCGGCGTTGACGACTTCGTCGACGATGTGCTGATCCAGTTCGAGGCCGGGGAGGCCCTGGAGGACCGCAGCGGACACCACGTCGGTGAATACCGCGACAGCCGCCATGACGGGAATCGTCAAGCCCGCCAAGCGGGCCGCGGCCATGAATCGCTCGACGTCGGCCGGGGTCGTGACGTGGTTGAGAACCGCCACGCTGGCACCGGCGCGCTGCTTCTGCACCAGACGGGCCGCGCGTCCACCAACCGGCGGGGCGCTGGGCGTTTCCGGTACGGCGGCGGTCATGCCGAGTTCGTGCGCCAGTGCGACCAGGCGCGGGCCGTCCAGGTCGAAGGTCTGCGTCACGTCGGGGCGCACGTCGTAGCCGCGGCCGTCTCCGGTCACACAGAACACGGTCTGCACCCCCGTGAGCCGCAGGCCACGCAACTCCTGTTCGAGAACCACGCGGTTGCGGTCCCGGCACGACAGGGTGATCCACGGCACGGCGCCGCACTCGAGCAGAAGACGACTCATCAGGGTGGGCGGGAAGTCGGGTCGGTTCTGGTGTTCGCCGACCAGCACCGCATCGCAGGACTCGGCGAGGATGGCTGCGGTGGCCGCGAGGTCGGTGGGATCGAATGGAGTGCAGCTGAAGTCGGTCAGCACCAGAGGTGCACGCACTGCCACCCCCGACAGGGCGGGACCTGACCACGGCACGTAGTCCACGAACGAGCACGGCCCGGCTCGCATTTCGCACTGACCGTCTTGTCGTACGCCACCACATGGCCCGAACGTCATGCGCTTCGGGCACGTCGACGCCTCGCTAGTGGACAGTGCCATCGCTAAGCCATACCCGCGACCGATCGGCCACAATCTGAGCTGGGCTAACCAGTGAAGCGGGGCAGCACGTCCTTCTCCCACGCGGTGAAGAACCCGTCCATGTCGGGCCCGATCTGCTGTACGTACACCTCGTCGACGCCGGCGTCGACGTAGGCCTGCACCCGCTGGGCGTGCAACTCCGTGTCCGGACCACAGGCGATGGAGTCGGCGACGGCATCGCGGGTGACCAACTCCATGGCGTCGGCGAAATCACCTGGCCGCGGCAGGATCTGGGCGAGCTGACCGGGCAGTTGTTCGTTACCCCACAGCCGGCGGGCGACGTCGACGGCCTCCTCGGCGTCGGTGGCCCAATTCACCTTCATGCCGGCTTGGACGGGCTTGTCGCCGCCGCCGGACTCCCGGAAGGCGCGCACGAGGTCGGCGTCGGGCATCGCCAAACAGAACCCGTCGCCGACGCGTCCGGCGAACTCAGCAGCCTGCCGTCCGAAGCCGGACACGTAGATCGGCACCGGCTGGTCGGGCAGGGTGTAGATCCGAGCGTCCTGCACTTCGTAGTGGAGTCCGTGGTGGCTGATCTGTCTGCCTTCGTGTAGCAGCCGGATGACGTCGATGGCCTCTTCGAGCATTTCAAGCCGCAGACCCACCGACGGCCACGCGTCGCCGAGGATGTGCTCGTTGAGCGCTTCGCCGCTGCCGACGCCGAGCACGAAACGGCCATCGAGCTGAACTGCGGCCGTCGCTGCGGCCTGCGCGATGATCGCCGGGTGAATACGCACGGTGGGGCACGTCACGGCGGTCGCCACGGGCAGCGACGTCGCCTCCGACAGGGCGCCGATGACACCCCAGACGAATGGGCTCTGCCCCTGCTCGTCGTTCCAAGGGTGAAAGTGGTCGGAGATCCACAACGACCGAAAGCCGGCCGCCTCGGCACGCTTGGCTTGGTCGACGAGTTCCTTGGGGCCGAACTGTTCGCAGGACAGGAAGTAACCGATCTGAGTCATGCCGACCCCATACCCGTCGAGGCGCGGTCTACGCCC
>JAOPUT010000261.1 GCA_025963385.1 Mycobacterium sp.
CCTCGCGAATAGCGTGACACTCAGGCGAAAATTTGTAAAGCTAGTGCGATGACGCACCCGTCGCGGGGCACTGAGCTGGTGGCACCGGCCGAGATCGACACCTCCACCCGCGAACGCATCCTCGCCGCCACCGCCGAAGTGCTGGGCAGCAACGGGATCACCAAACTCAGCCTGTCCGACGTCGCAACGCAGGCTGGCGTCTCACGGCCCACGCTGTACCGCTGGTTCGGATCGAAGCAGGAGTTGCTCGACGCCTTCGTAGTCTGGGAGCGCCGCTACTACGAGCGCGCGGTCGCGGACGCCTACGTCGGACTGCCCGTCGCGCAGCGACTCGACGCGGCGCTCAAGGTCATCGTCGAATACCAGCACTCCTATCCCGGTCTGCGCATGGTCGACGTCGAGCCCGAGCACGTCATTCCACGGCTCGCGCGGGTGATCCCCCTCATGCGCCAACAGTTCGAACAGCTGATCCCCGGCCCCGACGCCGCCGTCGCCGCGGCAGCCGTGGTGCGGGTCGCCATGTCGCACTATCTCGTCCGCAGCGATGACGACGGGCAGTTCCTCGCTCAGCTCAGGCACGCGGCCGGGCTGAAGGCCCAAGGTCAGGAGTCCCCGTAATCCGTTGCGCCACTTCGGCAAGGATCTCCTCGGTGTGTTGTCCTAGCCGCGGCGCCACCGACGTCGGCTCGCACGGCGTGCCGTGAAAGTCCGCGGGCGTGGCCACCATCGCCTGCGTGGAGTCCCCGTCGGGTACGTAGACCACCCCGCCCGCCTCGTGGAACTGGTCGTCGGCGAGCACGTCGGAGATCGAGTTGATGGGCGACCAGAAGAAGTCGGGCTCGGCCGCGAAGACCGTCGCCCACTCGTCGAGTGATCTCGTCGCGAAGATCTCGTCGAGTTCGGCGATGAGCGCGGTCCCATTGGCGGCGCGCGCCCTTGCGGTGGCGAACCGTTCGTCGGTGAGCCACTCGGTGCGGGCCACCGCACGACAGAGCGCGGGCCAGTGACGGTCACCCTGAAGGCCGACGATCCAGAACCGCCGCCCGTCACCCGCCGCATAGTTGTTCATGCACGGGTTGCCAATCGACTCCCGCTGCCCGATCGCCACCTGCTGGCCGGTCGAAAGCAGCGTGTTGAGGTCGAAGCTGACCGTGTAGGCGCCCTGGCGGTAGAGCGAGGTGGTGACCAGTTGCCCGAGGCCGCTCTGGTGCCGCGCGACCAGCGCAGCGCACACGGCGCCCGCCAGCGTCATGGCGACGGAGTGGTCTCCCATCCCGCCGCGTTGGAACGGCGGGGTGTCGCCTGGTCTGGTGAGCAGATCGGCCAGCCCAGCCCGCGCCCAGAACGCCGCGACGTCGTAGGCCGCGCGGTCGGCGTCCGGTCCCGCCATGCCGTATCCGGTGATGAGCCCGTACACCAGGCGCGGGTTTCGGTTGGCGAGCGTCTCGAAGTCGAGCCCGAGACGCTGCAGCGCCGCAGGCCGCACGTTGGTGACGAAGACGTCGGCATCCGCCAACAGCTCCAGTGCCGTCCGCAGCCCCTCATCGGTGGTCAAGTCGAGCACGATGCTGCGCTTGGACCGATTGTCCATTTCGAACGGTGGGTTCTCCCCCGTCGGGATCTGCAACATGCGCCCGAACATGCGCGCGGGATCACCGGTCGGCGGCTCGATCTTGATCACGGCGGCGCCCCAGTCGGCGAGGATGCCACCGGCGGCGGGGGCCGCCACCCACACCCCGAGCTCGACGACCTTGACTCCCGTCAGCGGACCGGCCACGTGAACCTCCCCACAGCGGACGCGATTGCGCCGTTTGGCCGCTCTTGCGGCACCTGGGTACCTTACGATTGCCTCTGCATCTGCAACGTTCCGGGGACTCGACAGCTTGGAAGTGAATCAACCGATGACCGCGGAGCGCGCCACGCCGGACAATGGCGATGACACCTCGACTCGAAGCCGCATCCTCGCGGCCACCAGCGAGGTCCTGGCCCGCAGCGGGCAGGCCAAGCTGAGCCTGTCCGAGGTCGCGATGCAGGCCGGTGTCTCACGGCCGACGCTGTACCGCTGGTTCGCCTCCAAGGGCGAGCTCCTCGAAGCCTTCGGTCAATATGAGCGCGACATGTTCGACTCGGGAACCAACCGGGCGACGGCCGGTCTTCGCGGCACCGAGAAACTCGACGCGGCACTGAGGTTCATCGTGGAGTACCAGCAGTCGTACTCGGGGGTCCGGCTGGTCGACATCGAACCCGAGGTCGTCATCGCGCAGCTGGCGACCATCGTCCCGCAGATGCGCGCCCGTCTGGAGAAGATGCTCTCCGGCCCCAACGCGGGGGTCAAGGCCGCGACGGCCGTCCGCGTCGCGGTATCGCACTACATCGTGCGCAGCGACGACGACGACCAGTTCCTCGCGCAGCTCCGCCACGCGGTCGGGATCAAACCGCCCGACTGACCCGTGCCGATCGGCCCAACGTCCTGACAATTCGTCGGTAGTTTGTAAAGCTAGCTAGATGACGAGCGTGCAGAGCGAATCGGGAGTGTTGGCCGGCGACGAGCGCATGCTGATCGACGGCGAACTCCAATACACCGGCAGTGGTGCGAAGTTCGACGTGATCCATCCGGCCAGCGAACAGGTCGCCGGGCAGGCCACCGATGCCTCCGTCGAGGACATGGCGCGCGCGGTCGGCGCGGCTCGTCGTGCCTTCGACGACACGGACTGGTCCCGGGACGTCGAGTTCCGGTATCACTGCCTCACCCAGCTGCACGACGCGATGGAACGCAACAAGGAACGGCTGCGACGCGTGCTGATCACCGAGGTCGGCTGTCCGGTCACGGTGTCGGGTAGCCAGATCGAGAGCCCGATCTCGGAGGTCACGCACTGGGCCGAACACGGCAGGGCCTTCGAGTATCTCGTCGACACCGGCATGCACGACACGCCGATGGGCCCGGCGCGGCGCAAGATCCACTACGAGCCGATCGGTGTGGTCGGGGCGATCACCCCGTGGAACGTGCCGTTCTACCTCAACGTCGCCGAGACCGTGCCCGACCTGATGGCGGGCAACACCGTGGTGCTCAAGCCCGCCCAGCTGACGCCGTCGTCGGGCAGTGAGTACGGCCGCATCGTGGCGGAGGAGACCGACATCCCGGCCGGGGTGTTCAACGTCGTCGTCTCGAACGCCAACGAGGTCGGCGCCGCGCTCTCCACCGATCCCCGGGTCGACATGATCACCTTCACGGGGTCCACCGCGACGGGGAGGGCGATCCTGGCCGCCGGGGCGCCGACGGTGAAGAAGACCCTGCTGGAGCTCGGCGGCAAGTCCGCGCACATCGTGCTCGACGACGCCGACTTCAACTCCGCGCTACCGCTGGCCGCGATGATGGCATGTGTGATGTCGGGGCAGTCCTGCATTCTGCCGAGTCGAATCCTGTTGCCCCGCAGCAGGTATGAGGAAGGCATCGAGCTACTCAAGTCCAGCATGGAGAACTTCCCGGTGGGCGATCCGTGGACGCCGGGCATCATGCAGGGCCCGCAGATCAGCGAGACCCAGCGCCAGAAGGTGCTCGGCCTGATCCGTGGCGGTGTGGCGGCGGGTGGGCGTCTGGTCACCGGCGGCGGCATCCCGGAGAACCTGCCCACGGGCTACTACGTGCAGCCGACCCTGCTTGCCGACGTCGACCCGAACTCCCAGATCGCCCAGGAGGAGATCTTTGGTCCGGTGCTGACCGTGACGCCCTACGACTCCGACGACGACGCCGTCGCGATCGCCAACAATTCGATCTATGGCCTGTCAGGAGAGGTGTCGAGTGGCGACGTGGACCGCGCCATGGCTGTCGCAAAGCGCATGCGCACCGGCAACGTCACCATCAACGGCAAGTCCCACTTCGGCATCACCAGCGCCTTCGGCGGCACCAAACAGAGCGGGCTCGGCCGCCGCAACGGCGACGAAGGCTACCGGGAATACCTGGAGGCCAAGACGATCGGGATGCCCGAGTAGGCGCGTCGCAGCCGCCCGGCGTCGAAATCGCTTCCTGGGCTGCGGTATCCGCGAGATCGCGACCCTCAGCGCAATCTCGCCATACAGGGGCGCGGTGCTAGTCGACCGCCCAGCAGTCGATCAGCCCTCGGCAGCCAATTGCCCGCAGGCAGCGGCGATTTCGCGGCCACGGGTATCGCGGACCGTGCACGACACCCCGCGCTCGCGGACCCGCCTGACGAACTCCCGTTCGGCGGGCTTCGGGCTGGCATCCCACTTGCTGCCAGGAGTCGGGTTGAGCGGGATGACGTTGACGTGCACCAGTGGTCCCAGCGCGCCGTGCAGCTTCTTGCCGAGGAGGTCGCCCCGCCACGGCTGGTCGTTAACGTCGCGGATGAGCGCGTACTCGATCGACACGCGGCGCCCGGTCACGTCGGCGTAATACCGTGCGGCGTCGAGGGCTTCGCCGACGTTCCACCGGTTGTTGACCGGCACCAGCGTGTCGCGCAGCTCGTCGTCGGGAGCGTGCAGGGACAGGGCCAGCGTGACACCGAGGCGTTCGTCGGCGAGCTTGCGGATCGCGGGCGCCAGCCCGACCGTCGAGACGGTGACCGACCGCGCAGAGATGCCGAACCCGTGGGGCGGCGGCGCGATGATGCGGCGCACCGCAGCGAGTACCCGGTTGTAGTTGGCGAGCGGCTCCCCCATGCCCATGAAGACGATGTTCGACAGCCGGCCAGCGCGGGCGGTGCCCGCAGTCCCACCGAAGTGCTCGTCGCGCATGGCGGCCGCCGCGGCGCGCACCTGCTCGAGGATCTCGGCGGTGGAGAGGTTCCTGGTCAGTCCGCCCTGGCCGGTCGCACAGAACGGGCACGCCATGCCACAGCCCGCCTGCGATGAGATGCACACCGTGTTGCGCTGCGGGTAGCGCATCAGCACCGATTCGAAGGTCGTGCCATCCACCGCACGCCACAACGTCTTTCGGGTCTCCGCACCGTCGCACTCGACGGACCGCACCACGTCGAGCAGCCGCGGGAACAGGGCGTCGGCCACCTGATCGCGCATCGCCGCGGGCAGATCCGTCATCGCGTGCGGGTCGGCGATCAGCCTGCCGAAGTACTGATTGGCCAACTGCTTGCCGCGGAATGCGGGCAGCCCGAGTTCGGCGACGGCGGTACCGCGGGCGTCGTCGTCGAGATCGGCGAAGTGGCGCGGCGGCTTACCGCGGCTCGGCGCCTCGAACACCAGGGGAAGTTTCATGGTCGAACTCATTATCAGGCCTGTTCACTCAGAACGTCACGGACGGCCCTGTCGGCCGCCGCCAGGGCACCCGCGTCGACGCCGGCGCGCCCCCGGACGAACACCGTCGCACGGCTGGTCGGCGGCAGTCCCTCGGCAAGGCACAATCCGTCGGGCAACCGTCCGATGATCGGAAGCAGCGCCACCCCGAGACCGGAGCGCACGGCGGCGAACAGGCCCGAGAGGTCCGAGCTTTCGGCGGCGATGCGGTAGGGCACACCGAGCCGGTCGAGCGCGGCGAACGCGGGCTCGCGCAGCGTGCACGGCTCGGAGAACATCACGACCGGCAGCGGTTCACTCGCGGGCACCGAGAAGCTGCGGCCCGAGATCCACCTCAAGGCAACCAGGCCCGAGGCGTTGACCGGGTCGAGCCCGGAGCCGTCCAGCATGACCGCGAGGTCGACGGCACCGTGTTCGATGGCATCGGCCAGCGTGACGTTGCGGTCCAGCCGGAACCTCAGCCGCCAGTCGGGCAACCGATCCCCGAGGGCGCTCGTCAACCCGGGCAGCATGACGTCGGCGCCGTGCTCGGTCGCACCGATCAGCAGCACGCGCTCCTCGGCGGCCCCCAGATCGGCGAGGGCGGCGTCGTGCGCGGCGAGGATGGTGCGGGCATGGGCCAGTACCCGGTAGCCCAGTTCGGTGAAGGCGACGCCGCGGCCCGACTTCTCGACGACGGGCCCGCCGACTACGGCCTCCACCCGCCGGACGTGCTGACTGACGGCTGACTGCGTGAGATGCAGAACCGTCGCGGCACGGTGAAACCCGCCACAGTCGGCCACGGCCACCACGCTGCGCAGCGGGGCGATGTCCAGGACCTGACTCATGTGGCCAAGGTACTCCGATCAGTAACGACGATCAAAAGCCGTGGTTTCGCTGGCTTTCGCAACCGACCGTCCACCAACTGATCAGCAGTG
>JAOPUT010000308.1 GCA_025963385.1 Mycobacterium sp.
GGAACTGCAGGCAAAGCTGCTCACGTTCATGGACGAGCATATCTACCCGAACGAGAAAGCCTACAAGGCCGAGATCGACCGCAATGGCGTGGAAAAGGGAAACCGCTGGCTGCCCACCCAAATCATCGAAGACCTGAAGCCCAAGGCTCGCGAGCAAGGCCTGTGGAACCTGTTCCTGCCGAAGTCGGTGCGTGCGCCGGAAGGCCTGTCCAACCTCGACTATGCGCCGCTGTGCGAGATCATGGGACGCGTGGGTTGGGCGCCGGAAGTCTTCAACTGCTCCGCGCCGGATACCGGCAACATGGAAACCATCGAGCGCTACGGCAGCGAAGAGCACAAGAAGCAATGGCTGGAGCCGCTGCTGCGCGGCGAGATGCGCTCCGCCTTTGCGATGACCGAGCCGGCGGTGGCTTCGTCGGACGCAACCAATATCGAGACCCGCATCGAGCGCGATGGCGACGAGTACGTGATCAACGGCCACAAGTGGTGGATCTCCGGCGCCGGCGACCCGCGCTGCAAGATCTTCATCCTGATGGGCAAGACCGACCCGGGCGCGGCGCGCCACTCGCAGCAGTCGATGATCCTGGTGCCGACCGATACCCCGGGCGTCAACATCCGCCGCCCGCTGCCGGTGTTTGGCTATGACGACGCGCCGCATGGCCACTGCGAGATCACCTACGAGAACGTGCGTGTGCCGGCATCCAGCCTGTTGCTGGGCGAAGGCCGCGGCTTCGAGATTGCCCAGGGCCGCCTCGGACCGGGCCGCATCCACCACTGCATGCGCGCCATCGGCGTGGCCGAGCGGGCGCTGGCGCTCATGGTGGACCGGGTCAACACGCGCATCGCGTTCGGCAAACCGCTGGCCGAGCAGGGCGTCGTGCAGCAGCAGGTGGCGTTGTCCCGCAACGAGATCGACCAGGCCCGGTTGCTGTGTCACAAGGCCGCGTGGGTGATCGACGAGAAGGGCAACAAGGAAGCACGCAACGAGGTGGCGATGATCAAGGCCGTCGCCCCTCAGATGGCGTGCAACGTGATCGACCGTGCCATCCAGGTGCACGGCGCCGCGGGTGTCAGTGACGACACCGTGCTGGCTCGTCTGTACGGCTGGCACCGCGCAATGCGCCTGTTCGACGGGCCGGACGAGGTGCACATCCGCAGCATCGCGCGCGCCGAACTCGGTCGCGAGAAGTCTCCGTTCGCGACGGCGGCGTGCCGCCAATCCGGCAGAGCGGCGACGTCTTGATGAAGTCCACCGGCGGGGAGCTCTCCGGCGCGTGGAACTTCCGTGACGTCGCCGAGGAGACCGGGATCAGGGCGGGCAGGCTCTTCCGGTCCAGCGAGCTGAGCCATCTCGACGAGGCGGGGCGGGCGGCGATGCAGCGGCTCGGCATCGGAGACGTCGCCGATCTGCGGTCCCTGCGGGAGGTGGAGCGCCGTGGACCGGGCCAGGTACCCGACGGCGTCGAGATCCACCGGCTGCCGTTCCACGAGCTCGCGACCAACGAGGCCGAGGCCCCGCACGAGCATGCCTTCGAGCGGATGATGACCGACAAGCCCGACGACGAGGACGTCGCCGAGGCCGCCGCGCGGTTCATGACCGAGGAATACGAGCGCTTCCCCGCTCTACCGGGGGCCCGTATGGCCGTGCGGCAGGTAATCTCCCTGCTGGCCGACGGCAAGTCGGTCATCGCGCACTGCTTCGCAGGCAAGGACCGCACCGGGCTGACCGTGGCGCTGGTGCTGGAAACCGTTGGCGTCGAACGCGAGGCGATCGTCACCGACTTCCTGCGCAGCAACGCCGCCGTGCCTCAGCTGCGAGATCGGATCCTGCAGTCGGTCAGGAGCCGAGCCGAGGAGTCCACGACGCCGGAGATCGTGACCTTCGCCGAGGCGCGCCTCAACGAGGAGGTGCTCGGGGTCCGCGAGGAGTACCTCGACGCCTCACGCCGGACGATCGACCGCGACTACGGCTCGGTACCCGAATACCTTGCCGCCATTGGTGTCACGACCGATCAGGTCACGCGGCTGCGCGCCAACCTGCTCGGCTGACTACTCGTCACTCGTCGTCGCTGCGGTGCAGTCCGCGCCTCGTCGAGAGCAGCTCGAACTCGGGCCTGGCGGCCACCAGTCGCTCGCCCGCATCGAGCACTTCGACGACATGCGCCCGGTCAGCCGCGACGACGGCCATGCCGATACCGGCTCGGCGGTGCAGGTCCAGGGCGTCGGTTTCGGCGGCCGAGACACTCAGGCGCCGTTGCAGTTCGGCCACCAACGGACGCACCAACGACCGCTTCTGTTTCAGGGAATGGACGTCGCCGAGCAGCAGATCGAATTCGAGCCAGCCAATCCACGTCGACACCCCCGTGAATCTACCCCGTCAGCGTTGGGGCACCTCGATGTCGGAGAACAGGATGCGGACGCCGCCGGTGGCCAGCTGGCCGAGCGCCTGGATGAAGGCGCCGAACTCCGGCGTGGTGACGGCCGCGCTGGCGGCGTCGTAGTCCGCGTAGTACCAATCGATCATCCGGTACGCCGGGGTGGGCGAGCCGTCCTCCTTGGGCCACACCTTCGACGCCTCGAACCGGACGTATCCGGGCACCTTTTGCGCGGTTTCCAATTGCTCGGCCTCATAGGCACTTTCGAAGGCCTCGGGGTCGGTGGGGTTGTCGTAGATGACTGTGATCTTGGTTTCGGACATGGGGATCCTCCGCTTCACTGGTGCCAGGGCGTACTGCGGTGCGTCATCCGCGTTCCGCAATGTCGTTGATACCACTTCTGGTGATCTTCGGTGTGCCGCGGCGGTCCGCCGTCAGACCAACAGCACCCCGATGACCCAGACCACGGTCGCCAGCAGGGCGCCCGTCAGCTCGACCCCGACCGACAGCGCAACCCCCTTGATCGCGTGCACGGTAGACGCCCACGCGATTCGAGAATTGTGCCGCAGCGCCAGTTCGGCGAGGAAGACCCCCAGTACGAATCCGAGCACCAGCCCGACGACGGGGACGACGAAGAACCCGACGATGCCGAGCACGCCACCAGCCAGCAGGCTCCACGTGCCGACGTCGGCGCTCCGCATCCGCTTCATCGGCCACAGGTACTTCACCAGCAGGGCAGCGACCAGGATCGCCGTGGCGACCCCCAATGTCACCCAGGCGACGGTCGTCCCCTCCACGTACGCCCACACCGCAATGGCCGCGAACACCAGGATGCTGCCGGGAAGCAGCGGCACCAGGATGCCGACCAGACCGACGGCTATCACCACCGCGACGAGCAGGGTCTCGACGGTGTTCATGCCTCGAGTCTGGCAGCAAGGTCCACGAAGTCGTCCGCGACCACGTCGAATTCGCCGTCGTCGACCCTCGGTGGCGGCCTGCCTGGTCCTCGCTCGAGGGGTCGGGCCACGTACGCCGTCGTCAGGCCCGCATCCCGCGCCGACCGCAGGTCGCTGGGGTGTGCCGCGACCAGCATCAGTTCACCCGGCGCCACGTCGAGCAGGTCTGCGCATCCCAGATACGCCTCGGGGTCGGGCTTGTAGTGGTGGAACAGCTCTGCGGAAATTACGCAGTCCCATGGCAATCCGGCTCGCTTGGCCATGTTGGTCAGCAGCGACACGTTGCCGTTGGACAGTGTGGTGATGACGAAGCGGCGCTTGAGCCGCGTCAGTCCCTCGACCGAATCCGGCCATGGGTCAAGCCGGTGCCAGGCGAGATTGAGTTCGGTGACGTCCGCGTCGGGGACGTCTCCGATGCCCGCCCCGTCGAGGAGGTCGTCGAGGATCAGGCGGTGCAACGCGTCGATCTTCAGCCAGGGCAGGTCGCCGGTGCGGACCCTGTCCATCGCCGCCGGGTAGCCGGCCCGCCAGGCGTCGGCGAAGGCGGCCCAATCCTCGGCAACCCCGTGGCGCTCACCAAACATCTCGAGCTCGCCGATGATGCTGCTACGCCAGTCGACGACCGTCCCGAAGACGTCGAACGCCAGCGCCCGCGGCAAGCTGTGTATCACGGCTCCAGCACCACCTTGCCGCGCACCCCGCCCGAGGCCAGGCTCTCCAGCGCGGCCCGGCCCTCCGACAGCGGGTAGCGCACCGGTGGCGGGGGTCGTAGCCCCGCCTCGACGAGCTTGCCGAGTCCGGCGCCGATCTCCACCTGCGCACCCGGCGTGCGATTGATGAACTCGCCGAGGCCGACGCCCACGACGCTGACGTTGCGCAGCAGCAACCGGTTCACCTTCACCGTCGGGATGCCGCCGCCCGATGCGAAGCCAAGCACCAGCAGCCGGCCCTCGGTCGCCAGCACCCGGATCGCGTCGTCGAAGGCGTCCCCGCCGACGGGGTCGACGACCACGTCCACGCCACGCCCGTCGGTGTACTCGCGGACCGCCTGCGCCCAGCCATCGGTCAGCGGCAACACCACGTCGGCACCGAGCGACTCCACGAACTCCGTGGCGCCTTGGCGATGCACCATCGCGATCACCCTGGCGCCCAACGCCTTTGCGATTTGGATCGCCGCCGTACCGACACCGCCTGCCGACCCGAGCACCAGCACCGTCTCCCCCGCGAGGAGGGCGGCACGACGCACCAGCGCGAAGTACATCGTGTAGTAGTTGCCCAGCAGGCACACCGCCGCGCCGTCGTCGATCTCATCCGGCGTCGGCTGCACGCTGGTCGGCGGCAGCGCTACACGTTCGGCCCAGGCGCCGAGCATGCACAACCCCGTAACCCGCTGTCCCACCGTGAAACCCGAGTCCGCAGGAGCCGAGCGCACCAGCCCGGCGACCTCGGTGCCGGGGACGAATGGCGGATCGAGCTTGAGCTGGTACTCACCCTTGATCAGGAGCAGGTCGGGAAAACTGACCCCGGCCGCACCGACGTCGACGACGACCATGCCGTCAGAGCCGGTGACGTCGCTGGGATCTTGCGCGTCGGTGTAGACCAGGCCGGAGGGCCCGGAGAGTTCTTGCGCGACAAGCGCCTTCACACGTGTCAGCCGAGCTTGAAGCTGGCCGACTGCGCCGCCGAGAGGTCGGTGATCTCGTCCCACTTGGCGGCCACGTCATCCACCGACGGCACGCTGGAGAACGTCACGCCGTCGTTCTGGAACAGCGCCGTGCGTTGCACCTTGCCGCCGCCGACGATGAAGATCGAGTCCGTGTCGGGTAGTTCCTCGGTGCACAGGTAGGCCACCACCGGCGCCACGTACTCGGGCGTCAGCTTCTCGAAGACCTCGGGCGGCAGGATGTCCTGCGTCATCCGGGTGGCGGCGATGGGCGCCACGGCGTTGGCCTTGATGTTGTACTTGGCGCCTTCCTGGGCCAGCGTATTGATCAGCCCGACGAGGCCCAGCTTCGCGGCGCCGTAGTTGGCCTGGCCGAAGTTGCCGAACAGACCGCTGGTCGACGTCGCGACCACGACGCGGCCGAAGCTCTGCTCGCGGAAGTGCGGCCACGCGGCGCGCAGCACGTTGTAGCCGCCGTAGAGGTGCACCTTGAGCACCGCGTCCCAGTTCTCGTACGTCATCTTGTGGAAGGTGCCGTCGCGCAGGATGCCCGCGTTGCTCACCACGCCGTGCACCGCGCCGAACTCGTCGATCGCCGTCTTGATGATGTTCTCGGCGCCCTCGGCCTCGGCCACGGAATCGTAGTTCGCGACCGCCCTGCCACCGGCTTCCTTGATCTCGGTGACGACCTGATCGGCCATGTTGTGGCCGGCGCCCGATCCGTCACGGGATCCGCCGAGATCGTTGACCACGACGCTGGCGCCCTCACGGGCGAGGGTCAGGGCGTATTCGCGTCCGAGACCTCCACCGGCTCCGGTGACGACGATGACGCGATCCTGCACTCCTGGCATGAACTTCCTATCTCTCGAATCTTCGTTGATACGTGGGGACGAGTTCTGCTACCGGCGCCAGCCTCTCAGAAGAGTTTGCGCGCCAGCTTCCACGCCTTCTCTGTATACGGCGGGTAGATCAGGGCGGTTAAGTCGGGTCGGGTTGGCTTCGTCAGCACCGACTTGCGATGGCTGAACTCCTCGAAGCCGAACTTGCCGTGGTAGGCGCCCATCCCCGACGGGCCAACACCGCCGAACGGCAGCTTGGTGGTGGAGAACTGGAACAGCAGGTGGTTGACCAACATGCCGCCTGCCGACACCTCCTTGATGACACGCTCGCGCACGTCCTTGCTCTTGGTGAAGAGGTACGCCGCCAGCGGCTTGGGCCGCGAGTTGACGAAATCGATTGCCTCGTCCAGGGATTGCACGGTGACGATCGGAAGGATGGGCCCGAAGATCTCGTCGGTCATCAACGGCTCGTCCACCGCGGGGTCGACGACCACGGTCGGCTGGATCTCGACGGCGTCCGCATTCGAACCGCCGCCCACCGCGACGCTGCCCTTGGTGGCGGCCAGTGCCGACGTCAGCCTGCCGAAGTGGCGCTCGTTCACGATGCGCTTGCCGGAGTTGCCGGCCTCGAACTTCGCGACGGCTTCGCCGATCTTGACGACCAGCTCGTCGCGAATCTTGGCGTCGGCCAACACGTAGTCGGGCGCGATGCAGATCTGGCCGGAGTTGATCAGCTTGGTCCACGCGATGCGTTTGGCCGCAACGGCGACATCGGCGTCGGCCGCGACGATCACGGGGCTCTTGCCTCCGAGTTCGAGCGTGACCGGGGTCAGGTGCTTGGCCGCACCCTCGTACACCTTGCGGCCGATCTCGGTGCCGCCGGTGAAGCACAGCTTGTCGAAGCCCTGCGCGATGAGTTCCTGGCTGACCGACCCGTCCCCCTCGATCACCGCGACGGCCTCGGGGTCCAGGTAGCGCGGCACCAACTCGGCCATCAGGGCCGACGACGCCGGGGACACCTCCGACGGCTTGAGCACCACGGTGTTGCCCGCCGCGATGGCGCCGACCGCGGGGCCAAGCGTCAGCGCGAACGGGAAATTCCACGCACCGATGACGAGCACCGTGCCGAACGGCTCGTACTCGATCCAGGCCCGGCCAGGCAGCTGGGCCTTCTCCAGCAGCCGGTGCTTGCGCTTGGTCCACTTGCCGACGTTCTTGGCCGCGTCTGCGGCTTCTCCCGCGGTGCTCGCGATGTCGGCCAGCCACGCTTCGAACGGCTTGCGACCGAGGTCCTGTTCGAGCGCTGCAGCGATCGCAGGCTCGTTGTCCTTGACGAGTTTCTCCAGCGCCTCCAGCTGCCGCTTGCGCCATGCGACGTCACGGGTGCGGCCTGTGGCAAATGTCTTACGCAGTCGGGCGACCGTTGCCGGAATATCGGCTGCGGAGGTAGCTGACGTTGGCGGAGCGGTGGCTTCTGCGGTCACGGGAGGTCCTTCCTGACCCTAGGAATCGCGAGGCAAAATCAGCTCCTCGCGTCCGCCGTATCCTAACCAACCACCCGGTTGGGGAACAGCCTCGGTCAGGCCCGCTCGCCCACCACGAAGTCGGAGAACGCCTTCTGCTCGGTCTCCTCGGGCAGGACCCAGCGGTCCAGGCGACGCATCTCGTCCCGCGACGCCACGGCCGACGCCGACCACCCGTGTCCGTTCAGCCATTCGGTGACGTCCGCGCGGTCCTCGTCGTGGTACATCAGGTCGCCGACGTCGATCGCATCCTGCATCCCGAACTGCGCGGCGATCTGCTGAAACCTCTCGCGCATCAGTTCGCGGCGGTCCTGTGCCTGCACGCCGACTGTCTCGGCGGCGACCCGGCTCCCCGGTGCGCTCAGCTCGGTGACCTGCGCGAACAGCCTGTCCTGGGCAGCGGCCGGGAGGTACATCAGCAGGCCCTCTGCGAGCCAGGCGGTGGGCACCGACGCGTCGAAACCGGCGGCGACGAGCGCCGCGGCCCAGTCCTCACGGAGATCGATCGGCACCTCGCGGCGGGACGTGGACGGCTGCACGCCGTGCTCTGCCAGGGTCGCTGCCTTGTACTCGAGAACCTTGGGCTGGTCGATCTCGAACACGGTGGTGCCCGCGGGCCAGTCGAGTCGGTACGCCCGCGAGTCCAGACCGGATGCCAAGATCACGACCTGCCGCAGGCCTGCGGCGGAGGCCGCGGCGAAGAACGCGTCGAAGAAGTGCGTCCGCACGGCCTGGTAGTTGCCCATGTGCTCGAAGATCACGGCCGCCTCGGCTCCCGCTTCACCGGAATCGGCAATCTTCTGGACGAAGGAGTCGTCGAGCATGAACTCCCAGATGCCCGTGCCCGCTCCGGCCACCAGGATCTTGGCGTAGGGGTCGCGGATCAGGGGTGTCTCACGCTCCGTCTCACCGGCGCGGGCGGCCGCCACCATGACGGCGGTGGACCCCACGCTGGTGGCGATGTCCCAGGTGTCGTCGTGCGTGCGCAAGGAGCTCATGGGTGCCGTCCTTCGTAGCCAGTGCGGAATCTCTCGCAATGCTACCGAGAAAGTTAGATTGGCTAGGCGGCGGCGGGGGCCGCATCATTGAGCTTGGCTCGACAAATACGGCCGAGTTACTCGGCAAGCTTCCAGAGCTTGTTCGCCAGAAGCAGCTCCAGCTTATCGACGATGGTGTTGAGCTCGTCGTGGCCGCCGACGTATCCGGCGTAGAAGCCCATGCCCCACATGACGGCCACCAGCATCTCGACGAGCGTCGGGATATCGGTGTCCGTGGTGAGCTCGCCGCGCTGCAGAGAGTCGGTAACGGCCCAGGTCACGAAGGCCCTGGAGGTCTTGAGCGAGTTGTGCTCGTCGCGGCTGAGCTCGGGGTGGCGCTGTGACTCCAACACCGACGTCACCAGGAACGCCGCGGCCGAACGGTCGCGCGAGTCGGCCTGCATGGCCGCTGAGAAGAATGCCGACAACCGCTTCAACAGCGACGTCTGCCCTTCTGCCTTGGCCATACCTGCGGCAACCACCATCTCATTGGTCTTCTCGACCACTTCGGCGTACAGCACGCGCTTGCTTGCGAAGTAATGGTTGATGGCTGGTCGGGTCAGATCGGCACGTATCGCAATTGCCTGGAACGTCGCTGCGTCGTAGCCGAGTTCGCTGAAGACTTCGCGTGCGGCGCGCACGATGCGCTCACGCGTCTCGGCCGCCTTCGCTGCGGGCGGGCGGCCAGGTCCTCGGGTCGCGGTATACGGCACGGTCAAATTGTGCCACACGTCACCTGGCATACAGAACCGTAATCGTTGCGGTGCCGTAAAGACTTGGATTTCAGCAAACCATCGACGCCGTCAATCGGGGGTAGCGGACCGAAATATTACGGAATGCCGACATTGCTGGAAGGTCCCCCGTCCGGTCGCGGAATGCCCCCCGACAACTAGGGTTCTCACCCATGGCGGGTGTGGTGTCTCGGGAGTCGTACTTCGAGACTGGCCTCGACGTGCTGTCCGATCTCGGATACGGGGGCTTGAAGCTCGCCGGGGTGTGCAACCGCCTCGGCGTCACGACGGGATCGTTCTATCACTACTTTCCGAGCTGGTCGGCGTACACCCGAGAGCTCGTCGACTACTGGGTGCAGGCGCGCCGGGTGAGCATCGAGGCGGCGTGCGCCCAACCCGATCCCCGCCGCCGCATCGAGAACCTCATCCGGACGGCACTGCTACTGCCGCACGGCGCCGAGGGTGCCATCCGGGTATGGAGCTCGATCGACCCCGAGGTGCACGCCGTGCAGTCGGCCGTCGACCAGCAGCGGTTCGACGTGCTGTGCGAGGCTGCCTTCGCGGTGCTCGGCGACGAGCACCAGGCGAAGGTCTTCGCCTCCTTGGCGATGTTCCTGTTGATCGGCTACGAGCAGTCCACCCTGCCGCTCAACGACAACGATCTGGGGTGGATCGGCGACCAGCTGCTCGACGCCCTCGATTCCGGCCGGTTCGGCTCGGTGCCCGGCATCGGCTGACTTGCCGGTCTACCATCCGGGGCATGCTGACCCCGGCTGGCCTCTGGCGCCGGGCGGTCGAGCGGGTCGCGGAGCGCGACCCGGAGCACGACGCGGTACGCCGGGCCCTGCGGGCGGCGATCGTGCTGCCGCTGACCGCCGCCGTCGGGTTCTTCGTCGGAAGTGGTTCGCAGACACCCCTGTTCGCGATCTTCGGCTCGGTGGCGCTGTTGATCACCGTCGACTTCCCCGGCAACCGACCCTCGCGGGCACTGGCCTACGCAGGCCTCGGCGTCAACGGTGTCATCCTCATCACGCTCGGCACCCTGGTGTCACCGATCCCCTGGCTGGCAGTGCTGACGATGTTCACGGTCGCCGTTGCCGTCACGTTCTCCGGCGTGCTGAGCGAGATCTTCGCGGCAGGCCAGCGTTCCACGCTGATGATCTTCGTGCTGCCGGCGTGTACCCCGCCAGGGCCCATCCCCGAGCGCCTCCTCGGCTGGTTCATCGCGCTCTCGCTCGCCGTCCCCGCCGCGCTCTTCCTGTTTCCGCCGCGCCACCACGACGAGCTCAGGAGACACGCCGCCCTGGTGTGCCGGACCCTCGCCGACCGCCTCGACGGAACTGCCTCCGCCGACGACGTGGCGACGGCCATGGGCGCCTTGCGGGCCAACTTCCTCGGCGCCGACTTCCGGCCGGTCGGACTGACGGCGGGCAGTCGCGCGCTGGTGCGCGTCGTCGACGACCTGCAGTGGTTGTCCGATCGCGTCACCGACACCAGCGGTGAGTTACTGGCAGAGATGCGCGACCCCGTCGTGGCCGTCCTCCGCGAGAGCGCGCTGGTGCTCACCACGCAGGTCGCCGATCGTGCCGCCCACCGCGAGAGCCTCGCCGCTGCCCTCGCCGTGCACCGGTTGGTCGCGCAGAGCCGCTACCGCGACGACATCCTCGAGATACTCGGTGAGAGCAACGATGCCACCGCCATCGGCGTGGGACGAAAATTGTTGACCCGCAGAACGATATCGGGCAGCGTCGGCACCACCGGACGCATGATCGGCATCGCCGCGGCAGCCGACGCCCGACCCGTGTGGGCGCGGGTGCTCGGACGGCGGCTGCCGGTGACCGGAGCCGCCGAGCGGCTGCTGTCGGAGTCGGAGGCGCTGACGTCACTGCCGAGCGGATTCCTCGCCACCAGGGCCGTCGTCGTGCGCAACAGTCTCCGCACCGGGCTCGGCCTCGCGCTCGCGGTCACCGTCACCCACGTGTTTCCCGTCCAGCACGGTTTCTGGGTGGTCCTGGGCGCGATGTCCGTCCTGCGCAGCAGCGCACTGACCACCGGAACCAGGGTCGTGCGTGCCGTGGTGGGGACGACGCTCGGGTTCCTGCTCGGTGTCGTCTTCATCGAGCTGATGGGTGTCGAGCCCGCCGTGCTGTGGGCGACGCTGCCGCTGGTGGCCTTTGGTTCGGCGTACGTGCCCGAGGTGGCCTCGTTCGTGGCGGGCCAGGCGATGTTCACGATGATGGTGCTGATCATCTTCAACGTGATCAATCCCAGCGGCTGGCAGGTCGGCCTGATCCGGGTCGAGGACGTCATCGTCGGCGCGATCGTGGGCGCCGTCGTCTCGCTTCTGCTCTGGCCGCGGGGTGCCGCGGCGCGGGTGTCGCGCGCGGTCGACGCCGCCACCGCCGCAGGCGCCACCTACCTGACGGCGGCCGTCAAGCGGGTGACGCGTGGCGCCTCGGAGTCGGCCAACGATCGGGTGTTCTCGCTGGGGCACACCGCGATGACGGTCTCGCGGACGCTGGATGATGCCGTCCGCCAGTACCTTTCGGAGAGTGGCGGGTCGACGGACCATCGCGCCCCCGTCGTTCGCGCCGCCAACCGGGCCGTCCGGGTGCGCACCGCCGCCGAGCTGATCGCCGACGTGTTGCCGCCACCGCTGACCGCCTACCCGCGGGTCCGTGAGGTGCTCGAGATGCACGCAACGGCGATCGCCGAGCACCTGGACGGCAGGCCGACCAGCCATGCGCTGGGCCCCATCGGCGACGACTTCGTGCTGGCTCTGCGCAACGAGGCGGGCGACACCGAGCAGTCGATCAGGGCCGCGCTGCCGCTGGTCACCGTGGCGGCGAACCTCGGCGAGCTGGAACTGCTCTACCCGGAACCCGTGCAACCGATCGCGCTGTCGAGCCGCTAGCGGCTGGGGTCCCCGAAACTACGGTTGTTGACGGATTTCAGTCGTTTTCCGTCATCAACCGTAGTCTCGGCGCGACGCTTAGCGGCCGGACGTGTGCGGCATCAACGCGTTCGGCGGGATGGTGCCGAACTTGCCCGCGTTGAAGTCCTCGATGGCCTCGATCAGCTCGGCCTTCGAATTCATCACGAATGGGCCGTAGTGGAACACCGGCTCGCGAATGGGCTTGCCGCCCAACAGCAGAACCTCCATGGCGGGGTTGCGCGCGTCCTGTGTCGCGTTCGCCGCAACGGTGATCCGGTCGCCGGGTCCCATCACCGCGAGCTGACCTTGGCGGATCGGATTGCCGACCGGCCCGACGGCGCCGTCGCCCGCCAGCACGTAGACCAGCGCATTGAAGTCGCGGTTCCACGGCAGGTCCAGACGGGCACCTGGCTGAATGGTGGCGTGCGCCAACGTGATCGGTGTGTACGTCGACCCCGGACCCTGCTGGTCGTCGATGGCACCCGCGATGATCCGCACCAGCGCCCCGCCGTCGTCGGAGGACAGTAGCTTGACCTGTCCACCCTCGATGGCCTGGTACCTCGGCGTGGCGAACTTGTCCTTGCGGGGCAGGTTGACCCAGAGCTGGATGCCGTGGAACGTGCCGCCACTCTCGACGAGCTCGGCGGGCGGCGTCTCGATGTGCAGGATGCCTGCGCCCGCGGTCATCCACTGCGTGGCGCCGTCGGTGATGAGCCCACCGCCGCCGTGTGAATCCTGGTGCGCGAAGCGGCCGTCGATCATGTAGGTCACCGTCTCGAAGCCACGGTGCGGGTGCCAGTCGGTGCCCTTGGGCTGACCTGGTTCGTACTCGACCTCGCCCATCTGGTCCATGTGGACGAAGGGATCCAGCGCGGCGGCACTGACGCCTGCGAATGCGCGCACGACGGGGAAGCCCTCGCCCTCGTAACCGCGCGGGCCCGTCGTGACGGATCGCACCGGACGCGGGGTATCGGACGCGGCGGGCGCGGAGATGCGGGGCAGCGTGAGGGTGTCGGCGGTGATGGCGGGCATCGGTGTCTCCTCTGGTGAAGGGCTACCGTATATAACCGGACTGTAGTCCGATTATTCCACGCCTAGGACAGCACGGCACTCGCGGCGGCGCGGGCCTCGGCCGCGGTGGCCGTGGCCAGTGCTGCGTCGGCCGCCTCCTGGCACTGCGCGAGCGTGACCTGCGCGAGCTTCGCGCCGACGGCCGAGACCGCAGCGGCGGCCGCCGACAGCGACGAGACACCGAGTCCCACCAGAACGCAGGCCAGCTGGGGGTCGGCGGCAGCCTCACCGCAGACGCCGACGGGCTTGCCGACCGCGACACCCGCCTTCGCCGCCATCGCGACCAGTGCCAGCACGGCAGGCTGCCACGGATCGGTCAGGGTGGCCAGCTCGGCAGACATGCGGTCGGCGGCCATCGTGTACTGCGTCAGGTCGTTGGTGCCGATCGACAGGAAGTCGACGTGCTCGAGGATGCGGTCGGCAAGCAGCGCGGCGGCGGGCACTTCGATCATCACGCCGGGCACCAAGCCGTGCGCACGGGTCTCGTCGGCGAAGGCCTTGGCCTCGGCGGGGGTCGCGATCATCGGCGCCATCACCCACGGCGCGTTTCCGGTGTCCTTGGCCGCCGCCGCGATGCCTTCGAGTTGTCTGGTCAGGATGCCCGGATTGCCGTCGGCGATGCGGATGCCCCGCACGCCGAGGGCCGGGTTGGCCTCGTCGGGATGGCCGACGAACTTCAGCGGCTTGTCCGAGCCGGCGTCGAGGGTGCGGATGACGACCTTGCGTCCCGCGAAGGCCTCGAGCACCTCGCCGTAGATCTGCGCCTGCTCCTCGACCGACGGCTCGGTCGAGCGGTTGAGGAAGCACAGCTCGGTGCGGAACAGGCCGACGCCCTCGGCGGGCGTCTCGCCGGCCGCCCTGGCGGCAGCGCCGTCTTGAACGTTGGCGAGGATCGCAACGACGTGCCCGTCGGCGGTGGCACCGGGACCGCTCCAGCTCTTCGCGAGGTCGGCTTCCCCCTGGGCCACGGTGACGGCCTGCCTCGCGGTGGCCTCGTCGGGCGACACCGTGACGGTGCCGAGCGTGCCGTCGACCATGACCATCGTCCCCGACTCGACGGCGTCGAGACCGTCGACCGCGACCACGCAGGGGATGCCGAGTTGGCGGGCGATGATCGCGGTGTGGCTGGTGGGCCCACCGAGCGTCGTCGCGAGCGCGACCACGAGTGAGGCGTCCAGCCCCGCCGTGTCGACCGGCGCCAGATCCTCGGCGCACAGGATCGACGGCACCTCCGGCACCGGCACGCCCGGTTCGGGCAGGCCGCTGAGTTCGGCGATGACGCGGTCGCGAATGTCACGCAGGTCGG
>JAOPUT010000315.1 GCA_025963385.1 Mycobacterium sp.
GCCAGCACGAGGCGAGCGGATCTGGCCGCGTAACGCAGCGCCGTTTCCCGCCCGATTCCGCTGGACGCTCCGGTGATCACCACGACTTGGGACGCGGATGGCGGTGTCCCGGTGTCCTTCGTGTTCAATGTCACGTCGCAGTTCGCCTTCGGTACTCAGTCATGAATGGTCACGGGAATGGGTTGGTAACGGCCGGGCGGCGACGCGGAACCGACGTCGTTCGGCGCGCCGTCGGTCGGGGTCGGTTCGTCGGGCGTGGCCATGGCGTTCAGCAGCGCCACCAGCGTCGACGCGTGCTCGGCGACGAGTGTCACCAGCGGATGCTGTTCGCCGGAAGCGAGTGCGAGTGCGGCGCACACGGGGCACCAAACCTGTTGGCACTTACTGCGTTCGCCGTCCGTAACCAACGGTGAGCCGGCCGTGGCCGCGGCAAGGGGACCCAGGATGGCCGCGAGTTGTCGCGCTAGGGCTTCGAGGTCGGGCAGTTCGGTCATGTGGTCCTGTCGATCCTTGGCCCAGACCAATGTGATGGCCGAAGTTCGTGCGGTCCGCTGCACTTACCCCGGTACACGGTGGTCAAACCGCGCCCACGACGAGTTCCGTGGTCCAGGTTTGAAGCTGCCCAAAACGAGCATTCTCTCCTACGAACCAGCAGACCTCGGTGGGCGAAGCCATGGCGTACCGACCTTCTGGGACCACGAGCGCTCGATCGCTGTCACATGGGATCGGCACAGAAATCAAACGTTCATCCACAACATTTACAAGCCGCTATCGGCGCGATTCCGCACGACGTCGGCCGGCAGCTTCAAGGGAGAGCTATATGAGCGAGCACGACAAGTCCGACCAGGCACGCAAGGGTCTGATCGATTCGGTGAAGGGCAAGGCCAAGGAGGTCGCCGGTGCGATCACCGGGAACGATTCGCTGACTGCGGAGGGTCAACTCGAGCAGGCCCAGGCTCAAGAACGCAAGGAAGCCAACAGCGTCGAGGCCGTCGCCGACGCCGAAGCCGAAGAGGCCCGTGCTGCGGCGACCGAAGCCCGCATGGACGCTGCTGCGAAGGCCAACGCCGTCAGCGCGAAGACCGCCGTGACCGAGAGCGCCGTTCTGGCGCAGCAGGCCGCGGATCGGGGTGCGGCCGAGCGGGCCGGTCAGCACCAGGCTGCTGAGGGCCGGTCGCAGGCCGAACTCGAGGCTCAGCGTGAGATGGAGCAGGCACGGGCGCAGGAGCGCGTCGACCTGCGCGCCGCCGATAGTGAAGCCGTCGATGCCGTGGACGACCACCAGATGGTGACCAGCGATGCTGACGACGCTCTGGCGGAGGCCGACCGGCTTCGCGAGCGCGCCGACAAACTGACCGATCACGCCGACCTGCCCTGAAGACAACCACCAACCCTAGGAACGATCATATGAGAGTCACCGAAATCCCCTTCACCGTCCTGCGATTCCAGTACCAGTTGGTGCGTGTGCCGCTGCAACTGATCGAAGACCGCGTGGTGTCGCGGATGGCGACCGAAGCGCCCGCCCGCCTGATCTATGAGCGCTCACTGGGAGTGCTGGACGCAACCGTCGGCAACGCTCTCGGCGACCCGCGACTGGAGCGACGGGGCGATTCCCTCACCGCGCGCAGCGAGGCGAGGGCGAAGGCTGCCACGCTGGAGGCAACGGCTACCGCAGCCAAGGAGCAGGCCGACAGCGAACTGAAGGCGAACCTGGAGCAGAGTGCCGCAGATCGTGCGAAGGCGCGTGACGATGCCAAGGAGCGCGCCGAAGGCGTCCGTTCCGACGCAGAAGCGGCCAAGCAGGCGGCGACCGAGGATGCCAGGAAGCGTACCGAGGCGGCCAAGAAGCAGGCCGACGCAGCGGCGGCGCAGCGCAAGGAATCCGCGGAGGCGGCCAAGCGTCGTGAGCAGGACCGCATCCAGGCCGAGGAGAAGAAGGTCCGTGCGGCCGCCGATGCCAAGCTCGACGACGCGCAGGCCAAGCGTGAAGAAGCCAATGCCAAACGCGCACAAGCGAATCGCGTGGAGCATCTGGCCGACGTCGAGAAGCAGAAGCGTCAAGCAGTCCGGGCCGCCAAGCCCTGACCTCGGCGCGGTCGGTTCCCCCGATCATCACACCCTGCCCGGCGGAGTTTGTCACCGCCGGGCAGGGGTACGTCATGACCACATGACTCCTCACACACCGGGCACGTCCCGTCCGCGGCCGCACGCGTGACCGTCGAACATCCCACGATCGTCGTGACCGGCGCTTCGGGGAACGTCGGCGCGGGGGTACTTCGCGCACTGGCGCTCAACGTGCCGGGCGCCACGGTCGTTGGTGTGTGCCGACGCCCGCCCAGCGTGGGTTCGATCTATGAACGCGTGCGTTGGCACGCCGTGGACTTGTCGGCTGACGACGCGGCACGGCAATTGGAACCCGCCCTGCACGGTGCCGACGTCGTGATCCACCTGGCGCTGGCGGTGCACCCGGCACGCGACGAATCTCAGCTCTACCGTGCCAACGTCCTGGGCAGCCGCGCCGTTCTGGCCGCCATGATGACCGCAGGCTGCCCGCAGCTGATATACGCCTCGAGCCTCGGGATCTACGCGCCCGGCGCCACCGAACCGGTCTCCGAGGACTGGCCCGACACCGGCCAGGAATCCTCGATCTACAGTCGGCACAAGGTCATCGTCGAACGCATGCTCGACCAGTTCGTCCTGGAACATCCCGAGGTCACCGTGGCCCGCTTCCGCCCGACCGTGGTCGTGCAGCGGGAGGCCGCGTGGCTGATCCGGTCGCTGTACCTGGGCCCCTTCGTGCCTCGAGCCGCGATGCAATTGCTGCGCCGACGGGTCTTGCCTGTTCTGCCCCTTCCTGCCGGATTGGCACTGCAGTTCGTGCATGCCAACGACGTCGGCGACGCCGTGTGCCGCTTGATGCAGCAACGGGCCAGCGGTTCGTTCAACATCGCTGCAGATGTCCTGGACACCGCCGCCGTCGCCGAATTGGTCGGCGCGAGACCGGCCGGGGTGAGTCCGCGCGCCGCCCGTGCGGTCATCGCGGCCTTGAGCGCATTACGCGTGATCGCGCTCACGCCTGGGTGGTACGACGTCGCAACCAACACTCCCGTGATGAGCACGGTCAAGGCGCGCGACGAGTTGGGCTGGACACCGTCACGGTCCTCGAGGGACAGCGCTCTCGAGTTGCTTGGCGGCCTGGC
>JAOPUT010000317.1 GCA_025963385.1 Mycobacterium sp.
GCCAGCTGTTTGGCAACCACCTCGGCGCGGCCCACCTCGGTCTGAATCAGCATGAATGCCTCAACCACTCGCGCTGTCCTCCGTTCCGGCTGCATAGACTCCACGCCGCAGGGACCAAACGTACCGCAGGTCGCGCCGGTGTTCAGGACACGCAACCAAGGGGTGACATGGCTGACAGGGAGCGCGCCGAGACACTCGCCGAGCTCGGCGAGTTCGTGGTGATCGACCGGCTGGTGGCGGGACGCGAGCAGCCGCCGACCGTGCTGATCGGGCCCGGTGACGACGCGGCAGTGGTCACCTCGGCGGACGGTCGTACCGTCGTGTCGACCGACATGCTCGTCGAGCGACGGCACTTCCGGCTGGACTGGTCGACCCCACACGACGTCGGCCGCAAGGCGATTGCCCAGAATGCCGCCGACGTCGAGGCGATGGGTGCGACGGCCACCGCGTTCGTCGTCGCGTTCGGTGCACCGGGGGACACCCTGGGTGACGACGCGTTGCGGCTCTCCGACGGTATGTGGGAGGAGGCACGGACGTTCGGCGCGAGCATCGTCGGAGGTGATCTCGTCGCCGCTCCCCAGTGGGTGATCTCGGTGACGGCGCTGGGTGACCTCGGGGGCAGGGCACCCGTGCTGCTCAGCGGCGCGCGGCCGGGGGACGCCGTCGCGGTGACCGGCGAGCTGGGGCGGTCGGCAGCGGGATACGCCTTGTGGCTCAACGACGTTCAAGACTTCCCCGAGCTGCGCCGCCGCCACCTGGTGCCCTCGGTGCCGTACGGGCAGGGACGCAGGGCAGCCGATGCGGGCGCCACGGCGATGACGGACGTCTCGGACGGGCTCCTGGCCGACCTCGGACACGTCGCCGACGCCTCCGGGGTGGGGGTGGATCTGCGGCGCGACGCGCTGACCGCCGACCGTGACGCCGTCGCCGCGGCGGCCGCCGCGACGGGTGAGGACCCATGGGCCTACGTGTTCGGTGGCGGTGAGGACCACGCTCTGGTCGCCACGTTCCCCGGTGCCCTCCCCGCCGGCTGGCGGCGGATCGGCACGGTGGTGCAGGGTCCGGCAGCGGTGCTGGTCGACGGCGTCGAGTGGACCGGTAAGCCGGGCTGGCAGTCGTTCTGAGGGCGCCCGCACGCTAGGTTGTCCTCTCGTGACTGCACGCCCGCTCTCAGAGCTCGTCGAGGACGGCTGGGCGCGTGCGCTCGAGCCGGTTGCCGATCAGGTCGCCCAGATGGGGGAGTTCCTCCGGTCCGAGATCGCCGAGGGCAGGCACTACCTGCCTGCGGGGCAGAACGTGCTGCGCGCCTTCACCTTTCCGCTCGACGAGGTGCGGGTGCTCATCGTCGGCCAGGATCCCTATCCCACGCCAGGGCATGCGGTCGGGCTGAGCTTCTCGGTGGCGCCCGACGTGCGTCCGCTGCCGCGCAGCCTCGACAACATCTTCAAGGAGTACGCCACCGACCTCGGCTACCCGGTGCCTGCCAACGGCGACCTCGTGACGTGGTCTCGGCGTGGCGTCATGATGCTCAACAGGGTGCTGACCGTCCGTGCGGGCACCCCGGCGTCACACCGCGGCAAGGGCTGGGAAGCCGTCACCGAGTGCGCGATCCGCGCGTTGGTGGCCAGACCGCAACCGATGGTGGCGGTGCTGTGGGGACGCGACGCGCAGACACTGAAGCCGATGCTGACGGGTCCGCATTGCGCCGCCATCGAGTCGGTGCATCCGTCGCCGCTGTCGGCGTCGCGTGGGTTCTTCGGGTCGCGGCCGTTCAGCCGCGCCAACGAGCTACTCGAGCAGATGGGCGCCGAGCCGATCGACTGGCGCCTGCCCTGACGACGCGATCGTGGCCTGACGGGTCAGGGCGATCGCGCCGCGCTGTCGGGCAGTTAGCCGCGTGCGACCTTGCCCGCCTTGATGCACGAGGTGCAGGCGTTGATGCGCTTCTTGTTCCCACCGGGACGCGTCACGGCGTGCACGGTCTGGATGTTCGGATCCCACCTGCGGTTGGTCCGGCGATGGGAGTGCGACACCGACTTGCCGAAGCCGGGACCCTTCCCGCAGACATCGCAAACCGCAGCCATGTGAAACTCCTTGATCGCAACTGGGGGCCAACGACCGCGACTGCGGGTGACCCGACAACCCGACCAGAATACCGGCCGCCGCTGGTATCGCCAAAACGATGGCCGTCGCCGGAAAACTCGGGTGGCCGCTGTGCATGCCTGCGGCGGTACCGGGGCGGTGTCAGGCACAGTGGCTAGGCTGACGCGCACGGGCCGCGTTGGGTCGAGGGAGAGGCGGTTGGGCATGTCCGCACGCCGACTCGACGCCACCGCCCTGTTGGAGTGGGCCCACACGGCCGTCACTCATCTCATCGCCAGGACCGACGAGATCAACAGACTCAACGTCTTCCCCGTGGCGGATGCCGACACGGGCACCAACATGCTGTTCACCATGCGTGCTGCGGGTGCCCGCGCCGACGCCGAGCGCACGGACGACGTGACCCGCGTCGCCGCCGCGCTGGCCGAAGGTGCGCTCCAGGGCGCCCGCGGCAACTCGGGGGTCATCCTGTCGCAGATCCTGCGCGGGCTTGCCGACGTCGCCGCAGGCGCCGCAGGTGATCGCGACGGCGTCCTGGCCGACATCGACGGGGCCCTCCTCGGGGCCGCACTGCGACACGCCGTCGTGCTGGCCAACGCCTCGGTCAGCGAAACCGTGCCTGGCACCATCCTCTCGGTGCTGGCCGCGGCGGCGGGCGCCGCCGAGGACAAGGCCGCCGACCGTGCCGACGTCGCGGACGTCGTGGCCGCGGCCGCCGACGCCGCGGTGGTCGCCCTCGACCGGACGCCCCAACAACTCGACGTCCTGGCCGACGCGGGGGTGGTCGATGCGGGCGGTCGCGGGCTGCTCGTCCTGCTGGACGCGCTGGCCGCGACCCTCACCGGACACACGCCGCATCGGGCGACCTACGAACCGTCGGGCGTGACTGCCGGCTCCGTGGAGGTCGTAGTCGTGGCGCCACCGCAGTTCGAGGTGATGTACGTCGTCGACGGCTGTGATCACGGTGGTCTCGAGATCCTCCGGACGCGGCTCGAGCAACTCGGCGAATCGGTGACCATCGCCGCGTCGGGCACCGGTGGCCGCTATTCGGTGCACGTCCACACCGACGATGCGGGAGGAGCGGTCGAAGCGGCGCTGGGGGTCGGCACGCCGAGCCGGATCCAGATCACCGCGCTGACCGGAGCCGGCGCACACCCGTCGGGTGGATGGGCCCGCGACCGGGCAGTGCTCGCCATCGTCGACGGCGACGGCGCCAAGGAGTTGTTCGAGGGTGAGGGTGCGCACGTGCTCTGCCAGGAGGCCGATGCCGCGATCAGTGCCAAGCAGCTGTTGCGCGCACTCGTCGACGCTGCCGCCGCCCAGATCATGGTCCTGCCCAACGGCTACGTCGCCGCCGAGGAACTGGTGGCGGGCTGCACCGCGGCCATCGGCTGGGGCATCGACGTCGTGCCCGTGCCGGCGGGGTCGATGGTGCAGGGCCTCGCCGCGTTGGCGGTGCACGACGCCGCGCGTCAGGCCGTCGACGACGGGTACACCATGGCCCGTGCGGCAGCGGGCGCCAGGCACGGGTCGGTCCGCGTGGCCACCGAGGAGGCGTTGACGTGGGCGGGCACCTGCAGACCCGGTGACGGGTTGGGCATCTCCGGTGACGAGGTGTTGATCGTCGGCGAGGACGTGACCGCGGCGGCCGCTGGCCTGATCGACCTGCTGCTGAGTTCGGGTGGCGAGCTCGTCACGGTGCTGACCGGCGCGGGCGTCGATCCGGCGGTCGGTGCCGCGCTGCAGGACCACGTGCACCAGCAGCACCTCGGCGCCGAGTTGGTGACCTACCACACGGGCCACCGCGGAGACGCACTGCTGATCGGGGTGGAGTAGCCGTGCTGGGGCGAGCGAAGCGACGGGAAGATATGAGGGGCGAGCGAAGCGACGGGAAGACATGAGTGTCGCGCTCACCGACAAGCTGGCCATGGTGATCGGCGCCAAGTCCGCGGGGCCGCTCGAGGAGCACTTCGGCATCCATACGGTCGACGACCTGCTGCGGCACTACCCGCGCAGCTACAGCCACGGCATGTCGGTGCTGACCGACGGCTGGGAGCCCCCCGAGGAGGGCGAGCACGTCACCTTCGTCGACACGATCGCCAAGGCCGACGTCCGCATGACCAACAGGCAGCCCAGGCGCGAGTTCCTCGTCATCACGCTCGCCAACAGCAAGCCCAAGGTCACGGCTACCTTCTTCAACGCCAAGTACACCAAGAACATCCTGACGAAGGACACGCGGCTGATGCTGTCCGGCGAGGTCGGCTTCTTCAACGGCACAATGCAATTGACGCATCCGGCATTCCTGGTCCTCCAGGGAGCAGGCCAGGGCAAGGGCAGCCGGTCGTTGGCGAAGATCGCCGAGACATCGCGAACCGACGATGGCGGGCTGGATCTCTCGGGGTTCGAGCGCGACTTCTTCCCCATCTACCCGGCGTCGGCCAAGGTGCAGAGCTGGGACATCTATGCGTGCGTCCGCCACGTGCTCGACGTCCTGGACCCCATCGACGATCCGTTGCCCGAATCGGTTCTGCGGCAATGGAATCTGATCTCAGAGGACCAGGCGTTGCGCGCCATCCACCTCGCGGAGAGCGAAGAAGACCGCGAGCGGGCCCGCCAGCGATTGGCCTTCGACGAGGCCGTGGGTCTGCAGTGGGCGCTGGTCGAACGCAGACACGGCGCGCTGAGCGAGACGGGTCCCGCTGCGCCGCCCAGGAACGACGGACTGGCGGCGGCACTGGCGCGGCAGCTGCCCTTCGAGCTCACCGCCGGACAGCGTGACGTCCTCGACGTCGTGACGGGCGAACTCGCCGACACCAAGCCCATGCACCGGATGCTGCAGGGCGAGGTGGGTTCGGGAAAGACGATCGTCTCGGTGCTGGCGATGGCGCAGATGGTGGATGCCGGTTATCAGTGCGCACTGCTGGCTCCGACGGAAGTCCTTGCTGCTCAACATGTCCGGTCCATCCGCGACGTATTGGGTCCCCTGGCCATGGCGGGCCAGCTCGGCGGTGTGGACGGCGCGACCAGGGTCGCCCTGCTCACCGGATCGATGACGGCCCAGCAGAAACGCCAGGTCCGTGACGAGGTGGCAGGTGGTCAGGCGGGGATCGTCGTCGGCACGCACGCGCTCCTTCAGGACGCCGTCGAGTTCCACAACCTCGGGATGGTGGTCGTCGACGAGCAGCACCGCTTCGGTGTCGAACAGCGGGACCGCTTGCGCGCCAAGGCTGCCGACGGCATCACCCCCCACCTGCTGGTGATGACGGCCACCCCGATTCCGCGAACCGTGGCGCTGACCGTCTACGGCGATCTCGAGACGTCGGTGCTGCGCGAGCTGCCGCGCGGACGCCGCCCCATCACCACCAACACGATCTTCGTCGGCCAGAAACCCGCGTGGCTGCAACGGGCCTGGCAGCGGATCATCGAAGAGGTCGAGGCGGGTCGGCAGGCCTACGTCGTCGCCTCGCGAATCGACGAGAACGACACGGGCGACAAGGGTTCCGGAAAGAAGAAGGCGGGCGGTAGAGAGCCCGGCCCGCCCGTCACCAGCGTCGTCGAGCTGTTCGAGCGCCTGGGCCACGGTCCGCTGACCGGGCTTCGGCTCGGGCTGATGCACGGCAGACTGTCCGGTGAGGAGAAGGATGCCGTCATGTCGGCGTTCCGCGCGGGTGAGGTCGACGTGCTGGTGTGCACCACCGTGATCGAGGTCGGTGTCGACGTGCCCAACGCTACGGTGATGGTCGTCATGGACGGCGATCGGTTCGGCATCAGCCAGCTGCACCAGCTGCGCGGGCGCATCGGCCGAGGCGAACACGACAGCCTGTGCCTGCTGGCCACCAATCTGCCGGAGGACTCCAAGGCCGGGGCGCGGCTGAAGGCCGTCGCCTCCACCCAGGATGGCTTCGTGCTGGCCGATCTCGATCTCGAGGAACGCCGCGAAGGTGACGTGCTCGGTCTCAGCCAGTCCGGCAGACCCATCACCCTGCGACTGCTGTCCCTGGCCGAGCACCGCGAGATCATCGAGGCGGCAAGGGCTTTCGCCGAATCCGTCTACGACGCGGATCCCGCACTGCGCGACCACCGTGGAATCGCCATGCTGGCGGCCCCGTTCGGCGAGACCGAGCGAGTCGAATACCTGGACAAGGCGTGAAGAAGCCCGTCTGGCTGATCGTGGCGGTGGCGCTCGCCATCGCGGTCGCCATCCAGGTCACCTTGGTCGACGGCCGCGGAGCCAGGTTCGTCGCTGACGCCGACGTGCCCACGGTGGCGCCGGGTGTCGACGTCCTTGCGGGCATCCCGCTGATTCCCGTGCGCGTGCACGGGCACGACTACCGGCGAGCCGCCTTCGGTGACGCCTGGACCGACGACACCACCGCACCCGGCGGGCACAACGGCTGCGACACCCGCAACGACATCCTCGACCGCGACCTCATCGACAAGACGTTCACGGCGATCAAGCGCTGTCCCACCGCCGTCGCCACCGGCACGCTGCACGACCCGTACACCAACGACACGGTGTTCTTCACCCGAGGCAATCAGGTCGGCGCCGCCGTGCAGATCGACCACATCGTCCCGTTGGCGTTGGCTTGGGATCTGGGGGCCAGGGACTGGACCGACGACATGCGCAGGCGCTTCGCCAACGATCCGGCCAACCTGTTGGCGGTCCAAGGCCAGGCCAACCAGGACAAGGGCGACGCCGAGCCCGCCGACTGGATGCCGCCCAATCGTGGCTTCTGGTGCCAGTATTCAGTGCAGTTCGCTGCGGTGCTGCGGGGTTACGCCCTGCCCATCGATGACCGGTCTGCGGTGGTGCTGCGCGACGCGGCAGCCACCTGCCCGACGGGCTGAGGCTCCTGGCGCCGTACGCCTAGGTGCCGGTGTAGGTGGCCGGGTCGGGCCGGAAGCGGGTGCCCTCGTCGAGTCCGTTGAGCGCATCCATGTGCTCGGCCGCGAGCTCGAACTCGAACACGTCGGCGTTCTCGACGATGCGAGCCGGCGTGGCCGAGCGGGGGATCACCACGTTGCCAAGCTGCAGGCTCCACCGGATCAGCACCTGCGCGGGCGACTTGCCATACTCACCGGCGATCGACGTCACGGTCGGGTTGTCCAGAAGACGCCCAACGCCCAGCGGGCCGTAGGCCTCGGTGACGACGTCGTGTTCGGCGTTGGCCGCGCGCAGTGCGGCTTGGTTCAGCAGCGGGTGCAGCTCGATCTGGTTGATCGCGGGCGCGGTGAAGGTCAGCTCGAGGATGTTGTTGAGGTCCTCGGCGGAGAAGTTGCAGACGCCGATCGACTTGGCGACGCCGTCCTCCCGCGACTTCAGCATGCCGCCCCAGCTGTGGAGGTAGACGCCGGGGTCGGTGCCCGGCCAGTGGATGAGGTACGCGTCGACGTAGTCCGTGCCCAGCCGATCGACACTGGCCCGGCATGCGTCCTGCGCGGCCCGGAAGCCCTGGTCGCTGGTGGCCAGCTTGGTGGTGATGAAGATTTCCGCACGGGGGATTCCCGACGCGGCGACGGCGCGTCCCACCGCAGCTTCGTTGCCGTAGGCGGCTGCCGTGTCAATCAGCCGGATGCCGATCTCGAGTGCGGTCGATACGGCGCGTTCGGTTTCGGCGTCCGACAACTCGCCGACGCCGATCCCGAGCGCCGGGATGCTGTTTTCGTCGTTTAGCGCCACTGCTGGAATGGGACTGGGAATTGCTGCCGCCGAAGTCATGTCACACCTACCCTGTGAAGTTGAAGGTCCGTGGGTCGGGACCCAGTCGTGTTCCGTTCTCCAACGAAGCGATGGACGCCATGTCCTGCTCGCCGAGCTCGAAATCGAACACGTCGAAGTTGCTCGCAATCCTGTCGGGATTCACCGATTTCGGGATGACGATATTACCGAGCTGGACGTGCCACCTAATCAGCACCTGCGCTGGCGTTTTCCCGTATGCCTCGGCAACGGTGGTGACGGTCGCGTTCTCCAGCAGCGAGCCTTGGCCCAACGGGCTCCACGCCTCGGTGGCGATTCCGAGCTTGGCGTGCAGCTCGCGCAGCTCGTGCTGGGGAAGCAGGGGGTGCAGCTCGATCTGATTGACGGCGGGAACGATGCCCGTTCCGTCGATCAGGACCGTGAGGTGCTCGGGCTCGAAGTTGCTGACCCCGATCGAGCGAATACGGCCCTGATCGCGCAGGTGCGCGAACGCCTTGAACGTGTCGACGTACGCGTTGACCTCGGGCAGGGGCCAGTGAATGAGATACAAGTCGAGGTAGTCGATCCCGAGCTTGTCGAGGCTCGTGTCGAAGGCCCGTAGCGTCTTGTCGTAACCCTGATCGGCATTCCACAGCTTGGTGACCACGTACACGTCGTCGCGCGCGACGCCCGAGGACGCCGCACCCGCCAGTGCCAGGCCCACCTCGGTCTCGTTGCCGTATGCCGCGGCCGTGTCGACGTGCCGATAGCCTGCATCGAGGGCGGCGCTGACCGCGCGTTCGGTGTCACCGGCAGGGGTCTGCCACACTCCCAACCCGATGGTGGGTATCGAATTGCCGTCGTTCAGCGTGATCGAGGGAACCGAAGGGTTCGAAGGAGAAGCCATGACGAGAAGTCTGCCAGCCGAGGTTCCGTCTGCCGGACCCGCCGCATCGCCGTCGCACCCGACGGCAGGCAGGCCAGGCCGCGCCCGACTCGCGGTCCTCAACGGGTTGAGCAGTGTGATGCTGCGTCTTCTCCCGCACCTTCCCGACCCCGTCAAGCGGCTACTGCTCCGACGCCGCTCGGTGACGATCGACGGCAACACCCTCGACACCACGCTGCAGTTCATGCTCGCCGCGCAGCGGTCGGCGGGCGTCAACGGGCTGGTCGCCAGCAGTGACATCGCCGTGGCACGGTCTCAGCTCAGGAAGCTCGCGGCGATGATCGACGCCGGTATCGCGGTCGGCGTCAGGGACACGTCGGTACCCGGTCCCGCAGGGGCCATCCCGGTTCGCCACTACTCTCCGGTCAACTGCCAGGGCAAGGAATCCCTGCTCGTCTTCTTCCACGGCGGTGGCTTCGGCGTGGGAGACCTCGACACTCACGACGACCTGTGCCGGTTGTTGTGTCGCGACGCCGGAGTGCACGTGCTGGCGGTCGACTACCGGCTCGCGCCGGAGCATCCCGCGCCCGCGGCCGTGGAGGACTGTTACGCGGTGTACCGCTGGGCCCTCGAACACGCGACCGAGCTTGGCGCCGACCCGGCCCGCGTGGCCGTCGGGGGAGACAGCGCGGGGGGAAACCTGGCTGCGGTCGTCTCCCAGCTGGCGCGCAACGACGGCGTCCGCGTTCCCGCGCTGCAGCTGCTGCTCTACCCGGTCGTCGACTTCGCCGCCGAGACCAGGTCCAAGACGCTCTTCAGCGACGGGTACTTCCTCACCAAGACGGACATCGACTGGTTCCGGAGCCTCTATCTCGCCGGGTCGCCGTTGGACACCAGCGACCCCAGGATCTCGCCCCTACTGGCGGACGATCTCTCCGGACTGCCGCCGGCGATGGTGCTGACCGGAGGCTTCGATCCCCTGCGCGACGAGGGCAACCAGTACGCCGAGGCACTCGCTGCCGCGGGTGTCGCCGTCGACCACCGGCAGTTCGGACCGCTGATCCACGGGTTCGCCAACTTCTTCCCGCTGGGGGGTGCCTCCGCCGCGGCGATGGCAGAGGTCGTCTCGGCGTTGCGGGCGCACCTGAGCCGGGGCTGAGTACGGCCGTTGGGGTCGCCGGTACCCTAGTGCCGTGGCCACGAAACCCAAGAAGAACGCCAGCTACGACCTGAAGGCGGCGGACCGCAAGCGCAACGTGATGATTCAGGTCGGGCTTACCGCGATCGTGGTCATCTTCGCGGTGGTCCTGGTGGTCTACATCGTCACCTCCGGAAGCACCAAGCCCGCTGGTGGCGAGGCGAAGTCGATCCGCGTGGCGACGAGCAACGTCATCACCAAGGAGGGCACCACCGAGCCGAAGGCCGTGGTGTCCCTGTACGAGGACTTCCTCTGCCCCGTCTGCGGCAACTTCGAGCAGCAGTTCGGTCCCACCCTGAACAAGTTGATCGACAGCGGCGCGATCGCCACCGACTACTACATGGTCGCGATCCTGGACCGGCCGTCGAACCAGAACTACTCGTCGCGGGCAGGCGCTGCGGCGTACTGCGTCGCAGACGAGGACACCACCCCGGACAAGGAAGTGTTCCGGCGCTTCCACGCCGCGATGTACGCCCAGCAGCCCAGCGAGACGGGGACGTCGTTCCCGACGAACCAGCAGCTGATCGAGACCGCCCGTCAGGCCGGGGTCGTCGGCAAGGTTCCCGAGTGCATCAACGGCGGTCGCAACCTGGACATGGTCAAGGGCCTGGCTGCCGCGACCAACGTGACCGGTACGCCGACCGTGCGGATCAACGGCGAGGACTACAAGTTCTCCACGCCGGACGCCCTGGTGGCCAAGATCAAGGGCATCGTCGGCGACGTTCCCGGCCTCGGCGCCGCGCCCGCGGCCCCCGCACCCACCCCGGCTGCACCGGCTCCCGCCCCGGCCCCGAACCCGACGCCCACGTCGTGACCGTCGCCGCCGAGGACGAGACCGCGTCGGCCAAGCAGGCCGGGCGGGTCTCCCTGGTGCGGGTGCGCACGCCCAGCGCGGTCTGGGTGCTCATCGCCGGTGCCGTCGGCCTCACTGCGGCCATCACGCTGACGATCGAGAAGGTCAAGCTGCTGGAGAACCCGGCCTACGTCCCGTCGTGCAGCATCAACCCGGTGCTGTCGTGCGGGTCGGTGATGGTGACCCCGCAGGCCGCGGCGTTCGGCTTCCCCAACCCGTTGATCGGTATCGTGGCGTTCACGGTCGTCGTGGTGACCGGCGTGCTGTCCCTCGCCAAAGTGTCTCTGCCGCAGTGGTTCTGGGCGGGTCTGGCGGCCGGGACACTGCTCGGCGTGGTGTTCATCCACTGGCTGATCTACCAGAGCCTGTACGTCATCGGCGCCCTGTGCCCGTACTGCATGGTGGTGTGGGTGGTGACCATCCCGCTGCTGGTGGTGGTGTCGTCGATCGCACTTCGGCCACTGGCGGGCAACAGAATTGCCCGCTTCGTGTACCAGTGGCGCTGGTCGCTGGTCGCGCTGTGGTTCACCGCGTTGATCCTGATGATCCTGGCACGGTTCTGGACGTACTGGTCGACGCTGATCTAGACCGCACGGGGCCACGGGCGAGATAGGGTAGCGCGTGATTTCCAAACTGCTGGTGGCCAACCGGGGTGAGATTGCGATCCGGGCGTTTCGCGCCGCCTATGAGATGAGCATCGCGACGGTGGCGGTGTACGCCTATGAGGACCGCAACTCGCCGCACCGGATGAAGGCCGACGAGTCGTATCAGATCGGTGAGCCCGGGCACCCGGTGCGTTCCTACCTGTCGATCGACGAGATCATCCGCGTGGCCAGGGACGCCGGCGCGGACGCGGTCTATCCGGGCTACGGTTTCCTGTCGGAGAATCCGGAGTTGGCCGCTGCGTGCGCGGAGGCGGGCATCACCTTCGTCGGGCCCGGCGCCCACGTGCTGGAGCTGACCGGGAACAAGGCGCGCGCGATCGCTGCGGCGCGGGAGGCCGGTCTGCCCGTCCTGGCGTCCTCGGAGCCGTCGGCATCGGTGGACGATCTCGTCGCCGCGTCGGCTGACATGAGTTTCCCGCTGTTCGTCAAGGCGGTCTCGGGTGGTGGTGGCCGGGGCATGCGTCGCGTGACGGATCCCGCCGCGCTGGCCGAGGCGATCGAGGCGGCCAGCCGCGAGGCGGAGTCGGCGTTCGGCGATGCGAACGTGTACCTGGAGCAGGCGGTGCTCAATCCGCGTCACATCGAGGTGCAGATCCTCGCCGACGGCAAGGGCAACGTCATCCATCTGTTCGAGCGCGACTGCAGTGTGCAGCGGCGTCATCAGAAGGTGATCGAGCTCGCGCCCGCGCCGAACCTGTCAGAGGAGTTGCGCGCCAAGATGTGTGGCGATGCGGTCGCGTTCGCGCGGCAGATCGGCTACACGTGTGCGGGCACCGTGGAGTTCCTGCTCGACGAGCGCGGTAACCACGTCTTCATCGAGATGAACCCGCGGATCCAGGTCGAGCACACCGTCACCGAGGAGATCACGGACGTCGACCTGGTGGCCAGCCAACTGCGGATCGCCGCGGGGGAGACGCTGGCCGATCTGGGGTTGAGCCAGGACATGCTCACCACGCGCGGTTTTGCCATGCAGTGCCGCATCACCACCGAGGACCCGGCCAAGGGTTTCCGGCCGGACACCGGGCGGATCACCGGCTACCGGTCGCCCGGTGGGGCGGGCATCCGGCTCGACGGCGGCACCAACCTGGGTGCGGAGATCGGCGCGCACTTCGACTCGATGCTGGTGAAGCTGACGTGTCGCGGTCGCGACTTCTCGATCGCCGTGGCGCGGGCGCGTCGCGCGCTGGCGGAGTTCCGCATTCGCGGGGTGTCGACGAACATTCCGTTCCTGCTGTCGGTGGTCGACGACCCGGACTTCAAGGCGGGCCGGGTCACGACGTCGTTCATCGATGACCGCCCGCAGCTGCTGACCTCGCACGCCTCGGCCGACCGCGGGACGAAGATCATCAACTACCTCGCCGAGGTCACCGTGAACTCGCCGTATCGGGACCTGCCGCGGGTGTACCCGCAGGACAAGTTGCCCGACATCGACCTGGACGCCACGCCGCCGCCGGGGAGCAGGCAGCGGTTGATCGAGTTGGGCCCGCAGGGTTTCGCGGCGTGGCTGCGCGATTCCCCTGCCGTGGGGGTCACCGACACCACGTTCCGCGACGCCCATCAGTCGCTGCTGGCGACGCGGGTGCGGACCTCGGGCCTGATCGCGATCGCGCCGTACATCGCCAGGATGACTCCGGAGTTGCTGTCGCTGGAGTGCTGGGGTGGGGCGACTTACGATGTGGCGCTTCGGTTCTTGAAGGAAGACCCGTGGGAGCGGCTGGCGGCGCTGCGGGAGGCGGTGCCGAACGTCTGTCTGCAGATGCTGCTGCGGGGCCGCAACACCGTGGGTTACACCCCGTATCCGGAGACGGTGACCGACGCGTTCGTCACCGAGGCCGCGGCCACCGGTATCGACGTCTTCCGAATCTTCGATGCACTCAACAACGTCGAGTCGATGCGACCGGCGATCGACGCGGTCCGCGAAACCGGTTCGGCGGTCGCCGAAGTCGCGATGAGTTACACCGGTGATCTGTCCGATCCCGGCGAGACGCTCTACACGCTGGACTACTACCTCAAGCTGGCCGAGCAGATCGTCGATGCGGGCGCGCACGTGCTGGCCATCAAGGACATGGCGGGCCTGCTGCGGGCGCCGGCGGCGACCACGTTGGTCACGGCGCTGCGCAGTCGGTTCGACCTGCCGGTGCACGTGCACACCCATGACACTCCTGGTGGCCAGTTGGCCACCTACACCGCGGCGTGGCAGGCGGGCGCCAGCGCGGTCGACGGGGCGGCGGCACCGCTGGCGGGCGCGACGAGTCAGCCGTCGCTGTCCTCGATCGTCGCGGCGGCGGCGCACACCCGGTATGACACCGGGTTGTCGCTGCGGGCGGTGTGTGACCTGGAGCCGTACTGGGAGGCGTTGCGAAAGGTGTACGCGCCCTTCGATGTTGCAGCGTCTGGTGTCATTTCCCCGACGGGGCGGGTGTACAGCCACGAGATTCCCGGCGGTCAGCTGTCCAATCTGCGCCAGCAGGCGATCGCGCTGGGGCTGGGCAACCGGTTCGAGGACGTCGAGAACGCCTACGCCGGTGCGGACCGGGTGCTGGGCCATCTGGTGAAGGTCACGCCGTCGAGCAAGGTGGTGGGTGATCTCGCGCTGGCGCTCGTCGGGGCGGGGATCACGGCCGACGAGTTCGCCGCGGACCCGGCGCGGTTCGACATTCCCGATTCGGTGATCGGGTTCCTGCGCGGTGAGCTCGGCGACCCGCCAGGAGGATGGCCGGAACCGTTGCGCACCAAGGCTCTGGCGGGCCGCCCGCCGGCCAAGCCGACCACCGAGCTCAGCGCCGAGGACGAGGCTCTGCTGGCCGAGCCGGGTGTCGAACGGCAGCGGACGCTCAACCGGCTGCTGTTCCCTGGTCCCACGAAGGAGTTCGAGGCGCATCGCGAGGTCTACGGTGACACCTCGCGCCTGTCGGCCAACCAGTTCTGGTACGGGCTGCGCCACGGTGACGAACACCGCATCCAGATCGACCGCGGCGTGCAGCTCATCATCGGGCTCGAGGCGATCTCCGAGGCCGACGAGCGCGGCTTGCGCACGGTGATGTGCATCCTCAACGGCCAGCTGCGTCCGGTGGTGGTCCGCGACGAGAGCATCGCCGACACCGTGCCCGCGGCCGAGAAGGCGGACCGCACCAACGCCGATCACGTCGCTGCGCCGTTCGCCGGGGTGGTCACCGTCGGCGTGGTTGCCGGCGAGGCGGTCAGCGCGGGGCAGACCATCGCCACCATCGAGGCCATGAAGATGGAGGCTGCGATCACCGCCCCCAAGGACGGCACCGTCGAACGCGTTGCCGTCGCCGCCACGGCACAGGTGGAGGGGGGCGACCTCCTCGCGGTGATCCGTTCAGCGGGTAAGAGCGAAGCGACCGGGGAATCGGATCGGCGGGCAGTCCACGCAAGCGCGGCTCCAGCGGAGCGAACGGGGGATCGAACCTGACCCGGATCGTCGGCGGTGAGTTCGGCGGTCGTCGGATCACGGTGCCGCAGGGGCGGTCTGGGCGGGGTACCCGTCCGACGACGGACCGCGTGCGCGAGTCGCTGTTCAACGTGTTGACGGCACGCCTCGACTTCACCGACGCCGTGGTGCTCGACCTGTACGCCGGATCGGGCGCCCTTGGGCTGGAGGCGCTTTCGCGTGGCGCCCGCTCGGCGACGTTCGTGGAGGCCGACCGGCGCGCGGCGGCCGTCATCGCCGACAACGCGGCCGCTCTCGGTGCCAGGGGTGCCGTGGTGCGGTGCGCCAGCGTCTCGTCGGTGCTCGCCGCCGGCGCCGACCGTCGGGCCGATCTCGTGTTCGCCGATCCGCCGTACGAGGTTCCGTCGGCCGACGTGGAGGCGGTGCTGTCCGCGTTGGCCGATCACGGCTGGCTGGCCCCAGGCGCGCTGGTCGTGGTCGAGCGGTCGGCGTCGAGCCCGTCGTTGGTGTGGCCGCACGGGTGGGCGGTCGGCAAGGAGCGCCGCTATGGGGACACGCGCCTCGAGTTCGGCTCCATCGCGTAGCGTCGTCGGACATGAGTGGCGCCGTATGCCCAGGCTCGTTCGACCCCGTCACGCTCGGCCACGTCGACGTGTTCGAGCGGACGGCCGCCCAGTTCGACGAGGTCGTCGTGGCGGTCCTGGTGAATCCCAACAAGTCGGGCATGTTCACCGCCGACGAGCGCATCGAGTTGATCAGGGAGTCCACCAGGCATCTGCCGAACCTCCGGGTGGAGAGAGGCAGCGGCCTGGTCGTCGACTTCGTCACCTCACGCGGACTGACGGCGATCGTGAAGGGCCTGCGCACGGGTACCGACTTCGAGTACGAGCTGCAGATGGCGCAGATGAACAGGCACGTCGCGGGCGTCGACACCTTCTTCGTGGCGACGAATCCGCAGTACGCCTTCGTCTCGTCGTCCCTCGCCAAGGAGGTGGCATCGCTCGGCGGCGACGTCTCGGAGTTGCTGCCAGAGCCGGTCAACGTCGCGTTGCGGGCCAAGCTCGCCGCACGCTGACGGCGCAGGCACCGGGCCTGGTTCCCTCTCGAGAACCCTCGCCCAACGTGCGCTGGTGGCGGGAAACCCGCTGGCATCCCGCCGTGGCCGCACGTTGGGCGACGGCCGGTTGAGATCCCGCTGAGGGTGGCCGTCGATGCGAAAACCGCGAATCACCGGCGTGGCGTGCGGAGTCACACGAGTAACACCAGGCACAATAGCCACAACGACTAAGCCTGGAGGTTTCTTCCGTGTACCGAGTATTTGAGGCGCTCGATGAGCTCGGCGCGATCGTCGAAGAGGCCCGCGGTGTGCCGATGACGGCCGGCTGCATGGTCCCCCGCGGCGACGTGCTCGAATTGCTGGACGACATCAAGGACGCCATCCCAGGCGAACTCGACGACGCGCAGGACGTGCTTGACGCGCGTGATGGAATGCTGAGGGAGGCAAAGGAACACGCCGACAGCATGGTCGCGTCGGCGACCGCCGAGGCCGATTCGCTGCTCAACCACTCCCGCAGTGAGGCAGACCGGATCCTCGCCGATGCGAAGGGGCAGGCCGACCGCATGGTCGCCGAGGCTCGGCAGCACAGCGAGCGGATGGTCGGCGAGGCCCGTGAAGAGGCCAACCGCGTGTCGACCATCGCCAAGCGCGAGTACGAGGCCAGCACCGGGCGCGCCAAGGCCGAGGCCGATCGCCTGATCGAGAACGGCAACATCTCCTATGAGAAGGCCGTCCAGGAAGGCATCAAGGAGCAGCAGCGCCTGGTGGCGCAGACCGAGATCGTGCAGACCGCCACCGCCGAGGCCACCCGACTGATCGACACCGCTCACGCCGAGGCCGATCGGCTGCGCGGCGAGTGCGACATCTACGTCGACAGCAAGCTGGCCGAGTTCGAGGACTACCTCAACGGCACGCTGCGCTCGGTCGGCCGCGGACGTCACCAGCTGCGGACCGCCGCAGGTACGCACGACTACGCGCAACGCTGAGGCGGCCGTTGCGGCATGACGGATTGGGGCCGGATCCAACCACGGTCGTAGGATCAACAGATGGCCGCAAAGTCGAATCATGCTGCTCGTGGTCGGGCCAGGAGCGGTCCTCGATCGCCCTTCGTGCTCGACGTTTCCCGACTAGGTCGGCGTCCCGGTTCGATGGTCACCGTCGAGGAGACCGTGCCCGCGCCCTTCCGCATCGGGGTCGAGACCATCGCCATCCCCGAGGGTGCGCCCGTCGAACTCGACCTGCGCCTCGAGTCGGTGTCCGAGGGAGTGTTGGTCAGCGGGACCGTGTCGGCGCCGACCGAAGGTGAGTGCGCTCGCTGTCTGAATCCCGTCGAGGGCGACGTCGAGATCACCCTCACCGAGTTGTACGCCTACCCGGACAGCACCACGGAGGCGACGACCGAGGAGGAGGAGATCGGCCGCGTCATCCCCGATTCGTCCGGTGACACCATCGACCTCGGGCAGCCGATCATCGACGCCGTCGGGATGGAGTTGCCCTTCTCGCCGCTGTGCCGCGAGGACTGCCCCGGCCTCTGCCCGGAATGCGGTGTGCCACTTGCCGACTTCGAGGATGATCCAGAGCCGCACAGCCACGACGTCATCGACCCGAGGTGGGCCAAGCTGGCCGCCATGAAGCCGGTCGAGGAGGGAACGCCGGACCAGTCGGCGGGAGGTCGCGAGTGACGGTCGATCGCACGCCGCTGCTCGACGCGCTCGGGGTCGACCTGCCCGACGATCTACTCACCCTCGCACTGACGCATCGCAGCTATGCGTACGAGGCGGGTGGACTACCCACCAACGAGCGGCTCGAGTTCCTCGGCGACGCCGTGCTCGGTCTGGTGATCACCGCGGAGATCTTCACCAAGTACCCCGACCGCAGCGAGGGCGAGCTGGCCAAGCTGAAGTCCGCCGTGGTCAACACTCAGGCGTTGGCGCGCATCGCCAGGAACCTCACCCCCGACGGGCTCGGCGCCTATCTGCTGCTCGGTAGGGGAGAGGTGGCCAGCGGCGGTGCGCAGAAGTCGAATCTTCTTGCCGACGCCGTGGAGTCGCTCCTCGGCGCGACGTACGTCCAGCACGGACACGAGGTCGCCCGCGACGTCATCGTCCGGATGTTCTCCGACGCGCTGGAGACCGCGGCGAACCTGGGTGCGGGTCTCGATTGGAAGACCAGCCTCCAGGAACTGGCGGCCGCCCGACGCCTCGGCGTGCCGTCGTATGCCGTCTCGTCCACCGGCCCCGAGCACGACAAGCACTTCACGGCGCGCGCGATCGTGAACGACGAGGACTACGGCCATGGCGAGGGCCGCACCAAGAAGGAAGCCGAGCAGCACGCCGCGGCCGCCGCGTACAAGGCGCTCGAGGTTCTCGAAGCGGCCGAGGCCGAACGCGAGTCCGAGCAGGATGCCTGAGCTACCCGAGGTCGAGGTCGTCCGGCGCGGCCTCGACGCCCACATCGTGGGCAAGACGATCACCGCGGTTCGGGTCAACCACCCGCGCGCCGTGCGACGGCACGAGGAGGGCCCCGCCGATCTGACGGCGCGGTTGCTCGACAACGTCATCACCGGCACCGGCAGGCGCGGGAAGTACCTGTGGCTGACCCTCGGCAGCGGTGAAGCCCTGGTGGTCCACCTCGGGATGAGTGGCCAGATGCTGCTCGGGCCCGTCGCGAAGACCGAGCACCTTCGTGTCGCGACCCTTCTCGACGACGGTACGGCGATGAGCTTCGTCGACCAGCGCACGTTCGGCGGCTGGATGCTCGCCGACCTCGTCACGGTCGACGGCACCGAGGTGCCGGTCCCCGTCGCCCATGTCGCCCGCGACCCGCTCGACCCGCTGTTCGATGCTGCATCGGTGGTGAAGGTGTTGCGGCGCAAGCACTCCGAGATCAAACGCCAACTGCTGGACCAGACAGTGGTCTCGGGCATCGGCAACATCTACGCCGACGAGTCGCTGTGGCGCGCGAAGGTCAACGGCGCACGCATCGCGGAAACGCTGACGAAACCGACACTCGCCTCGATCCTCGGGCACGCGGGAGACGTCATGCGCGACGCCCTCGGTCAGGGCGGCACGTCGTTCGACTCGCTGTACGTGAACGTCAACGGTGAGTCGGGTTACTTCGACCGGTCGTTGGACGCCTACGGCCGCGAGGGTGAGCCGTGCCGCCGCTGCGGCACCATCATGCGACGGGACAAGTTCATGAACCGGTCGTCGTACTACTGCCCGAAATGCCAGCCGCGGCCCAGGCGTTGATAGTCCAGCAATGGAAGAAGAGGAGTCATGACGGATCTGTGGGTTGAGCGCACCGGGGTGCGCCGCTATACCGGTCGAAGCACCCGGGGCGCGGAGGTGCTCGTCGGGTCCGAGGACGTCGAGGGCGTGTTCACCCCAGGTGAACTCCTCAAGATCGCACTTGCCGCCTGTAGCGGCATGAGCAGCGACCACGCCCTGCGCACTCGCCTCGGTGACGACTATCAGGCCACGGTCCGGGTCTCCGGTCCGCCCGACCGCGAGCAGGAGCGCTACCCGCTGATCGAGGAGAGCCTCGAGGTAGATCTGTCGGGCCTGTCCGAAGAGGAGATCCGCAAGCTCGTCGTGATCGTCGAACGGTCGATCGACAAGGTCTGCACCGTGGGCCGCACCCTGAAGTCAGGGACCGAGGTGACGTTCGGGGTCGTCGATGAGCCGCTTGCGCGAAGAGAAGAGGGTCGCGATGAGCCGCTTGCGCGGAGAGAATCGGTCACCGAGAAGTGATCCCACCCACCGGCGATGACGCCCGTCTGACGGCCTGGGTACACGGGCGCGTCCAGGGCGTCGGGTTCCGCTGGTGGACGCGAGCACGTGCGCTGGAGCTCGGACTGACCGGGTTCGCGGCCAACAAGGCCGACGGCCGTGTGCACGTCGTCGCGCGGGGATCCCGAGCAGCCTGCCAACGGCTGCTCGACCTGCTGCAGGGCGGTACCACGCCGGGGCGCGTCGACACGGTCGTCTACGACTGGTCGGCACCGGGTGAGGAGATCGAGGGCTTCGCCGAGCGATAGCAACCTCGCAGGTAAGCTCGCACGTCATGCATCTCAAGAGTCTGACGCTGAAGGGCTTCAAGTCCTTCGCATCGCCGACGACTCTGCGCTTCGAACCGGGCATCACGTGCGTCGTCGGACCCAACGGATCGGGCAAGTCCAACGTGGTCGACGCCCTGACGTGGGTCATGGGCGAGCAGGGCGCGAAGACGCTGCGCGGCGGCAAGATGGAGGACGTCATCTTCGCCGGTACGTCGTCGCGGGCGCCGCTGGGACGTGCCGAGGTGACGCTGACCATCGACAACTCCGACAACGCGCTTCCCATCGAGTACTCCGAGGTGTCGATCACCCGCCGGATGTTCCGTGACGGGGCAGGCGAATACGAGATCAACGGCAGCAGCTGCCGATTGATGGACGTTCAGGAGCTGCTGTCGGACTCGGGCATCGGGCGCGAGATGCACGTCATCGTCGGGCAGGGCAAGCTCTCCGAGATCCTCGAGTCCCGACCCGAGGACCGGCGCGCGTTCATCGAGGAAGCCGCAGGCGTGCTCAAGCATCGCAAGCGCAAGGAGAAGGCGGTCCGCAAGCTCGAGTCGATGTCGGCGAACCTCAACCGGCTCACCGACCTGACCAGCGAATTGCGGCGGCAGCTCAAACCCCTCGGGCGTCAGGCCGAGATGGCGCGGCGTGCGCAGACCATCCAGGCCGACCTGCGCGACGCCCGGCTCCGCCTCGCCGCCGACGACCTCGTCACCCGGCGTACCGAGTTCAACGACACCAACGAGGCCGAGACGACGCTGCGGCGCGAGCATGACGAGATCACCACCCGTCTGGAGACCGCGACCATCGAGCTGACGACCCACGAGACTGCGGTCTCGGGTCTGAGCGGACGTGCCGAGGCGGCGCAGCAGACGTGGTTCCGCCTGTCGGCGCTCGCCGAACGCGTCAGCGCGACCGTGCGGATCGCCACCGAGCGGGCGCAACTGCTCGACGCCGAGGCCGAGGTGTCCCAGGGCGCCGACCCGGACGCGCTCGAGGCGGAGGCCGACCTGGTGGCCGAGCACGAGCAGGAACTGCTCGCCGAGTTGGCCGAGTCAAGGGCGCGCCAGGAGGCCGCCCGCGCCGAGCTGAGCGAGCGCGAGCGCCTCGCCGCCGAGGCCGAACGCGCACACCTTGCGGCCGCCCGCGCCGAGGCCGACCGCCGCGAGGGGCTGGCCCGCCTCTCCGGACAGGTCGACACCATGCGCACCCGCGTCGAGTCGATCGACGAGGGCGTGGCGCGACTGACCGTCAGCATCGAGGAATCCGCGCTGCGAGTGCAGCAGTCCAGGGTGGACTTCGAGAACGTCCAGAACCGCGTCGGTGAGCTCGACGCAGGTGAGGTCGGGCTCGACGATCAGCACGACCGCACGGTGACGGCGCTGCGTCTCGCCGACGAGCGGGTCACCGAGCTGCAGGCCGCCGAACGCGGCGCGGAACGTCAGGTCGCCTCACTGCGTGCGCGCATCGACGCCCTTGCGGTCGGACTCGACCGCAGGGACGGCGCCGCCTGGTTGCAGAAGAACCACGATGGCACAGGGCTTTTCGGCTCCGTGGCGAAGATGCTGCGGGTGCGCCCCGGATACGAGGCAGCGGTCGCGGCCGTGCTCGGCTCGGCCGCCGACGCGCTGGCGGCGGAGAGCTCCGGGGCAGCGCACTCGGCCGTCGCGGCGCTCAAGCAGGCCGACGGTGGCCGCGCGGCGATCGTCCTGGGGGATTGGCCGGAAGCGGCAGTGCCGCAGCAACATTCGGAGCCCCTGCCCGACGGGGCGCTGTGGGCGGCCGACCTCGTCGAGCCGTCGTCACGCCTTCGTGGCGCCATCGCGGCGATGCTGGCGGGAGTGGCCGTGGTCCCCGACCTCGCGGCGGCACTGGACCTGGTGGCTGCGCGCCCGCAGCTGCGGTCCGTGACGACCGACGGCGACCTGGTGGGCGCAGGCTGGCTCAACGGCGGCTCGGACCGCAAGCCGAGCACGCTGGAGATCACCTCCGAAATCGACAAGGCGCGTGCGGAATTGGCGTCCTCCGAGCGGCAGGTCTCAGAACTCACCGCGGCGTTGTCCGGCGCACTGGCCGAGCAGGCCTCGCGGCAGACCGCCGCCGAAGACGCACTCGCCGCGCTCAACGAATCCGATGCTGCGATCTCGGCGATCTACGAACAGCTCGGCAGGCTCGGTCACGAGGCCCGCAATGCCGAAGAGGAATGGCAGCGACTCAACGGTCAGCGCAACGAGCTCGAAGCAGGCCGCGCCAAGACCGTCGAGGAGATGTCCGCCCTCGAGGAGCGACTGCGCAACGCGCAGGAGATGCCCACTTTCGACTCCGAGCCGGTGGACCGCCAGGAGTCCGTCGCGGCCGCGGAGGCCGCCAGGGCCGAGGAGTTCGAGGCGCGACTGGCCGTCCGCACCGCCGAGGAGCGGGCGAACGCCGTTCGCGGACGGGCAGATTCGCTCCGCCGCGCAGCGACCGCCGAACGTGAGGCACGCCTGCGCGCCCAGCGTGCTCGCGAGGCCCGTGAGCACGCCGCGACGGTGGCGGCAGCGGTCGCGGAGGCGGGCAGGTCGGTGGCAGCCCGGCTCGCGGTCGCCGTCGCCGTGGCGGGTCGGACGCGCGACGCGCTGGCTGCCGAGCGCAGCCACCGCGCCGAGGCCCTGAGTCGGGTGCGCCACGAGGTCAACGAACTCAACGCCAGGATGACCGCTCTCACCGACTCACTGCACCGCGACGAGGTGGCCAAGGCCCAAGCGGCGCTTCGTATCGAGCAGCTGGAGCAGCACGCGCTCGAGCAGTTCGGCATGGCGACCGACGATCTCATCGAGGAGTACGGCCCGCACGTGCCGCTCCCCCCGACCGAGCTGGAGATGGCCGAGTACGAGCAGGCCAGGGAGCGCGGCGACCAGGTCACCGCGCCTGCGCCGATGCCCTTCGACCGGGCCACCCAGGAGCGTCGGGCGAAGAAGGCCGACCGCGAACTCGCCGAGCTCGGTCGCGTGAATCCCCTTGCCCTGGAAGAGTTCGCGGCTCTCGAGGAGCGCTACAACTTCCTGTCCACGCAACTCGAGGACGTCAAGGCGGCCCGCAAGGACCTGCTCGACGTGATCACCGACGTCGACGAACGCATCCTGCAGGTGTTCGCCCAGGCGTACGCCGACGTCGAGCGCGAGTTCACCCAGGTGTTCGCCACGCTCTTCCCCGGCGGCGAGGGGCGGCTGTTGCTCACCAACCCCGACGACATGCTGACCACGGGCATCGAGGTCGAGGCGAGGCCGCCAGGCAAGAAGATCAAGCGGCTGTCGCTGCTGTCCGGTGGCGAGAAGTCGCTGACGGCCGTCGCGATGCTGGTGGCCATCTTCCGCGCGCGCCCGTCGCCTTTCTATGTGATGGACGAGGTCGAGGCCGCACTGGACGACGTCAACCTGAGGCGTCTGATCAGCCTCTTCGAGCAGCTCCGCGAGCGCTCCCAGCTGATCGTCATCACGCACCAGAAGCCGACCATGGAGGTCGCCGACGCGCTGTACGGCGTGACCATGCGCGACGACGGCATCACCACCGTGATCTCGCAGCGGATGCGGGGTCAGGAACTTGCCACGTCTCCGACGTGATTCGCCGCGCCTCGATGAGGTGCCTGGTCGGGTGGGCGATGAAGGACCCGCTCACATGATCACGCCGGGGGCGGTCCGCACCCACGACACGCCCTGAGACAATGACGTCGTGTCTGAGGGTCTCTGGATCGCACTAGCGGTCATCGCCGTTCTCGTCGTAGCAGCATTGGCCGTCGGGCTGGTGCGGTACCGACGCCGACGGATCAGCTTGTCGTCGCCAGAGGATGCCAAAGCTCTCGACAAACCCGTCGACAGGTCCGGCGGTTACACCGCCTCGTCGACGATCTCGTTCACCCGGTCGCCGACCGACACCGTCGAACCGCCTTCGGCCACGGTGGACACCCCCTTGGACGTGCAGGGTCTGCCCGCCGTCGGGGATGACGCCACCATCCCGCGCGATGCCCCGAAGCGGTCGATCTCGGACGTCCAACTGCCCGAGCCGGAGGCGCCGGCGGCCCCTGAACCCGACGTCGAGGTCGCACCTCCCGCACCCGAGGCACCGCCCGCCGCGCCGGAGATCCCCGCCGCGCCGGAGATCCCCGCCGCGCCGGAGATCGACGCCATCGCGCCGCCGGACGGCAGGCTGGAGCGCCTCCGCGGGCGGCTCTCCAAGTCCCAGAACGCGCTCGGCCGCAGCATGCTCGGCCTGCTCGGCGGGGGAGACCTCGACGAGGACTCCTGGGAGGAGATCGAGGACACCCTGCTGGTCGCCGACCTCGGCCCGGTCGTCACCGAGTCCGTCGTCACCGCACTGCGAGCCCGAATGGCAGCCACCAGTGTCCGCACCGAGGCCGACGCCAGAGCGGTACTCCGTGAGGTCCTCATCACGGAGCTCAGGCCCGAACTGGACCGCTCGATCAGGGCGCTGCCGCACGCCGACAAGCCCTCGGTGCTGCTCGTGGTCGGGGTCAACGGCACGGGCAAGACGACGACCGTCGGCAAGCTCGCCCGCGTTCTCGTCGCCGACGGCAGACGCGTCGTGCTCGGCGCGGCCGACACGTTTCGCGCCGCAGCGGCAGACCAGCTGCAGAGCTGGGGGTCCCGGGTAGGGGCCGAGGTGGTGCGCGGCCCGGAGGGCGCCGACCCGGCGTCGGTGGCCTTCGACGCCGTCGATCACGGCATCGCCGCGGGCGCCGACGTCGTCGTCATCGACACCGCGGGCCGGTTGCACACGAAGACCGGTCTGATGGACGAGCTCGGCAAGGTCAAGCGGGTGGTGACCAAGCGCGCCGTGGTCGACGAGGTACTGCTGGTGCTGGACGCCACGATCGGACAGAACAGCCTGCCCCAGGCAAGGGTTTTCGCGGAGGTGGTCGACATCACCGGTGTCGTCCTGACGAAGCTCGACGGTACCGCCAAGGGCGGCATCGTGTTTCGCGTGCAGCAGGAACTCGGCGTGCCCGTGAAGCTGGTCGGGTTGGGGGAGGGGCCCGACGATCTGGCGCCGTTCGAACCGGGTGCGTTCGTCGACGCGCTGTTGGGCTGACGAGCGCTTGCGCGAGGAACATTGGGCCTGACGAGCGCTCGCGCGCCTATCTCGCACCCGCCTGACGAGGCGATTAACACCGACGAAACGAAATACCGCGATCCGTTCACGCAGGCGAAACACACACGCGTCATTGGCGAAACAACGAGTGCGCATTGTCTTGGCCTAGGTCATCGGTGACTAACCGTGGCATGGGCGAAGGAGGAATCGGCGAGTGGACGGATTTCCGATACTGGGTCAACCGGATACCGGTGACACTGCATGGATGCTGGCTAGTGCTGCGCTAGTGCTACTGATGACGCCTGGTCTGGCGTTCTTCTACGGCGGCATGGTGCGCGCCAAGGGCGTGCTGAACATGCTCATGATGAGCATCAGCGCGATGGGCATCGTGACGGTGCTGTGGGTGCTGTACGGCTACTCGCTGGCCTTTGGCGACGACGTCGGCAACTTCGTCGGCAACCCAACGCAGTACTGGGGTCTCAAGGGGCTCATCGGGGGCAACGCGGCAGCAGCGGTCGCCGCGGACCCGTCCGCAGGCATCGTGGCCAAGGTCGCGGTCGACATCCCGCTCGCAGGCACGATGCCGCAGTTGGTGTTCGTCGCCTTCCAGCTGATGTTCGCCATCATCACCGTCGCCCTGGTCTCCGGTGCGATCGCCGACCGGCTGAAGTTCAGCGCGTGGATCATCTTCGCGGGCCTGTGGGCGACGTTCGTCTACTTCCCGGTGGCCCACTGGGTGTTCGCCTTCGACGGCTTCACCGGTGAGCACGGCGGCTGGATCGCCAACAAGCTCAAGGCAATCGACTTCGCAGGCGGTACCGCGGTCCACATCAACTCGGGTGTCGCGGGCCTTGCACTGTGTCTGGTGCTCGGCAAGCGTAAGGGGTGGCCCGGATCTCCCATGCGGCCGCACAACCTGCCGTTCGTGATGCTCGGCGCGGGTCTGCTGTGGTTCGGCTGGTACGGCTTCAACGCCGGTTCCGCGTTGAGCTCGAACGGCATCGCCGCAAGCACCTTCGTCACCACCACGGTCGCCACCGCCGCCGCCATGCTCGCCTGGCTGCTCACCGAGAAGATTCGTGACGGCCACGCCACCACCCTGGGCGCCGCCTCGGGCATCGTCGCCGGCCTCGTCGTGATCACGCCGTCCTGCTCCTCGGTCAACGTGCTGGGTGCACTGGCGATCGGCGCGATCGGAGGGTGCCTCTGCGCCTTGGCGGTCGGTCTGAAGTTCAAGCTCGGGTTCGACGACTCGCTCGACGTCGTCGGCGTCCACATGGTCGGTGGCCTCACGGGCACCCTGTTGATCGGCCTGTTCGCCACCCCCGAAGCGCCTGCCGCAGTTGCTGGTTTGTTCTACGGCGGCGGCTTCGATCAGCTGTGGCGTCAAGCGGTCGGCGCCTTCGCCGTGTTGATCTACTCGTTCGTCGTGACGACGATCCTGGCGCTCCTCCTCAAGTTCACCATCGGGCTGCGGCTCGATGAAGAGGACGAGCACAACGGCATCGACGAAGCCGAACATGCGGAAACGGCTTATGAACTCGCTTGATCGGGAAGTATTCATAGGGGCCCTGAGAATGACCCGGAAGGAACTGACTAAATGAAGCTGATCACTGCGATCGTCAAGCCGTTCACTCTGGAGGACGTCAAGACGGGTCTCGAGCAGGCGGGCATCCTGGGGATGACCGTCAGCGAGGTGCAGGGCTATGGCAGGCAGAAGGGCCACACCGAGGTTTACCGCGGTGCGGAGTACTCCGTCGACTTCGTGCCGAAGGTGCGGGTCGAGGTGCTCGTGGACGAATCCTCCGTCGACAAGGTGGTGGACGTCATCGTCCAGGCCGCCCGCACCGGCAAGATCGGTGACGGCAAGGTGTGGGTCAGCCCGGTCGACACCGTGGTCCGCGTGCGGACGGGTGAGCGGGGGACCGACGCCATCTGATGACGTGATTTAAGCGCCGTCTCCCGGACGCGCACCGCGAAAGAACCAACCGCACGTCCGGGGAGGACCGAGATGACAAAGCAGACACCAGATCCCGCCGCCGGGGCCTCTCGATGGGAGGCGCCGGCGGCGGGTTCGTCGCGTCCGGCCAACGATCTGGCCACGGCCGCCGAACAACTGGTCACCGGCGGATCGCGGCTCGACTCGGCGGCGTTGCGTCACGCGCTGCTCGATCTTCACGAATTCTGGCTCACCACAAAGGCAACCGAAATCGGCATCACGGCCACCAGCGGCTTCGCCATCGTCGCCACCGGTGGTCTCGGCCGCGGCGAGCTGCTTCCCTACTCCGATCTGGACCTGACCCTGGTGCACGACAACATGCCTCGCGACGTGGTGTCCCAGGTGGCCGAGCTGCTCTGGTACCCGTTGTGGGACGCCAACATCCACATCGACCACAGCGTTCGCACGGTGCCGGAGGCGCTCAAGGTCGCCGGTGAGGACATCTCGGCGGGTCTGGCCATGCTCGATGCCCGGCACATCGCGGGCGACTCCGACCTCTCGGCGCTGTTGGTCGGGGGGGCCCGACGCCAGTGGCGCACCGGGATCGCCCCCAGGTTCGAGGAACTGGTCGCCCACACCAGGGCGCGCTGGGAGCGCAGCGGGCAGATCGCCCACCGTGCCGAGCCCGACCTCAAGAACGGACGCGGCGGCCTGCGCGACGTCCAGCTGCTCAACGCGTTGGCCATCGCGCAGCTCGCGGACGCGTACCCGAGCCGATCGCTCGCCTCACCCACCGGATCGCTGGGTGACGCACACCTGGCGCTGCTGAACGTACGCACCGAGCTCCATCGCGTTTCGCGCCGTGGCAGGGAGATGCTGCTGGCGCAGTTCGCGGACGAGATCGGCGCGGCACTTCACATCGGTGACCGGTTCGATCTGGCCAGGATGCTCAGCGATGCCGCCCGCACCATCAGCTACTACGTCGACGCCGGGATCCGCACGGCGTCGAATGCGTTGCCGCGCCGGGGTTTGTCGGCACTGCGGCGGCCCGTACGGCGTCCGGTCGACGAGGGCGTCATCGAGTACGGGGGCGAGGTCATGCTGGCACGTGACGCCCGCCCCGAACGCGACCCCGGCCTCATCCTGCGAGTCGCCGCCGCGTCAGCCACGACCGGTCTTCCGATGTCGGCGTCGACCTTGAGCCGACTGGCCGAGAACGCACCCGAACTCCGCACGCCGTGGCCGCGGCAGGCGCTCAAGGACCTGCTGGTCATGCTGGCCGCCGGCCCCGCCACCGTGGCCACTATCGAGGCGTTGGACCGAACCGGGCTGTGGGGCAGGCTGTTTCCCGAATGGGGTGCGGTGCGGGACCTTCCGCCGCGCGACGTCGTCCACATCTGGACGGTCGACCGGCATCTTGTCGAAACCATCTCGCGCGCAAGCGCGTTCACTACCCGCGTATCGCGGCCCGACCTGCTGGTGCTCGGTGCGCTCGCGCACGACATCGGCAAGGGTCGCGGCGGCGACCACAGCGTCATCGGCGCAGACCTGGCGACCCAGATCGGCACCCGGCTGGGCCTGTGGCCCTCGGACGTGGCGCTGCTGTCCAAGATCGTGCGGTACCACCTTTTGCTGCCGGACACGGCGACGCGCCGCGACCTGCAGGACCCCAAGATCATCGCGTCCGTGGTCGACGCACTCGACGGCGACCTCGTGCTGCTCGAGTTGTTGCACGCGCTCGCCGAGGCCGACGCGCTGGCGACCGGCCCGGGGGTGTGGGGCGACTGGAAGGCCTCGCTGATCGGCGATCTGGTGCGTCGCTGCAGGCTCGTCATGGCAGGCGAGCCGCTGCCGACCCCCGATCCCATTGAGCCACGCCACCTTTCGCTGGCGGCCGACGGAGGAGTGCACGTCGAGCTGGTGGCCGGTGACAGCGCGCACATCTTCAATGTCGCGATGATCGCACCGGACCGCAGGGGTTTGTTGTCCAAGGCAGCCGGGGTGTTGGCGTTGAACTCCCTGCGTGTGCACTCGGCGTCGGTCAACAGCCGCGGCGGCGTGGCGATCAACACGTTCGTGGTGTCACCGCATTTCGGGTCGCCGCCCGCCGCCGAGCTGCTGCGCGAGCAGTTCGTGTTGGCCCTCGGCGGTGACCTCGACGTCATCGGCACCTTGGAGCGGCGCGACCGTGACGCCGCGGCCACCAACACGACCAAGGCAGGGGAGATCCCTGACGCCGTGCCGATCAACGCGCCCGCGCCACCGCGGATCCTCTGGTTCGAGGGCACCGCGCGCGGCGAGTTCGTGCTGCAGATCCGCAGCACGGACCGGGCGGGATTGCTGGCGCGGCTGACGGCGGTCATCGAGCGCGACGGGATCGACATCGCGTGGGCGAAGGTCACCACGCTCGGTTCGTCGGTCGTGGACGCGTTCGGCATCGTCGTGCCCGAGCTGGTGGCAGGCGACCCGACGCAGGAACATTCGCAGGCGCGCGAGGACCTCGAGCGCGACCTCTACGCGGTGCTACCCGCGCCGACCCCGGCCAAGACGGTGCCGGAGGCCAGCTAGCGGGCCGCCAGCTAGGCTAACCACGTGTTTGAATCCCTGTCCGACCGGTTGACCGGGGCCCTCTCGGGGCTCCGTGGCAAGGGCCGGCTCACCGACGCCGACATCGACGCGACTGCGCGCGAGATCCGGCTGGCTCTGCTCGAGGCAGACGTCTCGCTCGCCGTCGTCCGCGCCTTCATCACCAGGGTCAAGGACCGCGCCAAGGGCGCGGAGGTCTCGGGTGCGCTGAACCCCGCCCAGCAGGTCGTCAAGATCGTCAACGACGAGCTGGTCGGCATCCTCGGTGGCGAGACCAGGCAGCTGGCCTACGCCAAGACCCCGCCGACCGTCGTCATGCTCGCGGGCCTGCAGGGCTCCGGTAAGACGACGCTGGCAGGCAAGCTCGCGAAGTGGTTCAAGGGCCAGGGTCACACGCCCCTGCTGGTGGCCTGCGACCTGCAGCGACCCGGTGCCGTCAACCAGCTTCAGATCGTCGGCGAGCGGGCGGGCGTGCAGGTGTTCGCGCCGCATCCTGGCGTCTCACCCGGCGGTGAGGACATCGCGGCCATGAAGGCGGGCGACCCCGTCTCGGTCGCCGCCGCCGGTCTCGCCGAGGCCAAGGCCAAGCACTACGACGTCGTGATCGTCGACACCGCGGGCCGCCTCGGCATCGACGAGGAACTGATGGGTCAGGCCGCCGCGATCCGCGACGCCGTCAACCCCGACGAGGTGCTGTTCGTCCTCGACTCGATGATCGGCCAGGACGCCGTCACCACCGCGGAGGCGTTCCGCGAGGGTGTCGGGTTCACCGGCGTCGTGCTGACCAAGCTCGACGGTGACGCCCGCGGCGGCGCTGCGCTGTCGGTGCGCGAGATCACCGGCGTGCCGATCCTGTTCGCCTCCGATGGTGAGAAGCTCGAGGACTTCGACGTCTTCCATCCCGACCGGATGGCCAGCCGGATCCTCGGCATGGGCGACGTGCTCACCCTCATCGAGCAGGCCGAGCAGGTCTTCGACGCGCAGAAGGCCGAGGAGGCCGCCGCCAAGATCGGCTCCGGTGAGCTCACGCTCGAGGACTTCCTCGAGCAGATGCTGATGATCCGCAAGATGGGTCCGATCGGCAATCTGCTCGGCATGCTGCCTGGCGCTGGCCAGATGAAGGAGGCGCTGGCCGCGGTCGACGACACCCAACTCGATCGCGTGCAGGCGATCATCCGCGGTATGACGCCCGCCGAGCGGGCCGACCCGAAGATCATCAACGCCTCGCGGCGGCTGCGCATCGCCAATGGTTCCGGGGTGGCGGTGGCCGAGGTCAACCAGCTCGTCGACCGCTTCTTCGACGCCCGCAAGATGATGTCGTCGATGGCGGGCCAGATGGGCATGCCGTTCGCCCGCAAGAGTTCCTCCCGCAAGGCGGCGAAGGGCAAGAACAAGCAGGCGGGCAAGAAGAAGGGCGGCCGCGGGCCGACCCCGCCGAAGGTCGCCAATCCGCTCGGCGCAGGCGGGCTGCCCGCGGGGTTCCCCGATCTGTCGAACATGCCGAAGGGTCTCGACGAGTTGCCGCCCGGCCTGGCCAACATCGACCTGTCCAAGCTGAAGTTCCCCGGCCAGAAGTAGGGTGGCTGCGCTCCACGTCAAGGGCCGCGGGTTGCCCGGCGGTGAACCCGTCGAGTGGTGGGTGGTCCAGGGTCGACTGAGTGCCGAGCCCGTCGCCGACGCCGAGACCGTGGTGGACGGCGGCTGGATCATCCCCGGATTGGTCGACGCGCACTGTCACGTCGGTCTCGGGCCGGATGGGGCGACGGAGTTCGACGAAGCGATCGCGCAGGCGGAGACCGAACGCGACGTCGGCGCGCTGCTGCTGCGCGATGCCGGGTCGCCGGTCGACACGCGGAGCCTCGACGACCGCGATGATCTGCCGCGCATCATCCGGGCGGGCCGTCACCTGGCGCGGCCCAAGCGCTACCTGCCGGGTTTGCCGATCGACGTCGAGGACGAGTCGCAACTACCCGCCGCCGTCGCCCAGCAGGCCCGTTGGGGCGACGGGTGGGTGAAGCTGGTGGGGGACTGGATCGACAGGGGCATCGGAGATCTCGCGCCGCTCTGGTCCGACGACGTGCTCGTCGAGGCCATCGCCGCTGCGCACGCCGAGGGCGCCAGGGTCACTGCCCACGTGTTCGGTGAGGACGCCCTGCCCGGCCTGATCAACGCGGGCATCGACTGCATCGAGCACGGCACGGGGATCACCGACGACGTCATCACCCTCATGCTGGAGCACGGCACCGCGCTGGTGCCCACGCTCATCAACATCGAGAACTTCCCCGGCATCGCGCAGGCGGCGGAGAAGTACCCGACGTACGCCAGGCACATGCGGGACCTCTATGCGTCCTGCAAGCAGCGGGTCGGAGCCGCCCACGACGCCGGCGTCCCCATCTACGCGGGTACCGACGCGGGCGGCACGATCGCGCACGGCAGGATCGCCGACGAGGTCGCCGCGCTGACGACCATCGGCATGAGTGCGACGGACGCCCTCGGCGCGGCGTGTTGGGACGCCAGGGCGTGGCTGGGCAGGCCCGCATTGGAGCACGGCGCGTCGGCCGATCTGGTCTGCTACGCCGACGATCCCCGCAAGCCCGGCGTGCTCGACCACCCCGAGCTGATCATGCTGCGCGGCAAGATCTTCTAGCGCGAGCAGACGCAAACGTGCGCGACACGCGGGGGTGCTGCGCACACCTGCGTCTGCTCGCGGGATGGGGTCAGCACACGCCGCGGACGTAGCGCTGGCTGTTGCCGGTCAGTCGGTCGGCGGGCAGCCGAGTTCGGTGGCCACCGCCGTCATGGCGGCGACCGCCGTGGCGCGGGTCATCAGCGCGTTTCCGCCGACGATGTGTAGACCGTAGGCGTCTTCCAGGGCCACGAACGTCATCGCGAGCTGGTCGTCGTCGAGCGCTGCCGTGAACGTCCCCGACCGGCGACCCGCGGCGAAGATCCCGCGGTAGGTGTCCAGCTGCCGCAGGTACATCTTCTGCACCAGCTCGTCGTGCAGCGCGGAATTGCCTGCGAGGAAGTCGAATTCGTACAGCAGGCGCATGAGGGCGTCGTCGGGACCGCTGGGCAGGCCCGCGCGGATCGCAATGCCGAGTTGGTGGCGGGGATCGTCCGACCCCGCGATGAGTCGGTCGCGATCGTCGCAGAACCGCTCGACGCCCGCGGCGTGGGCTTCGACGAGCAGACCGTCGAGATCGCCGTAGTAGTACAGCACCGTGCCGCGGCTCAGCCCGGCCTGCTCGGCGACGTCGGTCAGGGACAGCGACCGCAGGCCCCGCTTGTGGCCCGCGGTGTACGTCGCCTCGATGAGGGCCTGCCGCCGGGCGCCTTGATTACGCGGTCGGGCCATGGGGTTGACAGTAATCCACGTCACGTGCGAGCCTTCTCGTCATTCTTCGACACCAACGTCAAAGAATTCTTCGAGCCCCCTTGCCCCCGACGAAATCGAGACCGCGAATGACCCACCCGAGCACGAGGCCGCCCGCGGCAGCACCCGAACCCGATGCCACCCAGGCGACGTATGAGGGAACCCTGTCGCGCTCGCTGGGTGTCGGCGGCAACGTGCTCATCACGCTGTCCGGCATCTCGCCCGCGTCGAGCGTGTTCGTGCTCGGCGGCGCTGCACTGGCCGCCTACGGGACCGGCGTGTTCTGGGGTTTCGCGGTGGCGGGCGTGATCAGCCTGCTGATCGCGTACTGCTACGCGGAGCTGGCGTCGCGCCACCCGGTGGCAGGCGGCGACTACTCGCTGGTCAGCCGCACCCTCGGCCCCGCCGCGGGCGTCGCGATCTTCTTCGTCGGACTGGTCACCCTTCCGCTCATCGTCGCGGTGTTCGCGCTCGGCGTCGCCGACTACCTCGGTGTCGCGATCGCAGGCCTGGACCCGGTGTGGACGGCCGTCGTCGTCACGGTCCTGGCCACCGCCACGGCCTGCCTGAACATCCGCACCAACGCGTGGGTGACCGGGGCGTTCCTCTTCATCGAGATGGCGGCGCTGGCGCTGCTCACCGTGCTGGGCCTGGTGCACGTCGAACGTCCGCTCACCGCGCTGCTCAGCCCGCAGGCCATCGACGCCGCCACCGGCGGACTGGCGCCGCTGGGCATCGCAGGTCTGGTGATCGCCGTGACGCAGGGGATCTTCTCGTTCAACGGATACGGCGGCGCGGTGTACTTCGCCGAGGAGACCAAGAACGCCCGCCGCACCATCGCCCGCGCCGTGCTCTGGAGTGCCGTCGTCACGATTCTCGCGGAGATCGTCCCGCTCGCCGCGATCCTGCTCGGCACCGACTCGCTCGGTGACCTGTTCAGTGCGGACCTGCCTGTCGAGGCGTTCCTGGACGAGCGTGCCGGTCACGCCGTCACGGTCTTCGTGCTGGTGTCGATCGCGCTGGCGATCGTCAATGCGATCATCGCCATCGCCCTGCAGTCCGGTCGGCTGCTGTTCGCCGCGGCGAGGGACCAGGCCATGCCGGAGAAGATCGCCACACCGCTGACCCGGGTCTCGGAGACCGCGAAGATGCCGTGGGTAGCGACGTTGGTGATGGGCGTGCTCGCCGTCGCAGGCTGCCTGATCCCGATGGACGTGCTGCTGAACGCGACTGGATCGACGCTGGCGTTCAGCTACGGGTTCATCGCGCTGTCGGCGATCGTGATGCGCCGCAAGACCGGGCGCGCGGGTTACCTGATGCCGCTGTGGCCGCTTCCGCCGATCGTCGCACTGATCGCCATCGCCACGATCTTCGTGATGGGCGTGCTCGACCCCAACCAGTGGCTGAGTCTCGGCATCGCCGTCGGCATCGTGGCGACGGGATTCCTGTACTACTTCTGCTACCTGCGTTCCCGCGCGGGCACCCATCTGCTGCTGCTCGACGTCTCCGACGAGGATGACCGGTGACCGACCTCCTCATCACCGGGGCGCGGGTACGCACCTTCGACGGCGACGCGCCGTGGGCCGAAGCCGTCGGCGTCACCGACGGGCGGATCAGCTATGTCGGAAGTGCCGCGGACGCCCCGACCGCCACCCGTCGCATCGACGCGGCGGGCCGGCTCGTCACGCCCGGCATCATCGACAGTCACAACCACCTGCTGCTGGGCTTCGACGAGGACGCGGTGTCGCTCGAAGGGGCCCACGATCTGGCCGAGGTGCGCAGGCGAATCAGCGAATTCGCTTCGCGCCGAACGGATCTCGAGTGGATCTGCGCCGAGAACGCGGTGTACGCGATCGTCGAGGGTCGCAGGCCCAACGCGGCCGACCTCGACGGATTGACCGACAAGCCGATCTTCGTCACCACCTACGACCAGCACTCCGTCTGGCTCAATCGTGCGGCGCTCGCGGTGCTCGGCATCGCCGGGGGCACCGACATCGCCTGGGGCAGGCCCGAACGCGATCCCGACACCGCGGAGCCCACGGGCTGGGTCACGGACTTCTACACCAGCGCGATGACCGAGGCAGGCCTGGCGGCGCTGCAACGCGACATCCCGATGTACTCGCCGGAGCGCCGCTACCGCAAGCTGCAGTCGAGCATGCGGATGGCCACCGCACTGGGCATCACGACGGTCGTCGAACCGCAGGTGCCGGTGGCGGAGTTGCCGCTGTTCGAACGCGCCCTCGCCGAAGGAGTGCTGACCTCGCGCGTGATCGCGGCACTGTTCCATCCGGTCGGCGCCGACGGCACCTTCCGTGAACGCCTGCGCGACGCGGTCGACGGCGTGGTGCCCGACCCGATGCTGCGGCTCGGACCCGTCAAGCTGTACGCCGACGATGTCATCGAGCCGCACACCGCGCTGATGCTCGACGACTACGCCAACCGGCCAGGCGTCCGCGGTCGCCCCGGCTATCCCGGACGCGAGCTCGTCGGCGTGATCGGCGAACTCGACCGGCTGGGTTTTCAGACGCACACCCACGCCACCGGCGACGCGGGCATCCGGCTGACGCTCGATGCCATCGAGCAGGCCGCCCGCACCAACGGGACGCGCGACCGCAGGCACGGCATCGTGCACGTCGAGTGCCTGCACCCCGAGGATCTGCCGCGCTTCCGCGCCCTCGGCGTGACCGCCGCCATGCAGCCGAGGCACTGTTCGCCGGATCTGGTCGCGGGAACCTGGATGGACAACGTCGGGGAGCAGCGCTGGAGCCGCGCCTGGAGGTTTCGCAGTCTGCTGGATTCCGGTGCGACCGTGGCCTTCTCGAGCGACTGGCAGGTCGGCGAGATGGATCCTCTGGTCGGCGTCTACTCGGCTGCCACCCGCGCCGGACTGGACGGTTCGGACCCGTGGACGCCGGACGAGCGCGTCGATTTCGATCGCGCGTTGGAGGCGTACACCGTGCACGGCGCGCGGGCCTGGCACGCCGAGCGCGACAGGGGACGGGTCGCGCTCGGCATGCTGGCCGACGTCGTGGTGTGGTCCGACGATCTCTACCGACACGAACGCGAACCCGAAGGACTGCTGGCGCAGCACGCCGAGCTGACGCTCGTCGGCGGGACGGTCGCACACTCCGCGGGTGCGCTCACCGACCCGGTGGGAGCGCCGCTGCCGCAGGATCCGGTCAGTGTGGGCACGGGCGAACAGCACGTGCACTGCCACTGAGGTCAGGCCGGCTGGCTGAAACCCCAGTCGAACAGGCTGATCGCCTGACCGTAGAGATCACCCGTGCCGTACATCAGCACCACCAGGAGACGGCGCCCGTTGCGTTGCGCGGCGGTGACCAACGTCTTGCGGGCCAGGTCCGTGAAGCCGGTCTTGCCCGCGAAGTCCCCCGGGTAACGCGTCAAGAGCTCGTTCTGGGCATCGAGCTCCTTGGGGCCGCCGCCCTTGCCGGGAAAGGACGCGGTGGGGGACCGGAAGATCTGCGCGATCAACGGATACTTCAGTGCCTGGCGGTAGATCAGCGCGAGATCGTAAGGCGTGGTGAGGGTTTCCCATCCGGGACCGTCGAGTCCGGAGGGGGACGACACGCGGGTGCTGCGCGCCCCGACCGACTGGGCCTTGGCGTTCATCGCGGCCACGGCCGCGCGCTGGCCTCCGAGCATGTCGGCGAGCATGTTGGCGGCGTCGTTCCCCGACACCATCAGCAGACCCGCGAGCAGTTGGGTCGTGGTGTACGCCTGACCCGGCTCGAGCCCCACGCACGAACACTCGACCTGGGTGTGGCTCTGGTTGGCGCGCGCGAAGGAGTTCGGGTTGAGGTGATCCAGCACGACCATCGCGAGCAAGGGCTTGATGGTGCTCGCCGGTGCACGGGGGACGTTCGGGTCGCGGCTGCCGAGCACCTTCCCGCTGTCGAGGTCGGCGACCAGCCAGGCCTGCGCGGGACCGTCGGGCGGCGCCACGACCGTGCCCGCGGGTTCGACCGGGGGTTGGGCCCATGCGACCGGCGCGATGGTCGCGGTCAGCGCCGTGCCGAGGGCGAGCGCCGTCGCCGCGAACAGTCTTCGCACAACGCGAGCGTAGGGACGCAAGGACTCGTCCAGTGCGCGGTGAGGTCTCCGTCGGATATCGAGTGCGGCGTCTCGGTGGTCGCCGACACTCCGCTTGGTGACACGGTCCTAGGCGTGTCGCGGCGACAACCGTACTTTCGGCGCGACCGAGGCGACCATCGAAGCGAGCTACAGCGTGCCGATGCCGACCGACTCGTCCTGCGCGAAGCCCCAGTCCAACAGCCCGGTCGCCTGGTCCCAATAGGTGGGCCCACCCTCGACGACGAGCCCGTACATCATGGCCACGACCAGTCGCCGACCGTCGCGCTGAGCGGCACCGACGAATGTCTTGCGCGCCGGGTCGGTGAAGCCGGTCTTGCCGCCGAGCATGCCCGGATAGCGGCCGAGCATCTCGTCCTGGTTGATCAGCGTCACCGGGGCGGGATCACCGGGGAACGACGCGGTGGGCGATGACGTGATGGCGGTGAACACAGGGTTCGCCAGAGCGGCGCGGAAGATGACGGCGAGGTCGTGCGGCGTGGTGTAGCCGTCGATGCCGGGCCCGTCGAGCCCCGATGGCGATCCGGCCCTGGTGCCCGTCGCACCGAGCGCGGCGGCCTTGGCGTTCATCTTGGCCACGGCGACGCCGGTGCCGCCGAGCATGTGGGCCAGCGTGTTGGCGGCGTCGTTGCCCGACACCAGCAGTAGGCCGTCGAGCAGCTCCTGGGTCGTGTAGGTGTGACCGGCCTTCACGCCAGCGCAGTTGCACTCCGTCTTCGCGTCGGCCTCGTCGGCAACGACGGTGGCGTCCAGCGGCAGCTCGTCGAGGACCACCAGGGCGAGAAGGACCTTGATGGTGCTCGCCGGTGGATGGGTGACGTACTGGTCGCGGCCCGCCAGGATCCGGCCGGAGTCGAGGTCTGCGACGATCCAGGCGGGCGCGGGGCCCGCGGGGATCTGCACCCCGCCGATCGGCGCCAGGTCAGAGTCCGCGGTCGCCACAGGGGTGTCGAACACCGGCGGGCCCGAGAGCAGCACCGCGATGGACACCGCGAAAGCAGCGACGAACCTGACCATGGCTGGCACCCTACTTGCCGGGTCCCGCGCCCGCCGCCCAGCCCGTGACCGCCCGAGTGGCGTGGACCACCCCATTGTTTGACGCGTCCGTAATGCGGCTACATACCGCCAGACTGATCTTGTTCTGCGCGAACGAGAAATCGGCCGATCCGCGCACCCATGCCAAACCATCGAGGGAGTCGATCACCATTTGTGGCATTGCCGGCGAAATAGCCCGAGGACGCCCCGCCGATCTCGCAGCCATCGGCGCCATGACCGACTGCATGGTGCCCCGCGGGCCCGACGGCGGCGGCGCCTGGTCCAGCGGCGGCGTGGCATTCGGCCACCGCAGGCTGGCCATCATCGACCTCTCCAGTACCGGGCACCAACCTATGCACGACCCGGAACTCGGCCTCACCGTCGCGTTCAACGGATGCATCTACAACTACCCCGAGCTTCGCCAGCAGCTGTTGGGCCTCGGATACCACTTCTTCTCGCACAGCGACACCGAGGTCATCCTCAAGGGCTACCGCGAATGGGGCGAGCGGGTCGTCGACCACCTGAAGGGGATGTTCGCCTTCGCCGTCGCCGAGACCACCACGGGACGCGTCGTGCTCGCGCGTGACCGGCTCGGCGTCAAGCCCCTGTACTGGAGCGACGTGAACGACGGCAACGGCACGGGCGGCCTGCGCTTCGCGTCCTCGCTCCCGGCGCTGGTCGCCGCGGGCGGGGTGGACACCGATCTCGACCCGGTCGCCCTCCATCACTACCTGAGCTTCCACTCCGTCGTGCCCGCGCCGCGGACGATCCTCAAGGGAGTCCGCAAGCTCGAGCCGGGCACCATCATGCGCATTGAGCCCGACGGCACCCGGACCACGCACACGTACTGGGAGCCGGTGTTCGAGCGTTCCGCAGAGCGCGCCGACTGGTCGGAGGCGGACTGGCAGGACGCGATCCTGAGCTCGCTCCGTACCGCCGTCGAGCGTCGCCTCGTCGCCGACGTACCCGTCGGCTGTCTGCTGTCGGGCGGGTTGGACTCCAGCCTCATCGTCGGCCTGCTCGCCGAGGCGGGGCAGCACGGACTTCAGACGTTCTCGATCGGCTTCGAGGCGGCAGGCGGGGAGGAGGGCGACGAATTCAAGTACTCCGACGTCATCGCCAGGCACTACGGCACCGATCATCATCAGATCCGCATCGACACCGCCCGCATGCTGCCCGCGCTGACCGACACCATCGGCGCCATGAGCGAACCGATGATGAGCCACGACTGCGTGGCGTTCTACCTGCTGTCCGAGGAGGTCAGCAAGCACGTGAAGGTGGTGCAGTCGGGGCAGGGCGCCGACGAGATCTTCGCCGGGTACCACTGGTACCCGCCGATGGCCGACGCCGCCGACGCCGATCCCGGTGATGCCCTCGCCCGCTACCGCAAGGCGTTCTTCGACCGTGACCACGCGGCGCTGAACCGGCTGCTCGCGCCGAAGTGGCGGCTCGACGAAGACGTCGCAGGTGAATTCGTGCTCGAGCACTTCGCCCGTCCTGGTGCCGCCACCGCCACCGACCGCGCGCTGCGGCTGGACACCACGGTGATGCTCGTCGACGACCCGGTGAAGCGCGTCGACAACATGACGATGGCGTGGGGCCTGGAGGGTCGCGTGCCGTTCCTGGATCACGAGCTCGTCGAGCTCGCCGCAACCTGCCCGCCGGAACTCAAGACCGCGTACGGCGGCAAGGGCGTGCTGAAGGAGGCGGCCAGAAAGGTCATCCCGCACGAGGTGATCGACCGGCCCAAGGGCTACTTCCCGGTGCCCGCACTCAAACATCTCGAGGGCCCGTACCTGGACCTCGTCAGGGACGCGCTGCACAGTTCCGCCGCCCGCGACCGCGGCCTGTTCGCACCGGAGGCGGTCGACGAACTGCTCGCCGAGCCCAACGGCAACCTGACTCCACTACGGGGAAACCCGTTGTGGCAGATCGGGTTACTGGAACTGTGGTTGGCCGACCACGTGGACGGGATTGGGTGACGATGACGCACGACGCAGAGCGCGAGGCGCAGGCCGTCGGCGTCGTCCAGGATCTCGGCTGGGGACGGCTGGTCTTCGGCCAGACGTTCGACGACCCCGCCGAGTTCGGCACCGCACTGCGCGCCGAGGCCAGCGGGCGCCGGGACATCGGGATGTACCTCGACGCCGAGCACGTCTTCGTGGCTCTGCATCCGCAGGAGTTCTTCATCGACCCGAGCTTCACCTACCGGCTCGACCTGACGAAACCCCTTGACTACGAACCTGCCCCGGTGCCCGGCCTCTCCGTGCGGGCAGTGCAGTCCATCGAGGACTGCGCCGCGATCAACCAAATCTACCTGCAGTGCCGGATGGTGCCCGCCGACGTCGACCTGATGTGGGACAACAGCCAGGCGCAGGACCACATGATCTACTTGGTGGTCACCGACGACATCACGGGAGCGGTCGTCGGCACCGTCACCGGAATCGACCATGCCCAACTGTTCGGCGACGATGAGAACGGCTCGAGCCTGTGGTGCCTCGCGGTCGATCCGACGCTGTCCCGGCCAGGCGTCGGCGGCCTGCTGGTGAGGTCGCTCATCGAGGAGTTCATCCGGCGGGGGCGCTCGCAGATGGACCTCTCGGTGCTCCACGACAACCAGGGTGCGATCGCGCTCTACGAGCGGATGGGCTTCGTCCGGGTGCCGGTCCTCGGGATCAAGCGCAAGAACGCCATCAACGAAAAGCTGTTCGCCCCAGCCAAATCCGAAGAGGGCCTGTCGCAGCTCAACCCGTATGCCCGGATCATCGCCGACGAGGCGATCATGCGTGGTATCGCCGTCGAGGTGCTCGACGCCAAGGGCGGCTACCTCAAGCTGACCCACGGCGGCACCAGCATCGTGACCAGGGAGTCGCTGTCCGAGCTCACCAACGCCGTCGCCATGAGCCGATGCGATGACAAGCGCGTCGCGCGCAGGGTCGTCGCCGAGGCGGGCATCCGGGTGCCCAAGGGCCGCACGGCGAGCTTCTCCGCCGAGGACCACGAATTCCTCGCGCAGGTGGGATCCGTGGTGGTGAAGCCGGCCCGCGGCGAGCAGGGCGCAGGCATCACCGTCGGTGTGACGAAGTCCGAGGACCTCGACCGCGCCATCAAACTCGCCGCCGAGCACAGCCCCGACGTCCTGCTCGAAGAGCTCTGCGAGGGTGAGGATCTGCGCATCGTCGTGATCAACGGCAAGGTGATCGCGGCGGCGCTGCGGCGTCCGCCCGAGGTGGTCGGCAGCGGCGACCACACCATCCGCCACCTCCTCGAGGCGCAGAGTCGACGGCGCTCCGCCGCCACCCACGGCGAGTCCGTGATCCCCGTCGACGATCTCACCGTCGACACCGTGCGCGAGGCGGGCTGGGACTTGGACGACGTGCTGCCGCTGAACGAACGCCTGACCGTGCGGCGCACCGCGAACCTGCACACGGGAGGCACGATCCGCGACGTGACGGACGACCTGAACCCCGTGCTGGCCAAGGTCGCCGTCGACGCCGCGGATGCGATCGGCATTCCTGTCACGGGCATCGATCTGATGGTGCCGTCCGTGGAAGGCGAGGAGTACGCGTTCATCGAGGCCAACGAGCGGCCGGGTCTGGCCAATCACGAGCCACGGCCGACCGCGCAGGCCTTCGTCGACTTTCTCTTCCCCCGCACTGCGGCAACGCCCTGGGCGTGGCAGCCCGATCCCGTGCAGCAGGACTGAGCTTCGCTAGGCTCCCGTCGACGACCTAGATCTGAAAGGCAACCTTGACTGACCTCGCGACCACCCCCACCGCCGCCGCCCGGATGACCGGGGACGACCGCAGCTGGATGGTGGACACGCTGCTCGCCCTACTGCAGACGCCGAGCCCCTCCGGACGGACGGACGCGGTGATGCAGTTGATCGGCGGCATCCTCGACGACATGGGCGTGCCCTTCACGTTGACGCGCCGCGGGGCGTTGACCGCCGAGCTGCCCGGAAAGTCGTCCACGACCGACCGAGCCATCGTCGTGCACGCGGACACGATCGGCTGCATGGTCCGTGAGCTCAAGGAGAACGGTCGGCTCGAGCTGATCCCGGTGGGCACGTTCTCGGCGCGCTTCGCCGCGGGTGCGCGGGTGCGCATCTTCACCGATGACAGCGACGAGTTCATCACCGGAACGGTCATGCCGCTCAAGGCATCCGGGCACGCCTTCGGCGACGAGATCGACACGCAGCCCACGGATTGGGACCACGTCGAGGTCCGCGTCGACCGCAACGTGTCCACCCGCGAGGACCTCGTCGCGCTCGGCCTCAACGTGGGTGACTTCGTGGCGTTCATCACCAGCCCGGAACTGACCGAGGACGGTTTCATCGTCTCGCGTCACCTCGACGGCAAGGCGGGTGTCGCCGTCGCCCTCGCGCTGGCCAAGAACGTGATGGAGAACAAGGTCGTGCTGCCGCACCGCACGACGATCATGGTGACCATCACCGAGGAGGTCGGCCACGGCGCGAGCAGCGGGTTGCCGCCGGACGTCGCCGAGCTGATCTCCGTCGACAACGCCGTGTGTGCACCCGGCCAGCACTCGCTCGAGCACGGCGTCACCATCCCGATGGCCGACATGCACGGACCCTTCGACTACCACCTGACCCGAAAGCTGTTGCGCCTGGCCAAGGAACAGGGCATCGCGCACGCCCGCGACATCTTCCGGTTCTATCGTTCCGACGCGGCGGCGGCGATCGAGGCGGGCGCCAACACGCGGGCCGCGCTCGTCGCCTTCGGGCTCGACGGCAGCCACGGGTGGGAGCGCAGCCACCTCGATTCGCTCGAGGCGTGCTACCTGCTGCTGGAGGGCTGGCTGCGCACACCGCTGACGTTCGCGACCTGGGATGCCAAACCGTCCGGCAAGCTTCGCGACTTCCCGTCCTCGAAGCAGCCCGCGCCGAGCGAGCAGTGGGTGCCGCTGTCCCGCGGCGACTTCACCGAGCCGGGCGACGTCTCACCGGGGGAGCACTGGCCGCCGTCGGAGGGTCCGCAGGCCTGACGCCGTCGCAGGACGTGTTCAATCGATTCCATGCTGAGTCTGGAAGAGATCTCTGACCGCCTCGAAATCCAACAGCTGCTGGTCGACTACTCGACGGCGATCGACACCCGCCGGTTCGACGATCTCGACCGGGTGTTCACTCCCGACGCCTACATCGACTATCGCGCCATGGGCGGCATCGACGGCAATTTTCCCGACGTCAAGAAGTGGCTGTCGGAGGTGCTGCCGAACTTCCCCGCGTACTCGCATCTGATCGGCAACTTCGACGTTCGCGTGAACGGTGACGAGGCGTCGTCCCGGATCCTGTGCTTCAACCCGATGAAGCTCGGTGACGGTGCTGGCCCGGCAGGCCAGATCCTGTTCTGCGGGCTCTGGTACGACGACGAGTTCGTCCGCACCGCCGACGGCTGGCGGATGACGAGGCGCGTCGAGACGAAGTGCTTCGACCGGATCGTCTGACCCCGTACCTCCCGCCGATGGTGGATTACCCCCACGTTCCAGGCGGAAAGGCGTGGGGGTAATCCACGTTCGGCGCGGGGAAGCGCCGGCGATTTCCGCCGATGGGGCGTGTTCTGGCACAATTGGCGGCTGTCTGACGGGCGACCCCGGTTCGAGGCGAGATCGTTCT
>JAOPUT010000337.1 GCA_025963385.1 Mycobacterium sp.
ATCGCCGTACACGTCGTCGCGCTTGCCAGAGCGCCTGCCCAGAGCGGGTATCTTGATCAGCATTGACATGCGAGACGTGTGGATCGTCATCCCCGCCTTCAACGAGGCGACCGTCATCTCCGACGTCGTCGCCGACGTACGCTCCGTCTTCGCCAACGTGGTGTGCGTCGATGACGGCAGCCGCGACGACACCGCAGAACAGGCGTGGAAGGCGGGCGCTCACGTCGTGCGCCACCCCGTCAACCTCGGGCAGGGCGCGGCCATCCAGACCGGCGTCGAGTACGCCCGCGGCCAACCGGGCGCGGCGGTGTTCGTGACGTTCGACGCCGACGGGCAGCACCGCGTCCAGGACGTCGTGCGGATGATCCACCGCCTCGAAGCCGAGGACCTCGACATCGTGGTGGGCACCCGGTTCGCGGGCAGCACGCCGAACAACATGCCGACCCTGCGGCGACTGCTGTTCCCGCTGATCGCCAAGCTGAGCCCGACGAGTCGCAAGCTCGGTCTGACCGACGCCCACAACGGGCTGCGGGTGTTCGACAAGACCGTCGCCGACGGGCTCAACCTGACGATGAGCGGGATGGCGCATGCCAGTGAGATCATCGCCGTGATCGTCGAAAACGGTTGGCGGGTGGCCGAAGAACCCGTCGAGATCTTGTACACCGACTACTCGATGTCGAAGGGCCAGCCGTTGGTGAACGGCGTGAACATCATCTTCGACGGGCTGCTGAGGAAGAGGATGCGCCGATGAACTGGATTCAGGTTCTGCTGATCGTGGCGATCGTGACGCTGCTGGTCTACCTGCTGCGCTCGCGCCGCAGCGCGCAGTCCAAGGCGTGGGTCAAGGTCGGCTACGTGCTGTTCGTGGTGGCGGCTGTCTACGCGATCGTCCGGCCCAATGACACCACGGTGGTGGCCAATTGGCTCGGCGTCGACCGCGGGGCCGATCTGCTCGAGTACGCGCTGATCATCGCGTTCCTGTTCACCACCATGAGCACGTACATGCGCTTCAAGGATCTGGAGCTGAAGTACGCCCAACTGGCCCGCGCGGTCGCCATCGAGGGCGCGCGAGTGCCCGACCCCAACTAGTCGGCCTGCGCCTCGCGGAAGAACTCGACCGTGCGCGAGATACCTTCGGCCAGCGGCACCTTCGGCTGCCAACCGAGAACGGTCCTGGCCCGGCTGTTGTCGAGGCACGACCGCCGCACGTCGCCGAGGCGGGGTGGATGGAGCTCCGGTTCGTCGGGCGCACCCGCCGCGGCCGCGATCACCGTGTGCAGCCGACGCGTCGACGTCTCGATGCCGGTGCCCGTGTTGAAGCGTTGACCGCTGCCCGCCTCGCCGGCTGCCCTCACGAACGCATCGACGACGTCTTCGACGAATACGTAGTCGCGCGTGTCGGTTCCGTCGCCGAAGATCTTGGTCTGCCTGCCCGACAGCAGCGACTTGGAGAAGATCGCGACGACGCCGGCCTCGCCGTGCGGATCCTGGCGCGGCCCGTAGACGTTGGCGGGCGCGATGTGTGAGCAGTCCAGTCCGTAGAGATTGCGGAACATGTTGAGGTACACCTCGCCGCACACCTTGCTGGCGGCATAGGGCGATGCCGGGTTCACCGGCACGTCCTCGTTGGTCGGGTAGACGGGCGGCACACCGTAGACGGATCCACCCGAGCTGGTGTGCACGATCTTGCGCACCCCGGCCTTGCGGGCGGCCTCCGCGAGCCGCACCGTGCCGACCACGTTGACGCTGGAGTCGAACTGCGCGTCGTCGACCGAACGCGACACCGAGATCTGCGCCGCGAGGTGAAAGATCACCTCGGGCCTGGTCTCGGCGACCAGCCCCACCAGATCGGCGTCGACGATGTCGGCCTTGGCGAATTCATAGGTGTCGTGGCGCTCGGCCCCGACGATGTTGACGCTGTTCCCCGAGCTGAGATCATCGACGCCGATGACGGTGTGGCCGTCGGCCAACAGTCGATCTACCAGCGTCGATCCGATGAAGCCCGCTGCCCCCGTAACGAGTGTCCGCACGGGGTCACCATACCGACCAATCGTGGTCCGTAGAGTCGGCAACGGTGATTCGGCGGGAAGGAGCGCGACGGCGGGTGAGGCATTCGCTTTTCCGGGTCGGGGTCTTCCGCGCCGCCATTCTGCTGATCGTCGTCCAGTTGGCCGTTCGCGCGGTGCTGGCGTTCCAGGGCTACTTCTATTGGGACGACCTGATCCTGATCGCCCGCGCGGGTACCCACAACCTGCTCGCGCCGTCCTATCTCTTCGACGATCACGACGGTCACGTCATGCCCGCCGCCTTCCTGATCGCCGGCGGCATCGCCAAGCTGGCGCCCTTCAACTGGGTCGGCCCCGCCATCAGCCTGGTGGTGCTTCAGCTCATCGCCTCGCTGGCGTTGTTGCGCGTGCTGTACGTCATCCTCGGGTGGCGACCCGTCCTGCTGATCCCCCTGACGTTCGCGCTGTTCACCCCGCTGGGGCTGCCCGCGTTCGCATGGTGGGCGGCGGCCCTGAATGCACTGCCGATGGTCGCGGCCATGGCGTGGGTGTGCGCCGACGCAATCCTGTTGATCCGCACCGGCAACCGGCGTTACGCCGCCACCGGGACGGGGGTGTTCCTGCTCGGTCTGCTGTTCTTCGAGAAGGCCGCGGTCATTCCGTTCGTCGCGTTCACGATCACGGCCCTGCTCGCCTACGTCCTCGGCGACCGGGATGCGCTGAAGACCGTGTGGCACGCCGGTTTTCGGTTGTGGGTCGCGTCCGCGGCGCTGACGGCTGCGTGGATCGGGATCTACCTCGTCGTCGTCGACCAGCGGCGCTGGACGCTCGACATCCCGATGACAGGAGACCTGCTGCTGCGGTCGGTGACGCACGGCATCGTGCCGGCGCTGGTCGGCGGACCGTGGAGCTGGGAACGCTGGGCGCCCTCGTCGCCGTGGGCGCTGCCCCAGTGGCCCGTGATGGTGGTGGGCTGGCTGGTGCTCGCGGCGGTGATCGCCGTCTCCGTGGCGCGCAAGGAGCACGCGCGCACGCTCTGGCTCGCCGCAGCGGGGTACGCCGTCGCCTGTCAGATCCCGATCTACCTGATGAGGTCATCGCGATTCACGGCGATCGAGCTGGCGCAGACCCTGCGCTACCTGCCCGACCTCGCGCTGGTGCTCGCCCTGCTGGCGGCCATCGGGTTCTGCGCGCCGAACCGGGTGTCGTCGGCCCGCTTCGATGGCCGCCGCACCCGCACCGCGGTCGTCGTCGCGTGCGCGGCGCTCTTCGTGGCCAGCTGCGGATACTCGACCGCGACGTTCACCAAGAGCTGGCGCACCAACCCCACCCGCGCGTACGTCGGCAACGTGCTGGCGAGCCTCGCCGCGGCGAACGCCGCCACCAAGGCGCCGCTGCTCGACCAGGAGGTCGACCCGCTGATCCTGCAGCGCTTCGCGTGGCCGGACAACCTCTTCAGCCACGTCTTTGCCCTGGTTAGGAATCGGCCCGAATTCAGCACCAGCACAACGAATCTGCGTACGTTCGATCGCAAGGGTCACCTCGTCGACGCTCAGGTGACCTGGGTGCGACACACTCTCCCTGGCCCCAAACCCCAGTGCGGCTACCTGGTCCAGCCCGACGCCCCCGTCCGGATGCCCCTCGACGGCCCGATGCTGCCGACCGAGTGGACGGCCGAGATCAACTACCTGGCCAACAGCGACGGTTCGATGACGTTCGCGCTGTCCGACGGCGACGCGACGAGGGTGCCGGTGCACCCGGGACTCAACCGCGTGTTCGTCCGCCTGTCCGGCGCGGGGGATGCGGTCCTGGCCAGCGCGAACACCTCGGCACTGTCGGTGTGCCTGGCGTCGGGGCCAGTCGGCTACGTCGCACCGCCCTAGGATCGTAAGCATGACTAACTTGCGTGACGAGGGATTGCGAGTCCTCCGAGAGCTGTTGCCCGGCGCCGTTGCCGACGGAGAGGTCGACTTCGGCGCCGACGGCTTCGCCCCTGACCTGATGGACATCGGCATCGAGAGCGTCTTCGGCAGGCTGTGGGCACGCGAGGGACTCAGCCGCCGCGACCGCAGCCTCGTCACCCTGGGCATCCTCGTCGCGCTGCGCGCCAGCGAGGAACTGCACTTCCACTTCAAGATCGCGCGCACCAACGGCCTGACCGACGACGAACTCGCCGAGGTGATCTATCACGCCAGCGGTTACGCAGGCTTCCCCGCGGCGGTCAGCGCCAGGAACGTCGCGGCGAAGGCGCTCGCCGAGGACTGAGCGAAGAGGTGGGGCCGCCTCCGGGAATCGAACCCGGGACCTTCTCATTACGAGTGAGATGCTCTACCGACTGAGCTAAGGCGGCATGCCCGCCGATGAGCGCTTGCGCGAAGAGCATGTGTCGCACGGGCGGGACGAGTCTACGACAGCAGTGCGCGCGGACCCAATTCGCTGCCCGCGTCAGCCGCGCAGGGCCTGCCCGCACGTCGCCACCAGCGCGTCGACCGCGAACTTCGGCTTGACGTTGACCGCGAGCGCCTCGCGGCACTCGAGCACCGCCTCGATGCATCGCAGCAGACGGTCGGGCGGGACGTGGGAGGCCATCGCCGCGACCTTGTCCGCCATGTCCGGATGGTTCGCCTGGATGGCGCCCGCGCCCGACGACACCAGCAGGGCATCGCGGAAGTACGTCGCCAGGTCGATCAGCGCGCGATCCAGCGCATCGCGGGACGCCCTCGTTTGACGCGACTTCTGGCGCTTCTCAAGGTCTTTCAGCGCCCCGGTGGCACCACGCAGCGCCCCGGCGGCGCCCTTGCCCGTGCCGCCCGCGCCGAGCGCCGTCCGCAGTTCCTCGGTCTCGGCCTCGTTGCGGTCGCCCGTGAGGGCCTTCGCCTCGTCCTCGGCGGTGGCCACCAGCTCCTCGGCAGCGGCATACGCCCGGGCGGGCGTCGCCGCGTCGCGGGCCAGCCCCAGCGCGCGTTCCCTGCGGTGTCTGGCCTGCTCGTCGGTGGCCAGCCTGCGCGCACGCCCGACGTGGCCGCCGCTGACCGAGGCCGCCCACATGGCGTCCCTCTCCGTCATGCCGTCGTTGTCGACGAGCACCTTGGCGATCGCCTCGAGCCGCGGCGTCACCAGGGCCACGTGGCGGCAGCGCGAACGCAGCGTGATGGCGATGTCCTCGGGATCGACGGACGGCGCGCACAGCAGGAACACCGTCGAGGCGGGCGGCTCCTCCACCACCTTGAGCAGTGCGTTCGCGGCGCCCTCGGTGAGGCGGTCGGCGTCCTCGACGACCACCACCTGCCAGCGGCCGGTGCCGGGCCGCCGCGACGCGATCTGGACGATGTCGCGCATCTCCCTGACGCCGATGGACAGGCCCTCGGGGATGATCCGCCGCACGTCACCGTGAGTGCCGGCCATCGTGGTGGTGCAGGCGCGGCATTCGCCGCACCCCGGCACACCGTCGGAGGTGCACTGCAGGGCCGCGGCGAAGCACACCGCCGCGATGGATCGGCCGGAGCCGGGCGGCCCGGTGATCAGCCACGCGTGCGTCATGCGGCCACCCATGGCACCCGCGGCCAGCGGGTTGTGAGCCGAATCACCGCGAGCCGCCTGCGCGGCAGCAACCAGCTCGGCTTCGACGGCGTCCTGACCGACCAGACGCGAGAAAACACCGCTCATCGAGAGGTCACCCTAGTGCTCCGGGGCGACACTCGGCGAAGACGCCGGTGAACAGCGCCCGTATCGGTCCCCGGGGACCGATACGGTTGTCGAATGACCGCGCAGGCACCACCGATCGGGCGAATCACCGCATTCGTTCGGTGGGTGGCGCGCACGCCGTGGCCGGTCTTCGGCCTCGGCATGCTGCAGGCCGACATCATCGGCGCG
>JAOPUT010000359.1 GCA_025963385.1 Mycobacterium sp.
GATTCTGCTCGGTGGTCCCGTCACCGCGGTCGACGACGTCGGCGTCGCGAGCATCGTCCAGGCTCAGCGGTGGCGGTACGACGGTGTGCTCCGCCTGGGGCCCGACCTCCGCGTCAGCATGGTGCCCAGCTGAGCCCTGCGGTTCCCGAAAATGGTGAGACCTGAAATTCCTTTGGCCGCCAATGTGACTCGCGTCACGCGCTAATGGCGTCCGTTCGGTGACTCGTTACCCGTTCGAGACCTCACCCGCCCCGCGTGGACCGGGTTGGAGTCGGCCGTCCCCGTAAAATCGGGTTCAGAGTCGTGGCCAATCCGGCCCAATGAAGAAGGACGAGCAATGACTGCACTGCAGGACTGGCTCAGCTTTCGCCCCGTCGATCAGAACACCATCATGCAGATGGTCTGCCGCCCACTGCGCGCGGTACTGAGCACTTCGGACGTCGAAGAACGTGACGAGCTCAAACTGATCAGCCCGGGCGTCGAACGCTGCTGACCGGCTAGCTCTGGGCGCCGATGCTCTCCGACTCGGTGTCCGGTTCGTCGGCGTGTTCGTTCTTGCCGGTGATCAGCAGACCGAAGAGTGCGCCCACCACGCAGACGATCGTGGTGATGAAGAAGATCTGGCCATACTGCATGGTGTAGGCGGTCCGTACGTTGGCCGCGAGCTGGGCCCCGATCTCCATCAGGTTGGTCCCCTTGGGTTTCGGCATCTCCGCGAGGTACTGGTTGAACTTGTACAGGCCCCACGCGCTCAGCGACGACAGCCCGATCAGCATGCCGATCATGCGGGAGACGACGACCGAGGCAGAGGCGATTCCGTGCTGGGCCCCGGGGACCGCGCGCAGCGTCGCCGACGTCAGCGGTCCGATGACGAGGCCGAGGCCGAGGCCTGCCAACACCAGGTCGGTGTCGAACGCGGGCAGCGTGAACACGCCGAGGTCGTGACGCGCGGACAGCACGTCCACCGTCCAGTGCGATATCAGCCAGTACGCGAAGGCGGCGATCAGGAGGCCCACGAAGGCCACGATCCGGTCACCGACCCTGGTGGCGACCCATCCGCCGATCAGGGCGCCGATCGGGAGTGAGCCCAGGAACCACAGCAGCAGGAAGAGGGTTTCGTTCTGTTCCTTGCCGAGCACGCCCTGGCCGAACAGTTCGACGTTGACCAGCGTCACCATCAGCGCCGCACCTGCGCACAGCGATGACGCCAGGGCCGCGAGGAATGGTCGGAACTTCACGCCTGCCGGGTCGATGAGCCGGGTGCGCGCGAACTTCTCCCATGCGAAGAACGCGATGACGACGACGAGCGCGGCGCCCAGCACCGGCAGGCCCCAACTGGGGAAGACCTGTTTGCCGTCGGGCGACGGGTTGTACATGCCGAACACCATGAGCCCCAGGGCGAGCGCGAGCAGCAGGCCGCCGACGACGTCGACCTTCTCCCTCGGCCCTTCCGTGTCCTTCGACGGCAAGCTGAAGTGGACCATCACCATGGCGATGATCGCCAGTGGCACGTTGATCCAGAACACGTCGCGCCACGTGGTCAGTGCCCACACCACCGCAACGCCATACAGCGGGCCGAGCACGCTGCCGAGTTCCTGGGCCGCACCGATGCCGCCGAGCACGGTGGCCCGGTTCTTCGCGCTCCACAGGTCGGCGGCCAGCGCCAGGGTCACCGGCAGCAGCGCGCCGCTGGCCGTGCCCTGAATGGTGCGCCCGATGACCATCATGAACACGTCATCCGAGAGCGCCGTCACCACTGAGCCCACGGCGAAGGCGGCCAAGCTCGACTGGAGAACGAGCTTGCGGCCGAACCGGTCTGACGCCCTGCCGAGCAGCGGCATGGCGGCGATGTAGCCCAGCAGGTACATGGTGATGATCGGGGTGACGCGCTGAATCTGATTCAGCGCGATCCCGATGTCCCGCATGATGTCGTTGATGATCGAAATCACGACATAGGTGTCGAGCGCACCCAGCAGTACGGCCAGACCGCCTGCGGTGATCGCGATCCGCCTGCTGGACGCCTTCGGTTCGGCGATGCCGTGGGCCCCCGGCATTATGCGGCGGGCTTGGTGACGGTGACGCTCTTGCCCCAGTCGCTCAGCGTCATCTGCACGCTGTTGCCAGGACTTGGTTCGAGCTTGGCCTGCATCAGCTCGTGGTCACCGTCCTCCTTGATCCAGGCGGTGGCGGGAACCGGGCCGGTCGCACCGAGATTGGCGAGGCCGTTGACGGCCTCGGCGCTGACGTTGCCGGTAACCCTGACGGTGTCGACCCCACCGATGTTCTCGCGTCCGTCGGACTTCGCATCGGTGAAGTTCGCGAGGACGTTCGCCAGACCGACGTCGGGGTTCAGGATCTTCGACACGTCGTAGATGTCGGCCGCAGGCCCGAAGTTGGTGAAGCTGCCCGGCGTCAGCGCGCCGTACAGGTTGCCGTCCGCGACGACGAAGTCGACGTCCTTGAACGTCTGGCCGAACGCAATGATGCTGGCCTTGCCCTGAGCGGCCACGGCAGGGGTGTTCGTCAGGTCGCCGGTGAGCGTTTCGATCGGCAGTTGGGCGATCTTGCCGGTGACCGTCAGCACCAGGTGCACGCTCTGGAGCTTTCTGGTGGTCTGGTTCGAATCCTTGAGCAGCGAGGCCGCATCGGGGAGTGGTTGGTCGGACTTTGTCGAGGAACTACATCCCGCGATGAGCAGGAGAGCAGCTAGGACGGACACGAGGACGGCAATGCGAGGGCGCGTCTGCATGGTTGCATCGTAGTGGGTAAAGGTGGGTGGACCTTTGCCCCGGGGACCCGGTAGAAGTGGAATCATGCCCACTGAGCTGGTCTTTCGACCCGTCCCGTCCGACTTCGGTGACGCCGCTGCGCTCGTCGCGGCGATGGTTGCGGAGATGCGTGAGCTGTACTGGGACGTCGGCGGTACCGGTTCGGGTGGTCTCGACCTGGACTCACCCGACATGCCCAAGGCCGGTCCGGCGGAGCTCGGTCCACCGGGCGGGGTCTTCCTCGTCGGCTACCGCGACGGTGTCGCCGTCTGTGGCGGTGGTCTCAAACGACTGCCCGACGGTGCGTGCGAGATCAAGCGGATGTACGTCGTGCCCGCCGCCCGCGGCCAAGGTGTGGCGCGAGAACTGTTGCACGCGTTGGAGAATGCCGCGCGAGAGCTCGGCTACACGATCGCCAGGCTCGACACCGGGCCGCGCCAGGCGCATGCGCAGGGGTTCTACGAGCGCGAGGGCTACCGTCCGATCGCCAACTTCAACGACAACCCGGTGGCCACGTACTTCGGTGAGAAGCACCTGTCCGACTAGCCTGGACCGCATGTTCACCGGAATCGTCGAGGAGCTTGGCGAGGTCGTCGGCAAGGAAGACCTGGCCGACGCCGCCCGCTTCGTCATCCGCGGTCCGCTCGTCACGACGGATGCCGGCCATGGCGACTCGATCGCCGTCAACGGCGTCTGTCTCACGGTCGTCGATCTGTTGCCGGACGGCGCCTTCACCGCGGACGTGATGGCGGAGACCCTCAACCGCTCCAGCCTCCAAGGAGTCGGGGTGGGCAGCCACGTCAACCTCGAACGCGCCGCGGCCGTCAACAGCAGGCTGGGCGGGCACATCGTGCAGGGCCACGTCGACGGCACCGGTGAGGTAATGGCCAGGACGCCGTCGGAGCACTGGGAAGTGGTGCGGATCTCGCTGCCGGACTCGGTGTCGCGCTACGTCGTGGAGAAGGGGTCGATCACCGTCGACGGCATCTCACTGACGGTGTCTGGCCTGGGTGAGGACTGGTTCGAGGTGTCGCTCATCCCGACCACACTGCAGATGACGACGCTGGGACGCTCCGCGGTGGGCACCGCGGTGAACCTCGAGGTGGACGTGATTGCGAAGTACGTCGAAAGGCTGCTTTCGAGCAAGGCCTGATCGCAACGTCCGCGCAGTTCAGAGCGCCTGGCGGGAGCGGGCAATAAGACTCGCGCCGGATTGGTTCATACTGAGTGACGTCGCAAGGACAGTGATGGCTTTTGTAGGGCGGTTTGCACGAGGGTCCCGACCGGGACGGCAAGGGTGGCAGGGATGACGAGGCTGGATTCCGTCGAACGGGCGATAGCCGACATCGCGGCTGGCAAGGCCGTCGTCGTCATCGATGACGAGGACCGCGAGAACGAAGGCGATCTGATCTTCGCCGCGGAGAAGGCCACTCCCGAGCTCGTCGCGTTCATGGTCCGCTACACGTCCGGCTACCTGTGTGTTCCGTTGTCGGGCGAGGTCTGCGACCGTCTCGGCCTGCTGCCGATGTACGCCGTCAACCAGGACAAGCACGGCACCGCCTACACCGTCACCGTCGACGCGAAAAAGGGTGTGGGAACCGGTATTTCGGCTTCCGACCGTGCGACGACGATGCGGCTGCTCGCCGATCCGGCCGCCGTCGCCGAGGACTTCACCAGGCCAGGACACGTGGTTCCGCTGCGCGCCAAGGAAGGTGGCGTGCTGCGCCGTCCCGGCCACACCGAGGCCGCCGTCGACCTGGCGCGGCTCGCGGGTCTGCAGCCGGCGGGCGCCATCTGCGAGATCGTCAGCCAGAAGGACGAGGGCGAGATGGCCCAGACCGACGAGCTCCGGGTGTTCGCCGACGATCACGACCTCGCGCTCATCTCGATCGCCGACCTCATCGAGTGGCGGCGCAAGCACGAGAAGCACATCGAGCGCATCGCCGAGGCGCGCATCCCGACCCGCCACGGCGAGTTCCGCGCCGTGGGCTACACCAGCATCTACGACGACGTCGAGCACGTCGCGCTGGTGCGCGGCGACATCACCGGACCCGACAGCGACGGGCATGACGTGCTGGTCCGCGTCCACTCGGAGTGCCTCACCGGCGACGTCTTCGGGTCGCAACGCTGCGACTGCGGTCCGCAGCTCGATGCCGCCATGGCCATGATCGCCCGCGAGGGCCGCGGCGTGGTCCTCTACATGCGCGGTCACGAGGGTCGCGGCATCGGCCTGCTGCACAAGCTGCAGGCCTACCAGCTTCAGGATGCGGGCGAGGACACCGTCGACGCCAATCTCAAGCTCGGCCTGCCCGCCGATGCCAGGGACTACGGCATCGGCGCGCAGATCCTCGTCGATCTCGGGATCCGGTCGATGCGGCTGCTGACCAACAACCCGGCCAAGCGCGTGGGCCTCGACGGTTACGGGCTGCACATCATCGAGCGGGTGCCGCTGCCGGTGCGCGCCAACGCCGAGAACATCCGCTACCTGATGACCAAGCGCGACCGGATGGGCCACGACCTGACCGGGCTCGAGGACTTCGACGAGGCCGTCAAGATGAATGGTTACGACGAGGGTGTCTATCTGCTCGGCGACCGGTTGCCTCCGACGGCGACCGACCCTGGAGGAGCGACCAAGTGAGTGGGGCCGCCGGTGTCCCGGACATGCCTGCCGTCGACGCCGCGGGGCTGAAGCTCGCGATCGTCGCAAGCACTTGGCACACCACCATCTGCGATGCCCTTCTCGATGGTGCGCGCAGAACGGCCGCGGCGTCGGGTGTCACCGATCCCGACGTGATCCGTGTTTTGGGCGCCATCGAAATACCGGTCGTGGCACAGCAATTGGCCAAGTCGCATGACGCCGTGGTGGCACTCGGCGTGGTGATTCGTGGTCAGACTCCGCACTTCGACTACGTGTGCGACGCGGTCACTCAGGGCCTGACCCGGGTATCGCTCGACGAGGGCACACCGGTCGCCAACGGCGTCCTCACCACCAACGACGAGCAGCAGGCTCTCGACCGCGCCGGCCTGCCAGGGTCGGCCGAGGACAAGGGCGCACAAGCGGCCGCCGCGGCGCTTTCGACCGCACTGACGCTGCGTGACCTGCGCAAGACGACGTGACCGCGCCCGGCTGTGACCTCGAGGTCAGGCCCCACCTGACGCCCTACTTCGCCTACGGCGCCGCGTTCCTGATCGCCGCCGCCCACATCACGGTCGGCTTCCTGCTCAAGATTCGTTCGTCCGGCGTGATCTTCCAGACCGCCGACCAGGTCGCCATCGGCCTGCTCGGCGTCATCATCGGCTGCCTGGTCCTGCTGTTCGCCAGGCCGCGGTTACGGGTCGGTCCCGACGGTATGTTCGTCCGAAATCTATTGGGCTACCGGCTCATTCCGTGGTCCAACGTCGTCGACGTGTCCTTCCCCCCGGGGGCCCGCTGGGCGCGGGTCGACCTGCCCGACGACGAGTACATTCCGCTGATGGCGATTCAGTCGGTCGACAAGGAGCGCGCCGTCGACGCGATGGACGCCGTGCGCGCGCTACTGGCGCGTTACCGCCCCGACGTCAACGGACGTTCAGCGACATCGTGAGCTCGGCGGCCGTGGCCGAGACGTCGACCACGCCGAACCCCAACTGCTCGTAGACGCCGAGAGCCGCGGTGTTGTCCGAATCGACGCGCAACGTCACGATGCGGGCCCGCTGACTACGGGCCCAGTCGACGGCGGCGGTCACCAGGTCGTGTCCGAGCCCGCGGCCACGCATCCGTGGTTCCAGCCACAACGAATACAGGTACACCGCGTCGGTGCTCTGCCGCTGGGCGCCGATGAGCCCCACCAGGTCATCGTCGATGCGCACCGCGAACTGTGCATGGGCCCGGAGTCGCCGCCGCCACTGAGCGGCCGTGAACGTGATTTCCTGGCGGTACTGCTGGTCGCCGGTGCCGAGGGTGTCGGTCAACGCCCGAAGTCGGAGCGTGGCGAACACGCGCCAGTCCGATTCGGCGAGTCGGGTGACCGTCGGGGCACTCATGCGGCGTCGCATGACTCCTTACGCAGTACGTTAGAATGTGCTGATAGTGACCCATTTTCGCACGTCGGTGACCACTCTGGAAACCGACACTCAAGTACTATGCGCCACCACGCTCATCGCGCGTCCCGGGACGTGGCCCACGCTCACGATCCCGATGGCAGGTGGCCGCCCACCCGACGCCGGGTACGTCTGGCGCTACCTGAGAGACCCCGCCGAGTTCTTCGGCATCGCCATGCCAAGTCCTGCCGAACTGGCAGCCGCGCTCGCAGAGTTCGCCGAGGCGCAACCCGACTTCGTCGCGACCACCGTCACGATCGTCGAGGCGGACGGCTCCCCGCAGATCCTCGTCGCGGGAACGGCGGTACGGCCGCTGCGGTCCGATCCAGTTCGCCTCATCGGCGACGAGTCCGTGCCGCACGCACACCGCGCCACCGATCCATGGTGGCGAAGGATGGCCGCCAGGACCACCAGCAGGGGTGAACTCGATCAGCGTGAACGCTGGCTGAACGGGCGCGGCTACGTCGATGCACTGACGAGCGGTGAGCCGATGCTGGGCGCCCTGGTGTTCGAGACCTCTGGCGGTGTCGTCGGTGTCGAGAATCCAGAGCCCACGTCGGTCCTCGACCAGCTGGCGCGGTGCGATCTCATCGACGAGATCGACCTCGTCCCCGCGCCACCGACCGACGCGTGGCTGGTGTGGTGGGTCTCGCCCCGGTTCGAGACGCATCCGGTCGCCGAGCTCGCCGGGACGCGGTTCCCCGTTTCCGACGAGGTGGTCCCGTCGTTCGCGAGGTGGTCATGAACGGTTTCGACCCGACGGCGTTCCGCGCCATGACGATCGACGGCTACGACGTAGCCGACGGCACGTTCGCCGCGCACTACACACTGCGCGGCGAGGGGACCGACGACGTGTCCTTCACCGAGGTGGTCGACTTCGGCGCGGCACTCGGCGATCGCCTGCCCGACGACCGGCTGCTGCGGCTGCTGGCACTGACCTGCTCGCTGAGCTACTTCAAGGCCGCCGCTCCGCCGCGCATCGAGATCACCTTCGCCACCGGCGAATTCGAGCGTCACTACCTGCGTGAGCTCATCGCGGGTGGGCTCGGCGAATTCGCGTACCGCAACTCGCTTCCCGACGCCTTGACACCCAAGGTCGTGGGGCCGGAGGCGCCGCCGGTGCCGGTGGGCTTCGACAAGTGGGACGGCGACGGTTGGGACGCCGATGCGCAACCGTTGGTCCCCGTCGGCGGTGGCAAGGACTCGGTGGTGAGCATCGAAGCGCTCAAGCGGCAGGGTTTCCGCCCGACGCTGTTCAGCGTCAACAAGTTCGACCCCATCGACCGGTGCATCGACATCAGCGGCCTCGACAGTGTGCGGGTGACACGCCGCATCGACCGCAGGCTCATCGAGGCCAACGCCGAGGGCGCGCACAACGGGCACGTCCCGGTCACCGCGATCAACAGCGTGATCGGGCTGATCGTCGCCGACGCGAACGGTCTCGGCCCGGTCGTGCTCTCCAACGAGCGCTCGTCCAACGTCGGCAACATCACCTGGCAGGGTCGCGACGTCAATCACCAATGGTCCAAGAGCATTTCGTACGAGACGCTGCTGCGGGACACCCTCACCGGGTACGGGTTCAACCCCGACCGCTACTTCTCGCTGCTCCGGCCGCTCTCGGAGTCCGAGATCGCGGACAGGTTCCGCAACAGCCCGCAGTACTTCCGCGACTTCATCAGCTGCAACCGACCGTTCGCCATCGACGAGGGGCGCCGCGGCGCGACATGGTGTGGGCACTGTCCCAAGTGTCTCTTCGTCTTCGGCCTCATGGCGCCGCGGCTGGGTCGCGCGGAGGTCGAGGCGATCTTCGGCCATGACCTGTTCGCCGACGTCGACAACCGACTCGGCTTCGAGGACATCGTCGGCCTCGGCGTGCACAAGCCGTTCGAGTGCGTCGGCGAATACTACGAGGCGGCCGAATCGCTGGTGTCGGTGCTCGACGCCGACGAATGGCGCGGTGTGCCGCTGGTCGAGGAGTTCCGTTCGCGCCGAGACGAACTCGAGAAGGTCGCCGCCTCGAACGACTCGGAGCAGGTGGGCGAGAACTACGTTCCCGCGCGGTACGTGGCGGCGCTGGCCCTGCCATGAGCAGCCCGGCACCGTCCGACCTCGCCGGCCTGACCGTCGGCATCTGGGGATTCGGCCGCGAGGGCATCTCGATGGCGAGGACCGCGGCCGCCGCGGGAGCAGCGCGCATCGAAGCCGTCGACGACATGGGACGTCGGCCCTACGAGGAGCCGGAGGGGATCGCGAACCTCGAGGTGTTCCGCGGACCCGAGCATCTCGCCCGGCTGAGTGCGTGCGACGTCGTCTTCGTCAGCCCCGGCGTGCCGTGGCGACAGCCCGTCTTCGAGGAGTTGCGGCGCTCGGGGAGCCGGATCTCCAGCGCGGCCGACTGGTTCATGTCGCGCTACGGCGCGGCGACCATCGGGGTCACCGGGACGAAGGGCAAGAGCACCACCGCGTCGTTCCTCGGTCACCTCTTGCAGCGGATCGGTGTCGACGCCGTCGTGGCGGGCAACATCGGCACGCCGCTGTCGGATCTCGCGCCCGGCGACGGCGCCGTCGTGGTCGCCGAACTGTCCAGCCAGCAGTCTGCGCTGCTGACCACGTCGCCTGCGGTGGCGGTGATCACGAATCTCTATGAGGATCACCTGGATTGGCACGGCGACAGGGACTCGTACTACCTCGCGAAGGCGAACGTCTTCCGCAACGGCGCCCGTGCCCTGGTGACCACGCCGGAAGTGGTCGCCATCCTCGAACGCCTCGGCATCTCACCGCTCGAGCCCGACGTGCGCCTCGTCGATCCGGTTCTTGCGCGGCGGGCCGCCTTGGGCGAGCCAGGCGACGGGGCGCGGTCTCGACGACCGGTGATGACCTATGAGCACAACGCCGTGAACGCGGCGTTGGCCGTCGCCGCCGCCGAGGAGGTGATCGGCAGACCGGTGACGCCCGACGAGTTCGACGCGGCGGTGCGCACCTACGAGGGCCTGCCGCACCGGCTGCAGACCGTGCGGACCACCGGCCGCATCCGGTGGATCGACGACACGCTGGCGACCACGGGTGAGAGCGTGACCGCAGCACTGCGGGCGATGGGCCCCGACGAGCACGTCGCCCTGATCGTCGGTGGGATGGACCGTCAGCTGAACTATGACCAGCTCGATCGATACCTGCGCGGCGGTGAGCGTCGGGTGTCACTGATCCAGGCGCCGACCAACGGCATCGACATCGGTCGGGGGTTCGCGCGGGATCATCCGGCCAGAACCCACCTGGTGCACAGTCTCGAAGAGGCGGTGCGCACGGCGGCGGCACTGCCCGACGTCGACGTCGTGCTGCTGTCGCCGGGAGCGGCCAGCTACGACCTGTTCACCAACTACGTGGCCAAGGCCTCGGCCTACTGCGATTTCATCGACGGCCTTGCAGGCGCCGTCAGCGCCTCGCACTAACCTGGAACACGTGCCTGATCCAGCGACTTACCGGCCTGCCCCGGGCTCGATACCCGTCGAGCCCGGCGTCTACCGGTTCCGCGATCCGCACGGCAGGGTGATCTACGTCGGCAAGGCCAAGAGCCTGCGAAGCCGACTCAACTCCTATTTCGCCGACCTGTCCGGCCTCGCCCCGCGCACCAGGCAGATGGTGATGACCGCGGGCAGTGTCGAGTGGACGGTCGTCGGCACCGAAGTCGAAGCTCTGCAGCTGGAATACAACTGGATCAAGGAATTCGATCCACGCTTCAACATCCGCTACCGCGACGACAAGTCGTACCCGGTTCTGGCGGTGACACTCAACGAGGAGTATCCGCGGTTGTTCGTCTACCGCGGTCCCCGGCGCAAGGGCGTGCGCTACTTCGGTCCCTACTCGCACGCCTGGGCCATCCGCGAAACGCTCGATCTGCTCACCCGGGTCTTTCCCGCCCGTACCTGCTCGGCCGGAGTATTCAAGCGGCACAACCAGATCGGTCGACCCTGCCTCCTCGGGTACATCGACAAGTGCTCGGCGCCGTGCGTCGGCAGGGTCAGTGCCGAGGAGCATCGCAGGATCGTGCTGGACTTCTGCGACTTTCTGGCGGGCAAGACCGACCGGCTGGCCCGCGACATGGAGCAGCAGATGAACGCGGCCGCCGAGGAGCTGGACTTCGAGCGGGCCGCGCGGCTGCGGGACAACATCTCCGCGCTCAAGCGCGCGCTGGAGAAGCAGACCGTCGTGTTCGGTGACGGCACGGACGCCGACGTCGTCGCGTTCGCCGACGACGAACTCGAGGCCGCGGTGCAGGTCTTCCACGTCCGTGGCGGCAGGGTGCGCGGCCAGCGTGGCTGGGTGGTCGAGAAGTCGGGCGAGCCGGGCACGTCAGGGCAGGAACACCTGGTCGAACAGTTTCTGACCCAGTTCTACGGCGACCAGGCCGAGCTGAGTGGTGCTGGTGCCGCCGGAGTAGACGAAGCCACGAACCTGGTGCCGAGGCAGGTCCTGGTTCCGGTACTGCCCGACAACGCCGACGAGCTCTCCGCGTGGCTCAGCGGGCTGCGTGGCTCGCACGTACAGCTGAGGGTGCCGGTCCGGGGTGACAAGCGTGCGCTCGCCGAGACGGTGCACCGCAACGCGCAGGAGGCGCTGCAACAGCACAAGCTCAAGCGGGCTGGGGACTTCAACGCCAGATCCGAAGCGCTGCAAAGCATCCAGGAGTTCCTCGGTCTCACCGACGCACCGCTTCGCATCGAGTGCGTGGACATCAGTCACGTTCAGGGCACGGACGTGGTGGCGTCGCTGGTGGTGTTCGAGGACGGGCTGCCGCGTAAGTCGGACTATCGGCACTACGCCATCCGCGAGGCAGCCGGGGATGGGCGGTCCGACGACGTCGCGTCGATCGCCGAGGTGACGCGTCGGCGCTTCGCCAGGCACGTGGCCGATGCCCAGGCGCCACTGGTGGATGCCAAGGCACAGGAACACGGTGCTCGCGCGCGTCCGCGGTTCGCGTACCCACCCAACCTGTTCGTGGTCGACGGCGGCGCGCCGCAGGTGAACGCCGCCGCGTCCGTGCTCGAAGAACTCGGCGTCACCGACGTGGCCGTGATCGGACTGGCCAAGCGGCTCGAAGAGATCTGGGTGCCCAACCTCGATGGCTCGGCGCCGGATCCGATAATCCTCCCGCGCAACAGCGACGGCCTGTACCTGCTCCAGCGCGTCCGCGACGAGGCTCATCGGTTTGCCATCACATACCACCGGAGCAAGCGGTCGAAGCGCATGACCGCGTCGGCACTAGACTCCGTTCCTGGACTGGGGGAGCACCGGCGCAAGGCGTTGGTGACGCACTTCGGCTCGGTGGCCAGGTTGAAGGACGCCAGCGTCGAGGAGATCACCTCGGTGCCAGGAATCGGAGTGACCACGGCGAACGCCGTCCTCGAGGCACTCGGGGTGCCTACGATCAAGGACGAGGTGTCGGGATGACGGGCCGGGGGATGACGTGCAGCGAGAAGCCGGAGGCGGATCGCGCGTGACCGACGACATGACGGAGGATCTGCAGGACGGTCGTGCCGACGACCTCCCGACCGCCGGCATCGACGTCGTGCTGGTCACCGGACTGTCCGGCGCGGGCCGGGGCACCGCGGCCAAGGTCCTCGAGGACCTCGGCTGGTACGTGGCCGACAACCTGCCGCCGGAGCTGATCGCCAGGATGGTCGAGCTGGG
>JAOPUT010000384.1 GCA_025963385.1 Mycobacterium sp.
TGAAGTCCCAGTCGGTCTTGATGCGGATGAACACGTGCACGCCGCGCCCACCGGACGTCTTCGGATAGCCCACGATGCCGAGCTCGTCGAGCACCGGCTTCAACACGTCGACCGCGATCTCGCGGGCCTCGGCGAATCCGGTGCCCGGCTGCGGATCGAGGTCGATGCGCAGCTCGTCGGGGTGTTCGGTGTCTTGGCATCGGACCTTCCACGGATGCAACGTGACAGTGCCCATCTGCGCTGCCCATGCGATCGCCGACGGGTGGGTCACCTTCAGGGCATCCGCGGTGCGCCCCGAGGGGAACGTCACCTCACACGTCTCGAGATAGTCAGGATGCTTTGCGGGAACGCGCTTCTGGTAGATCTCCTCGCCATCGATGCCGTCGGGGAACCGCTGCAGATGGGTGGGGCGGTCCCGCAGCACCGCGACCATGGGTTCGGCGACCGCGAGGTAGTAGTCGAAGAGCACGCGCTTGGTACCGCCTGCGCCGAGCTTCGGGAAGTACACCTTGTCCGGGCTGGACAGCCGGACGGCGACGCCGTCGACGTCGACTTCGATTGCCGCCCCAAACTTCTCAGCCATCGGACTTCTCCAAGACATCGGACAGGTCGTAGTGCAGGGGCACGTCGAGCTGGGCGAACGTGCAACTCGACGGATCGCGGTCGGGTCGCCACCGCACGAACTTCACCGCATGCCGGAAGCGCTGAGCGTGTCCCGCGTGGCCCTCCATCTGGTCGTAGGCCACCTCGGCCACCTTCTCGGGGCGGATCGGGATCCACCGCTTGTCGGCCGCGGAGTTCCACCTGCTCGGGTCCCCATCCCGGACGTCACCCTCGCGCAGTGGCTCCAGCTCGGCGAGCAGCTTCACCCGTTCCTTGACACTGAATGATGCTGCACCGCCGATCATCTGGAGTTCACCGTCCTCGCGGTACAGTCCGAGCAGAATCGATCCGACGCCCTCCCCACTCTTGTGGACGCGGTAGCCCATGGCCACGCAGTCGGCGTCGCGCTTGTGCTTGACCTTCACCATCTCGCGCTTGCCGGGCAGGTAGTGGCCGTCGAGCCGCTTGGCGATCACGCCGTCGAGACCGGCGCCCTCGAACGTGGTCAGCCACTGCGCGCCGAGTTCCGGGTCCTCGGTGGTGCGGGTGACGTGGCACCACGTCTTCTCCTCGACGAGCTCCAGCAGCGCCGATCGTCGCACACTAAACGGTTCCTTCATCAACGACGTATCCCCCGTTGCCAGCGCGTCGAACCCGATGAAGTGCGCAGGCGTCTGTTCGGCGAGCATCGTCACCCGGCTCTCGGCGGGGTGGATGCGCTGGCTCAACGACTCCCAGTCCAGCCGGACGCGCCCGTCGACGTCCCGCGGCACCACCACCTCACCGTCGAGCACGCACCGCGACGCCAGCTCGTCGCGCAGCGCGTCGAGCAGTTCCGGGAAGTAGCGGCCGAGTTCCTTGCCGCTGCGGGACTGCAGCACGACGTCGTCACCGTTGCGGAACGCGAGGGCGCGGAAGCCGTCCCACTTCGGCTCGTAAGACCACTCACCGGGGTCGTCGGGCACCTTGGTGGCGGCCTTGGCCAGCATCGGCTCGATCGGCGGCATGACCGGTAGGTCTGCAGAAGAGGGCACGTCTCCATCCTCACGTATGCGCGGGGTCGCTCGGTAGAGACTTCCCGAGCACGCCGAATTCATCACCCGGGCGTGTGAAGCTGGTCGGGTGCAGCTACCCGTGATGCCGCCGATCTCCCCGATGCTGGCCAAGTCGGTCCCGGGCATGCCGCCGGATGCCTCGTACGAGCCGAAGTGGGATGGCTTCCGGTCGATCCTGTTCCGCGACGGCGACGAGGTCGAGCTGGGCAGCCGCAACGAACGGCCCCTGACGAGGTACTTCCCCGAGCTCGTCGAGGCGGCCGCCGCCGAGTTGCCCGACCGCTGCGTGATCGACGGGGAGATCGTCATCGCCGCAGAGCACGGTCTGGACTTCGAGGCCCTACAGCTGCGCCTGCACCCGGCCGCGTCACGGGTGCGCATGCTCGCCGGGAAGACACCCGCCGCGTTCATCGCGTTCGATCTGCTCGCCCTCGGTGACGACGACTACACCGGCCGCCCGTTCACCGAGCGCCGCGCCGCCCTCGTCGAGGCGCTGGCGGCCTCGGGCCCCGCGTTCCACGTCACCCCGGCAACCACCGATCCGGCCATCGCCCAGCGCTGGTTCGACGAGTTCGAGGGCGCAGGCCTCGACGGCGTCGTCGCCAAGCCGCTGACGGTCACCTATCAGCCGAACAAGCGCGTGATGTTCAAGATCAAGCATCAGCGGACGGCCGATTGCGTGGTCGCCGGCTACCGCCTGCACAAATCGGGCAACGACGCGGTCGGCTCACTGATGCTCGGGCTCTACCGCGACGACGGCACGCTGGCCTCGGTGGGCGTCATCGGCGCCTTCCCGATGGCCAAGCGCCGCGAGCTCTTCAGCGAATTGCAGCCGTTGACAACCCCTTTCGACGACCATCCGTGGAACTGGGCCGCACACCTGGCCGAGCAGCCATCACCCCGCAGCGCCGGGTCACGCTGGAACGCGGGTAAGGACCTGTCCTTCGTACCGCTGCGCCCCGAACGCGTCGTCGAGGTCCGCTATGAGCACATGGAGGGCGAAAGATTCCGCCACATGGCGCAATTCAACCGTTGGCGGCCCGACCGCGACCCGCGCACGTGCACCTACGCCCAACTCGAGCAACCGCTGACCTTCCACCTCCGCGACATCGTTCCCGGCCTCGGGTAGAAAACGCGCATTGGTGTCATCAACGTCGTGAATCTCGGCTCCGGCTACCGCGGCAACTGGGGCCGCGCCGCGTACAGGTGCACCAGCCCGGACGCCACGGCGAACCGCGGGCCGTGCACCCCGTCGATGCTCGCCCGCCCGACGACCACCCCCGTCGCCCGCAGCGCCTCGGCGACGGTGCGCAACAGCTCGTCGTCGAGCGCGCCGCCTCCTGCCAGCACCAGCGCGGGCGGCGGTTCGGGGAAGGCGCGCAGGCACCTGACGATGTTCGCGGCGACGGTCTCCTGCTTGATCGCCAGTCGCAGACTGCGCCATTCCTCGGCCGCCAGTTTGTTCGAGAACGGCACCAGCCCCGCGCTTCCCCGCGTGCACAACCGACCGATCGCGTCGGCGGGTGCCGGGTTGTCAAGGAACAGACGGCGGCCATCCTCCTCGTGCGCGACGTGCGGCCCCTCCACGCGCAGGGCGGGCGTCCGCTTCACCCGTTCCGCCAGTGCGCGGGGAATGCCGAGCACCCGAGCCACGGCGGTGGTGATCGCCTCGCCCGCACCGGCCGCGGTCACCGCGAGCCCCGCGCCGATCAGATCGATCGTGCCGCCGCCGATGTCACACACGACGGTGCCCGAGGGCAGCCCCGGGGTGGTGTGGGCGCCGACGGCCGCGGCGTCGGGTTCGGTCGCGATCGTGTGGGTCGGGCGTCCGGTGAGGTCCTGCAGTGTCGATGCCGCGTCGGCAACGAGGTCCGCCCCCAGTAGGGCGACGACGGTGCCGCGGGTGTCGGCGACGCCGCGCCGCAGCCACGCCCCGTTGTCGATCGACGACAGATCGGTGAAGAACGCGTCGTCGACCGCGAGACCGTCTTGAGCCGTCTTGATCGCGTGCAGACGAACCTCGGTGACGTTGCCGGGTGGAGCGAGCCGTAACACGCTGTGCGCCTGAGCAGGCGAGTACCGCACCCGCTCACCGTCGACGGTGCAGTCCACGTAGTCGCCGTCGACCGACGGCGGGTCGGGCGGACCGATGCGGGGGGTCACCGCGATGGCAGGGGAATCCGCCAACTCCCGGGTGAACTCGGCGACGTGCTGGATCTCATCGTGCCCGAGTTCCAGTGCGACGCACAGCGCGATCGGATCCGCCATGGCGCGGTAGGCACGGCCCTCGGCGACGACCTCGACGGCGACCAACGCCCCCGGCGCCAGCCCGTCGAGGGCGACCTCGTCGACGACCGGCACGTCGATCGAGATCCGGTTGCGGATGAGGACGGCGTCGTCCTGCGCGGCGATCACCCCGACGACGTGCCAGCCGCGCCCCACAGCCGCCGAGATCTCCTCGGCCGCCACCTCGAAGTCGGTCGCGCCGTCCACCGACACGATGGCTGGGCCCTCGACGACGTCGCCGGCCAGACTGCTCAGCGGCCGGTGTCTACCGACGCCGAAACCGGTCCCCGCGGGTGTGCTCGCATCGATCTGGCGCAGGCTGCGCACCGGCGACCGCGGCGAGGTCGGCGGCGGCAGCGGTGCGGTCGCGGTGTCGACCGGCCGCAGCGCGGCCAGCAGGAGTTCGTCGGCCGCGACGCCCGCCTCGACTTCGAGCTTGTGCAACAGTGCCGCCGCACCCTCGAGGGACTCCTTGGAGCCCTTGCGTCCCCGCGTGGGTCCTTGACCGTGCGCGATCTGTTCCACCGAGTCCGCAGCGATACGCGCCAGCACGATCTCCGTGGTGTGGTTGCCGACGTCCACCCCGGCCACCACGATCGTCACCGAAACAGACCCCGCCTGGCGTAGACGACGCCTGCCTGGCGTACCAACTCGGCGCAGCGCGAGGCGCCTCGGTTTTCGAGCGAGACGCGCAGTGCCTCCAGTTCGTCGGCGGTGGAGCGGTGCGGACGCAGCGCTTCGTACAGCTGCATGACCTCTTCGTCGTCGATGAGCGCGAGTTCCGCTGCGCGCAAGAAGTTCTCGGCGAGTTGCGGATTGCCGCCCTCCTCGGCCACGACGGCCTGGTGGGCCAGTGTCGCCGGCTCCATCCGAAGATCGGACAGGCTCAGGTTGCCGTCCACGGCCGCCTCGACCGTGAATCGCTCCTCGCTCATCGGCACGCGCTCCTCTTCGCGCAAGCGCTCATCAGCACCCTCTCCTCTTCGCGCAAGCGCTCATCAGCGCCTCACCTCCACCGTCATCGGGGCCTCACCCGGCTCGCTCGCGTCGCGCTCGAGGGCGACGAGCGCGACGGCGCGGGCGTGGTACCTCGCCGAGATGGACTCGTCGGTGCCGCCGGTGAAGATCGGGACCGGGGCCATCCCCTTGGCGTGTCTGGCGGCGTTCTTGCCCAACTCGCGGTACATCTTCGCGGTCAGCAGCGGGGCGACGCTGAACAGCTCCAGGTTGGCCAGCGGCGCCAGGTCGCGCCGGTGGATCAGTGCGGTTCCCTTGCCCTGCAACCCTATTCCGATACCCGAGCCCGACAGTCGGGCCGCGGTCAGCCCGATCAGACCCACGTCGATGGTGGATCGCACCCGCACCAGTCGCGGCACGCAGCCCTCCTCCTCGAGTCCTGCCGAGATCTGCCGCAGCACCTCGCCGACGGTCAGCCCGCACAGCGACAGCCAGACGGTGCGGCCCAGCGCGGGCGAGAGCCCGATGCAGACCTCGCGGGGATCGCTTCCCTGCCTGGCGATCTCGATGTCGGCGAACGTGACGTGGTCGGTGTGCTCGGCCTGGTCCGCGGTCAGCTCTTTGGCCGTCCTCGCCTGACGGATGGCGTCGATCTCCGCGCGCCGCTCGGCCGTCAACGCGTAGCCGGTCCCCGGGCCCGCATAGTCGTTCGGGTCGGTGATCTTGGACAGCACCCGCATGTCCGCGTCGAAGATCGCCGAGGTCTGCAGCTGGTCTCCGCGCAACCGCTCACGGGTCAGGTGCATGATGGCGTCGGCTTCCTCGTCGTAGCCGGTGCGCTTGAGAGACGCGACCACGTCGAACACCGTCAGCTGCTTGGCCTCGATCGCGGTGGCCGCCTCGGCGACCGCCTTCGGATCGCCGACGGACAGATCGCGAGATCCGTTGGCCACCACCACGGCGTCGACCCGGTCGTCGTCGAAGTCTGCGAGACCGAGGTCGCGGTATACGGCCTGCACGGCCGTCGCGGCGCGGCGGCGCACCCGCGCCAGGTGCTCGACGGGAACGGTGCGCAGCCCCCCGTCGACACCCCAGTCCCGCTGCAGGACCAGGAAGTCGTCCATGTCGTCGGAGTTGAAGTTCGACAGCGCAAAGGCGTTGTCGTAGCGGGGAATCGAGCCGAATCCCGAGAAGATGAAGTCCGCGCCCGCCAGCAGCACGGGCAGGGTGTGCGCGCTGCGACGGATGTCGGATTCGGAGATCAGGTTGTCGTTGCCCGCGCAGGATTCGAGGTCGCGAAGCATCACCATCAGGTTCTCGGCGAGCAGCTCCTTCATGCCGTCGGGCACCGAGGCAACCACACCGACGCCGTCGATCCCGCCGTTCTGCACGCCCTGGGAGCCCAGCGCCCGCGCCAGCGACACACAGCGCGACTCGAGGTACAGGATCGAGCACTTCTCGGCAGCCCCCATCAGCACCTCGGCGCCGCCCCCGCTGGTCACCCGCATCTTGAGCCCGCGAGACGCGTAGGCGGACGTGAGGATTGCCTTGGAGAAGGGGGTGTCGTCGCCGTCGACGAACACCTGCTCGGTGCCGTAGATGGAGATCGTCTCGGCGTAGCTGGTCAGCCCGCGCAGCCCGAGCCGCAACTCGAGGGCCTCCTCGATCGAGCACTGGGCCATGGCTCCCGGGCTGCCTACCTGGCTGCCGATCAGCAGCGCGACGGCGTTGGACGGAGCGTCGCCCAGCACCGGAACGGTCGTCTCGACCTCACGGAATCCGTACGCGACGGCGCTGGCCGCGTCGGCCGCGATCAGCATCGGGTCGTCGAGCTGGTTGGTCACGTGCGCCTGATTGCTCGGCGTGCGCCTTGCTCGCATCCTCGTCATCGCCATCTGCATCTCGACGGGGCTGAGCAGTGCGACGACCCGCGCCAGCTTGGCGGGTGTGGTGCCGCCGACGAGGCGCACCACCTCGGCGCGGGGCACGCCGAAGTCGACGATCAGGCGGGCCAGCGCCTGGTCGTCGAGTGCCATCGCCTCCTCGGCGACGTCGAGGTCCAGTCCGTAGATGGCGATGAACTCGTCGATCACGTCGAAGTCGTCGATGGCCTTGCCGTCGAGTTCGACCACCCGCCTGCCGTCGGGGCCGTCCTGCACCACGAGCGACGGCTCGGGGTCGAAGGGGCTGCGCATCGCCACCAGCCCGAGGTCCGGGTTGGTGACGCTGAAGCCGTCCAGGTTCACCGGCTTCGCGTCGAGGATCCGCATCCGCCCCTGGTCGAGATCCCCTTCGTTCGGTTGGACGTATCCCTCCACATCCATCGGGCCGGTCCTCCTCCTCGTCGTGGGGTCTTCATCCTCTCACCGAAGCGAGGATGCGGCACCGCCTACTCCCGTACGACTTCGTCTCTTACGACGTTGTCCTCGTACACGATTCGACCGATCAACTCGTACCGGCGCGGATCGCGCAGCTTGAAGTAGAGCGCCATGGCCGCACCGAACACGAACAGGCCGACCACGATCCACGGCGTCAGCTTGAACAGCAGGGTCCCCGACGCGGTACCCGCGGCGGCGTCCTTGTGCACCCACAGCAGGTACACCACGTAGAGCATCCCGATACCACCGAGCAACGGCGCGAGGAAGGTCTTGAACCAGTGCGCACTCGACGGGTGGTTCTTGTGGAAGTGGAAGTACGCGACCACCGCGAAGGCGCAGAGCGACTGGACGATCAGGATCGCCATCGTGCCGAGGATGGCCAGCAGCGTGTACATGTGCACGTAGGGATCCATGCCTGCCGCCCAGAAGGCGAGGATCAGGACCAGGGTGATCCCGGTCTGCACGAACGACGCGATGTGGGGTGAGCCGTGCGTGGGATGCGTTGCGCCGAGGGTCTTCTGCAGTTTGCTCGACAAACCCTCGCGGCCCATGGCGTAGAGGTAGCGCGACGCACAGTTGTGAAAGGCCATGCCGCAGGCGAACGAGCCCGTGCACAACAGGATGTTGAACATGGTGATGGCCCACTCGCCGTAGGTGCTGCGGACGGGGCCGAAGAAGATCTCCGACGCGGTGTCTGCGCTCTGCGCGAGGTCGACCGACTTCTGCGGGCCGGTGCCCGCGATCGCCATCCACGACACGAAGACGTAGAAGATGCCGACGCCGAGCACGCTGAACATGGTGGCGCGCGGAATGATTCGCTTGGGGTCCTTGGACTCCTCGCCGTACATTGCCGTCGACTCGAAGCCGACCCACGACCAGAACGCGAAGAACAGGCCGAGACCCGCGCTGGCGCCGGCCACTGCCGCGGGGGTGAACGCCCCGATCGGGTTGAGCGTCTCGGCGACGGCGAACCCGTCGGGCCCGCCACCCTTGAACAGCACGCCGAGGGCACCAAGGGACAGCATGACGATCTCGGTCACCAGGAAGACTCCGAGCACCTTCGCCGTCAGGTTCACGTCGAAGTAGGTGAGGATCGTGTTGAGCACCATCATCAGCAGGGCGGGCACGATCCAGGGAATCGTGACGTCGAACTGCGACTTCAACAGGTTCTGGAAGAAGAACGAGAAGATGCCGATCAGCGAGGCCTCGAAGACGACGTAGGCCATGGTGATCAGCAGCCCGCTGGCCATGCCGACGATGCGTCCCAGCCCGTGCGAGATGTAGCCGTAGAACGCACCGGTCGCGGTGATGTGCTTGGCCATGGTGGCGTAACCGATCGCGAACAGCCCGAGGACCACGGTCGCGACGATGTAGCCGGCAGGCGCGTGTGAACCATTTCCGAAGCCGACGGCGATGGGGACGTTGCCGACCATCGCCGTGATGGGGGCTGCAGTGGCGACCGCCATGAAGATGACGCCGATGGTGCCGACTGCGTTGCGTTTCAGCCGTTGGACGGAGTCACCTGTGTTTTCACCACTGGATACGACTTGATCGGTCATCTGCTCTGAGGATCCTTCCGGCGGGAGACGAGAGGTGGGCCTACCATCGGTGTGGCCTGGCCCACAGTCGAACTTCCGTATATTGGCACTACCATTTGACAAACGCAACACCTTTGGTCGTCCAATTGACAGAAATGGTTGCCCTTTTTAGGGTGAGGGCTTCACGGCCACCAGGAAGCTGGATACGTCTCACTCAGGGAGCCTCGTTGTACGACTACGGCACGTTCTCGTTCGAGTCCAAGGAGCAGGTACTCGAGCAGGCGAAGAAGTACTGGAACCCGGACAAGACACAGTTCTGGACCGACGCGGGCGTCGACCTCGTCATCGACCGCAGGGAAGGCTACTTCCTGTGGGACATGGGTGGCCGGCGCCTGATCGACATGCACCTCAACGGCGGCACCTACAACCTCGGACACCGCAATCCCGAGATCATGGCCGCCCTCATCGACGGCATGCAGCACTTCGACATGGGCAACCACCACTTCCCGTCGGTCGCCAGGTCGGCGCTGGCGCAGCGGTTGGTCGAGTCGGCGCCTGCATCGATCAGCAAGGTGGCGTTCGGATCCGGCGGCGGCGAGGCGATCGACATCGCGCTCAAGAGCGCCAGGCACGCCACCAAACGCCGCAAGATCGTGTCGATCGTCAAGGCCTACCACGGTCACACCGGCCTGGCCGTGGCCTCCGGCGACGACAGGTTCTCCAAGCTGTTCCTCTCCGATCGGCCCGATGAGTTCATCCAGGTCCCGTTCGGCGACGTCGACGCGATGGACCGCGCCCTTTCCGGCGGCGACGTTGCCGCGGTGCTCATGGAGACCATCCCCGCCACGTACGGATTCCCGCTTCCCCCAACGGGTTACCTCGAGGCGGTGAAGGACCTGACCGAGCGGTACGGCGCGCTGTACATCGCCGACGAGGTGCAGACCGGGTTGATGCGGACCGGCGAGATGTGGGGTATCACCAAGCACGGGATCGAGCCGGACATCCTCGTCACCGGCAAGGGCCTCTCGGGCGGCATGTACCCGATCGCTGCCGCGCTGCTGGGCGACAGGGCCGCCCAGTGGCTCGATGAGGACGGCTTCGCGCACATGTCGACCTTCGGCGGTGCCGAGCTCGGCTGCGTCGCCGCGATCAAGGCGTTGGAGATCACCGGCCGCCCCGAGGTCAGGTCCAACGTGCATGCCGTCACCGAAGTGTTCGCCGAGGGACTGGCCCGCATCCGGGCCGACTACTCGGACTGGTTCGTCGGCATCAGGCAGAATGGCGTGGTGATCGGCCTCGAGTTCAACCACCCCGAGGGCGCCAAGTTCGTGATGCGCGAGCTGTACGAGAACGGCGTGTGGGCGATCTTCTCGACGCTGGATCCCCGTGTCCTGCAGTTCAAACCGGGTCTGCTTCTGACCCGCGAGCTGTGTGACGACGTGCTGGAACGGTTGGACGTGGCGGTGGGCAAGGCCGCCGCGGCGGCGACGGCGAGCTGAGCCAGTGAGCGGCAGCTCATTCGTCTCCGACGAAGTCGACATCGCCACGCGCGCTCTCTCGGAGTACGACCTGGCGTCAGACGCGACCCTGCGTCTGCTGAACCTCTCCGAGAACGCCACCTACGAGGTCGCCGATCCGCACACCGGCACCGTTTCGATCCTGCGCGTGCACCGTAAGGACTATCACCGCCACCACGAGATCGAGTCCGAACTCGACTGGCTCGAGGCGCTGCGGCTCAGCGGGGACGTCACGGTGCCAAGGGTGCTTCCCACGCGGGACGGTCGTCGCGTCGTTACCGTCGATCAGGACGGCACCGCGCGCTTCGTCGTGCACTTCGCGATGGTGTCGGGCATCGAACCCGACGAGAAGACCTTGACGGTGGCTGATTTCCACACGCTGGGCCAGATCACCGCAGCCCTGCACGACCATTCGATGAGCTGGGTCCGTCCCGCCGGCTTCGAGCGGTTCGCCTGGGACTGGCAGCACAGTCTCGGCGACCGGCCGCGCTGGG
>JAOPUT010000291.1 GCA_025963385.1 Mycobacterium sp.
TGTGACGCCGCCGTCGACACGTCACCGAAGCTGTCGAGGTACACGCGGAGGGTTTCCACCAGCGTGGGGTCCTTCTCGCGCAGCTCGGCGACCCGCGGGTCGACGAGGCGGTCGTCGGCGCCGATCATCGTGACAATCTCGTCGAGGAGCACGGTGGTGCGCGACTCCGCGAGCGACGTCACCTGACCGATGGCACCCGGATGCCGTTCGGCGCTGTCGAGCACGCGATCCACCTCGGCCCGCGCCGCAGCGACTCCGGCCAAACCCGTTGAGGGAGTGGCGATCACGGCACGCAAGTTCATCCCGAGCTCGGCTCGCAGGGCGCCGATGGTGCCACGGATCCACGAGGCGACCGCAGACGCCTTGCCGGTGTGCGGGAACAGTACGTAGACGCGCGACGTACCTGCCGCCACCTGCGCGTCCCGCCGAAAGGCGCTGGCGCTCAGGGCGAGGACGTCGGCGAGGCGCGCGGGTGCACCGGCAGCGCCGTCGAAGCCGATCACGGCGACCCGCCCGTCCGCGACGATGCCGAGCTCGCGCGCCACGTCGGCCACCTGCGAATCGTCGAACGCGACGTCGCGCAGCCCGAGGAGTTCCTGGATCCGCACCGCGTGCGTCGACGGCGTGGCCGCGAGTCGCGAAATGATCCGTGCGGCAAGCACTCCGGCGCCGCGCAACACCTCGTCGGCGTCCTCGGCGAGCGGCCGGGCGCCCTCCTGCAACCAGATGGTGCCCGCGAACACGGGGCCGCGCCTGCGGTCCGCGGCCACGTGATGAATCCCGACCGCGCGGCGCGGGCGCAGGCCGAGCTCGGGCCTGGCGTCGACCCGGACGACGTCGCCGGTGGCGCGCAGGGCGTCGAAGATGCCTGCCCGGCCGATCCAGGCGAGGTGCTCCGGCGGCCCCGCGCGACCGAGGATCGACAACCGCCGCAACTCGTCGGCCTCGTCGTTGGAGGCCGAGTAGGCCAGGACGTGGGACTGGACGTCCTCGATGCTGACCATGCCGTGCGTGCGGTCGGCGATCGACTGCGCCAGGCCGAAGAGGTCCGTGCTCGAGTCGTGCAACGGATCGGCCCGGTCGCCGTGGTGTTCGAAGACGTGGTCGACGAGGCGGTACAGCCGCTCCCACCGTGCCCTCGGTTCGACGGCGACGACGGCCGTGCCCGCGGCGACAGCACGGGCAACCACCGCGTCGGACGGTTCCTTGACGAAGATCGCGGCCGGGACCCGACGCGAGGTCTGCTCGACCAGCCACGCGAGCACGTCGTCGTCACCGACCCCGAGGATGAAGAACACGTCGGCGGAGCCAGCGCCGACCGCGAGGCCGAGTCGGACGTCGTCCGCATCGATCAGTGCGGCGGACGCCACCGGAAGATCGAGACCGCGCGGCGCCTCCACCAGGGTCACCATCGTCGCGTCCAGCGCAAGGAGCAGCTGCCCGAGTCCGACGCCGGCAGCCTTCACGTTGGCCGATCCTACTGGGACGGTCGGGAATGTTTGTCGGATCGGCCAACGGGTGACGTGCAGCGATGGGAGACCCTGATCACATGAGTGCATTCAGTGCGATCACCGACGTACCCGCCCCCACCAATGAGCCGGTGCACGAGTACGCACCGGGCAGCCCCGAGCGCGCCAGGCTCATCACCGAGCTCGACGTCCAGAACGCCGCAGGACCCATCGACCTGCCCCACGTCATCGCGGGCAGGCACACGATGGGCAGCGGCGACCGCATCGACGTCGTCCAGCCGCACCGCCACAGCGCGGTGCTCGGCACCCTGACCAACGGCGGCCACGCCGAGGCGGCCGCGGCCGTGGATGCCGCGATCGCCGCCAAGCGCGCATGGGCGGCCACCCCATTCGACGAGCGCGCCGCGGTCTTACTGCGCGCTGCGGACCTCCTCGCGGGCCCGTGGCGGGAGAAGCTCGCCGCCGCCACCATGCTTGGCCAGTCCAAGACCGCGTACCAGGCAGAGATCGACGCGTCGTGTGAGCTCGCCGACTTCTGGCGATTCAACGTGGCGTTCGCCAGGGAGCTCATGGCGCAACAACCGATCAGCGCCAGCGGGGTGTGGAACCGCACGGACTACCGACCGCTCGAGGGCTTCGTCTACGCGATCACCCCCTTCAACTTCACCGCCATCGCGGGCAACCTGCCGACGGCACCCGCGCTCATGGGCAACACCGTCGTGTGGAAACCGTCTGTCACGCAGACGTACTCGGCCTACCTGACGATGCAGTTGCTCGAGGCGGCAGGCCTGCCGCCCGGCGTCATCAATTTGGTCGCGGGCGACGGGTACGCCGTCTCCGAGGTCGTACTGCCCGACCCCCGGTTGGCGGCCATCCACTTCACCGGATCGACGGCGACGTTCCAGCACTTGTGGCGGGACGTCGGCGCCAACATCGAGCGTTACGACACCTACCCGCGACTCGTCGGCGAGACGGGTGGCAAGGACTTCATCGTCGCCCACACCTCGGCGCGTCCGGACGTCTTGCGCACCGCGCTCATTCGGGGCGCCTTCGACTACCAGGGGCAGAAGTGTTCGGCCGCCTCGCGCGCGTTCATCCCGCGATCGGTGTGGCAGCAGATGGGCGACGACTTCCTCGGCGCCACCGAGGAACTCACCTACGGCGACGTGACGGACCTGTCCAACTACGGTGGCGCGCTGATCGACGAACGCTCCTTCACCAAGAACGTCAACGCCATCGAGCGGGCGAAGAGTGCCCCGGGTGTGACGATCGCGGTCGGCGGCGAATACGACGACGCCGAGGGATATTTCGTGCGCCCCACGGTGCTGCTGTCGGACGACCCCACCGACGAGGCATTCAGAGACGAGTACTTCGGACCCATCCTCGCCGTCCACGTCTACGACGACGACCGCTGGGACGACGTGCTCGGCGTCGTCGACGCCGGATCGAAGTACGCGCTGACCGGCGCGGTCATCGCCGACGACCGCGCGGCCGTGCTGGCGGCCGAGGACCGGTTGCGTCACGCAGCAGGCAACTTCTACGTCAACGACAAGCCTACGGGCGCCGTCGTCGGCCAGCAGCCGTTCGGCGGGTCCCGCGCATCGGGCACCAACGACAAGGCGGGCTCACCGCTGAATCTCTTGCGCTGGACGTCGGCGCGGTCCGTCAAGGAGACGTTCGTCCCGCCCGTGAACCACACCTACCCCCACATGGAGGGATGACGATGGGCCTCTTCCAGCAGGTCGCCCGTCCCGCCATCCTGGCCGCCGCCAGGTCCGACGGGCTCCGGCGCACGGCGGAGCGGTTGCCCGCCACACGCCAAGTGGTGCACCGCTTCGTACCGGGTGAATCCGTTGGTGATGCCCTGAATTCCGTTGCCGATCTTCGGGATTCGCGACGGCTCGTCTCGATCGACTACCTCGGCGAGGACGTCACCGACGCCGACGCGGCCGACGCCACCGTGCGTGCCTACAGCGAGTTGCTCGACGCCCTCGGCCAGCGCAACGAGGTGGGCGACGGTCCGCGACCGCTGGAGGTGTCGCTCAAGCTGTCCGCGCTCGGGCAGGCGCTGCCCCGCGACGGTGAGAAGATCGCCCTCGAGAACGCGCACGCCATCTGCACCAGGGCGCGCGATCTCGGTGTCTGGGTGACCGTCGATGCCGAGGACCACACTACGACCGATTCGACGCTGTCGATCGTCAGGGATCTGCGCAACGACTTCCCTTGGCTGGGAACGGTTCTGCAGGCGTACCTCAAGCGCACGGAAGGCGACTGTGAGGAATTCGCCGGCGGCCCGGTCGGATCCTCGCGCGTGCGCTCGTCGGTGGGCGCCAGGATTCGCCTGTGCAAGGGCGCGTACGACGAGCCCGCTTCGGTGGCCTACCGCGGCGCCGACGAGGTCACCGATTCCTACCTGCGGTGTCTGCGCGTGCTGATGGCGGGGGAGGGGTACCCGATGGTGGCCTCGCACGACCCGGCGATCATCGACGCGGTGCCCGCCGTGGCCCGCGAATTCGGCAGGGGCGTCGACGACTTCGAGTACCAGATGCTCTACGGCATCCGCGATGCCGAGCAGCGCAAGCTCGCCGACGAGGGCAACCACGTGAGGGTGTACGTGCCCTTCGGCACCCAGTGGTACGGCTACTTCGTCCGTCGCCTCGCCGAGCGTCCTGCCAACCTGACGTTCTTCCTGCGCGCACTCGCGGAGCGGCGTCGCTGAGCACCGATCCCAGGTGGCGCGGGCCGGTGTGGTTTCCGCTGAACTATCTCATCGCGCGAGCGCTGGAGCGCTATCACGAATTCTTCGGCGACGACTTCACCATCGAATATCCCACCGGCTCAGGTACTTACACGACTCTCGACGCCGTGGCCGACGACCTCTGGAGGCGTCTCATCGCCATCTTCCTCGTCGGCGCGGACGGTCGGCGCCCGTGTTTCGGTGGCGTCGAGCGTCTGCAGACCGATCCGCGGTGGCGCGACGGCGTGCTGTTCTACGAGTACTTCAACGGTGACGATGGGGCCGGGCTCGGGGCCTCACACCAGACCGGCTGGACGGCGCTGGTGGCCGACGTGATCCGTCGCAGACACGGCACCCTGCCCTCCGTGGGCGAGATCATCGCGCGGGTCATGCGCGACGCCGACGCGCGCTGACGAACGCCGCTTCACAGGTCGAAGCGGGTGGCGCCGTACGGCTCCTTCGTGCCGAACGCGTACACCGTGACAGGGTCCATCCGGAACAGGTAGTACGGCGGCTTGCCACCCGATGGAGCACTGAACTCCGCGGTGAGCGCGTCACCGTCGACCTCACACGGCCAGCCCTGCTCGACGTAGACCGCGGCGACGGCGGCGAGTTCGGCCGCCTCGGTGACGCGCGTTGCGCTGCCCTCCAACACCAGGTCGAAGGGGTCGGTCGCGAGCGAGAGCACGCAGTGCGCGTCCGCGTCGAGGTGGCGCGTCTTGCGGGTTTCCCCGCTGGAGCTGAAGTACCACGCGCCGTCGCGCTGTACGGCGCCCACCGGGCGGACGTGCGGACGCCCGTCCGGTCCGGTCGTCGTCAGCCACACGGTGTGACGACTCGGACCTCCGGCGCCAGGCGCCTGCGGGACGTTCCTTCGCAGTTGGTCCTGCACGGAGGTCCACTCGATCGCCGGTGTTCCGTAACCGTCCAGGTTGTGCACTCGAGTCGGCATGAGCCCTCCTATTCGGTATCCGGGAACGAGTGGTCATGGGTTTAGACCCTCGCCGCCACCGTTTCTCATCGGAACGAGCGCGACGAGCGGCAACGTCATCCGCTGCGCAGTCGCAGCATCATCCACGCCGCCATCGTCTGCGCGTCGGTGATGGTGCCGTCGACGATCATCTGGTCGATCTGGTCGCCGGTGAACCACTCGCTGTGCATGTCCTGCTCCTCGAGTTCGCGTTCGTGCTCGCCCTCGGTGATGCCGGTCGCCAGGAACACCCAGCCGCGCTGACTGCTCATGCCCGGCGCGACATCGAGTTGGCCGAGCACCTCCATCGACTCGGCCCGCAGGCCCGTCTCCTCACGAAGTTCGTCGGCCGCGAGCGTGGCGGGTGCCGGCTCGTCGCCAACCACCGATCCCGGTGCGGTGCCCTGCGGGAACTCCCACCGCCGCAACCCGATCGGGTACCGGAACTGCTCGACCAGCCGGTACCGGTCGTTCTCGTCCCTGGCTATCACCAGCGCATACGTCGGCTTGACGACGACGCCGTAGATGCCGGCAGTGCCGTCGAGGCGACGGATGTCGTCCTCGCGAACGGTCATCCAGGCGTTCCGGTACACCACACGGGAGTCGACGCGCTCGATGGGATCCACCCGTCCAGTATCCCCGCGCGCGGTAGCGTCGCTCGTGTGCTGCTGGCCTCGTTGAACCCGTCCGCCGTCGCTGCCGGTCACGACGTCGGGGATGCGGTGCGCATCGACGGTGCGACGCTGAGTCGCAGCGATCTCGTCGGCGCGGCGACCTCGGTGGCGGAGCGAGTCGCGGGAGCGGGCCGCGTCGCGGTGCTCGCCACGCCCACCGCGACGACGGTGCTTGCCATCACCGGCTGCCTGATCGCGGGTGTGCCCGTCGTCCCGGTCCCCGCCGACGTCGGGTCCGCCGAGCGCCGCCACATCCTCATCGACTCCGGGGCACGGGCCTGGCTGGGGGAGGAACCCGGCGAGCCCGAAGGACTGCCCCACGTCCCGGTGCGTCTGCACGCGCGGTCGTGGCACCGCTACGCCGAGCCCTCTCCGGACTCCACCGCGATGGTGATGTACACCTCCGGCACGACGGGACCGCCCAAGGGCGTAGTGATCAGCCGCCGCGCGATCGCCGCGGACATCGATGCGCTGGCCGCCGCGTGGGCGTGGACGCCGGACGACACCCTCGTCCACGGACTGCCGCTGTTCCACGTGCACGGGCTGATCCTCGGCCTGCTCGGATCGCTGCGCGTCGGAAACCGCTTCGTGCACACCGGAAGACCGACACCCGCCGCCTACGCGGAGGCCGCCGGATCGCTGTACTTCGGCGTCCCGACGGTGTGGTCCCGCGTCGTCGGTGACCTCGACGCCGCCCTGGCGCTGTCGTCGGCCCGGCTGCTGGTGTCGGGCAGCGCGCCGCTGCCGGTTCCGGTGTTCGACGAGATGGTCCGCTTGACCGGCCACGCCCCCGTCGAGCGCTACGGCAGCACCGAGTCCCTCATCACGCTCAGCACCCTGGTCGACGGGGAGCGCAGGCCGGGCTGGGTCGG
>JAOPUT010000198.1 GCA_025963385.1 Mycobacterium sp.
TCGGGACGACGACGGCGATGCCGGCAATCAATGCCGTTACCGCGGTCGTGGCGGCGCCGAGCGGGGTGCGATCCATCGCTGAACTACCGGTGGTCACTGGCCGGGGCAGGTGTCAGCGCTCTTTGAATTCCAGGCCACTGGCGCTCTTTGAAAACCGGCCACCCCAACCACGATTGAATGGGTGATCACAGTGCAGGACTGGGCGCAGGCGAGGTACCTAGTCTCGCCTAAGAGGGCATTCTTTACCTCGGGAAGCGACTGCGCGTACGCATAGTTACGGAGCATGTGCATCGGACTGTGCGTAATTGCTTTTTCTATTGTGCCCCTGACCTTTTCGCGTCCGTCGAATTACGTTCGGGCCGTGACGAACACCACGACAGCCCCCGACCCCGTCCAATTGATCGCGCTCGCCGGGTCCGAACGACCCGGCACCCTGCGCGACGTCCTCACCATTTACGGCCGCCGCATCGAGCGCACGGGTATGTTCGCCCTGCTCGCCCCTGAGGACGCCGAAGCGGTGGCCTTGATCAAGCGGTTCGGCGGCGCTGGCGATAAGACGCCGGATGGCCTCGACCTTTTAGTGTCAAATCTAGAGAAACGAGTCTGGTCAATGCGCGCCCGTCTTCCATCGCATGACTCCGGCTTCCTAGTACGGCTCGACTGGGGCTAGATCGTCACGACGGGCACCGATTCGGGAAGCGGCCGTCTGCCGTTCGCGGGTAATCGGGACCAAACCGCTTGCCGCAGCAAGGCCGAATACCGGCATGTTGGCGTAGATGGCCTCGATATCGCCTGCCGCGAGTCGGTAGGTTTCGTGAAAAATGCCGACCGCCCCGTTGTCGCGGATACGCCGGTTGAACGCACGCCAGGCCGGAAGATGGTTTGCCTGCGGGTCCCGGGCATAGCGCTCGAGGTCGTCGAAAGAGTTCCAGTACTGCACCAGCAGGATCGTCCGGGCCGACACGTATGTCCGCGGACGGGCCAGCAGTCCCCTCGACGGATCCTTGGCCAGCTCAACGATCATCCGCGGCATCGCGATGAATACCGGAAGCCACCGCCACACCTGCCACAGCCGGTTGATCCGCATACCGATCAGGAAGACCACAACACCATCGCGGTCACGCAAGTCCGCGGCCCGACGGCCCCGCACCACCTTCGCCATAATCGGCCCCCCTATGTGTACAACGTTCACATTATGTTGGCAGGTCCATGTGAACATTGTCAACATTTCTGGCAAGCTTCCGACGTGAAGATCGACAGCTACCACCACGGCGCGTTGCACGAAGCGATCCTGGAGGCGGCGATGGGCGAGGCCAGCAGGAGCGGGCCGCAGGCAATCGGCGTGCGGGCGTTGGCCAAGGCCGTGGGCGTATCGCCGTCGGCGATCTACCGGCACGTGCCGAGCATCGACGCCCTGCTTGCCGAAGTCTCCCAAGTGGCGCGCCAGCACCTCGCAGCACAGATGATCGAGCGGCGTGAGCACGTGCCTGCTCACCGCGCCCGAAAGGTTCACGCTTCCGCGCGTTTACGGGCCGTGGGCCGTGCATATATCGACTTCGCGCTCAGCGATCCACATCTGTTCGACACGGCATTCACACCGACGTCACTCACGCCTAGGAAGCCGGACGACCCCTCGGCATGGCAGGTGCTGGTCGACGGGGTGCAAGAACTGGTCGACGCCGGCGCGCTCAGATCCACTGCCGCCTCTGACGCGGTACTCATCGCGTGGTCGAGCGTGCACGGGATCGCGTCGATCCTGAGACGCAAGCTGCTGATGAACCCCACCGCCGACGACCATGCGATCGAAGTCGTCCTCGACGGCGTGCGGCACTCGATCGAGGCACTTTGAGCGCTCTCCTATCACCTCGGCTCTACAGATTTGAGGCGAATTAGTTTCAGTCTCAGAACTTGACCCGTAGCCGCGCTCGCCGAGCTGCTCATCAACGACGGTGGCCGCGTCCGAGTCGGTGGCCCGGATCCGAAAGGGTGCGACATGGTCTGCAGCGCATCACCTATGGGCATGACCGCCGACGACCCCCTGCCCCTCGACCCCGACGCGCTCGACCCGTCCATGTACGTCGGCGACGTCATCGCCGGACACGGGATTACGCCGTTCGTGAAGGCAGCCCAGGCGGCGGGCTGCAGACCGCAGGAGGTGGACAGATGGTCGCGGCAGTGCAGGAGTTAATGGTGGACTTCATGCTGAATCAGCCCTAGTCCGCCGGGTGCGTTGCCTGCGGTTTCCCTTTCCGACGCGCGCCCGAATCCTGGCCGCGCTGCTTCCTGATTCCGCGGATGAACAACGCGAGATGACGCTGCGCAGTTACCTCCCAGTCAGGACCGTGTGGCAACGGCAAGGCGATAAGCGTGCCGCACACGATCACGTCGAGCGCTGCCACATCGGCGTACACCGACCCGTCGGCGCGACCTTCGGCGAGGAAGCTATTGATCGCCTGACCGATGCGCGCCTTCGCCTCGACAGCAGCATCGTCGGCGAGCGGTTCAGCACCGCGAAGCGGCATGGCCACGAGCTGATTCGCCAGGGTGAGGCACTCCTGCAGGTAGGCCTCGATGGCGTCGGCGCCGGTCAGCCCGTCGGCCTTGATCCGGGCCAGTGTCGCGAGCAGTAGCTCGTAACCGCGGCGTTGCAACTCCTCCAGCAGTGCCGCGCGGTCGGGGAAGCTGCGGTAGAACGTGCCCACCCCGACGCCCGCCGCGTCGGCGATCTCGGTCAGCGGCACGTTGTGGCCACTGACCGCGATCAGGTCGGCTGCCGTGCGCAGGACCTTCTCCCTGTTCTCGACGGCGTCCCGTCGGGCTGCACGCGGCCGCCGACGCGAGGACTCACCAGTGGACATCAACCGAGTCTCACACAGGCGCCACGGGTGGTTCGGGACCCTTCATCGACCGCACCACCGAAATGGTTGGTCGTGCGAGCATCCGGTCACGGCACGGGGTGGCGCGCAAAGGCGAGCACCCGGTCGGGATCGAGGGCGTCCCGGATGGCGCGGAGCCTGTCGAGGTCAGCCTGTGGCAGGACGTCGGCAGCATCGGGCTGTCCCTCCCGAAATGAAGGAGCGGACCTTCCGATGTCGGCGCCGCGCGAGGCGTCTTCGACGCTGCGAAGCACCTCGTCGGTCCGG
>JAOPUT010000324.1 GCA_025963385.1 Mycobacterium sp.
TCTTCCCGTTCAACTGAGACGTTCGAAAGGCGGCCAAAGAATGAACCCAGCTCGGTCTGTACCGTTGCCCTCCGGCGAGAAGATCGCGGCCATAGGCCAGGGGACCTGGCATTTTGCCGAAAGCCCTGGGCGGCGGGCCGACGAGGTCGCCTCGATCCGGCTCGGTATCGACTTGGGAATGACCCTGATCGACACCGCCGAGATGTACAGCGACGGCGCGGCGGAAGCCCTGGTCGGCGAGGCGATCGCGGGGCGGCGCAGCGAAGTATTCCTTGTCGACAAGGTGCTCCCGCACCACGCCACCCGGGAAGGTACCCTCCGCGCTTGCGAGGCAAGCCTGGGCAGGCTCGGCGCCGACTACATCGATCTCTACCTTCTGCACTGGCGGGGTCGTATCCCGCTGGCAGAGACGATCGAAGGCTTCGCCGAATCGAAGCAACGCGGGATGATTCGGCACTGGGGCGTGAGCAATCTCGACATGGACGACATGATCGAGCTGTCAGGCATCCCAGGCGGTGATGAGGTTCAGACGAATCAGATCCTCTACAACCTGACCCGCCGCGGCCCGGAGTACGCGCTACTACCGTGGCTGGCCCAACATGACATCCCGGCCATGGCCTATTCACCGATCGAGCAGGGCCGGCTGCTCGATCACCCGGCGCTGCAACCGATTGCGCAGCGGCACAACGCTACTCCGGCACAGGTCGCGCTGGCCTGGGTGCTTCAACACGACGGCGTCAACGCCATCCCACGCGCCGGAACTCCTTCCCACGTTCGGCAAAACGCCGCCGCCCGAGACATCGAGCTGACCAGCGACGACCTGCACGCCCTCGACCGAGCGTTCCCGCCGCCGACCCGGCCGCACCCGCTCGAAATGCTGTGACCGCCGACCGTCTTCATTGAAGTCCACCACGGGACGAACTCCACCAAGAGGTACGCAAATCGGACAACATAGGGCGCTGTGCGGATATCTCAGGGCTCTTCCGGTGAACTTGACTGGCTTGCGAGTACGTGTGCGGGAGGCGACGTTGAGCCAAGATGGCCAAGGAAGGCGAGCTCGGCCGATCGCCATCGACGTTCAACATCTGGCCGTTGGCGACACCGTCGTGCATCTGATCGGCGACTTGGTCGAGGACGCCGCTGCTGAGGTGCAGCAGACCCTAATCGACCAACTGTCGCGGGCACCAACAAGATTGATCGTAAACCTCGCCGCAGTCAATCGAATCGACACCAGTGGCGTTGATGCTCTTGTCTCCGCCGCCTCGGTCGCCGGCGAGGCGGATCACGCCTTCTGCCTGGTAGACGGGGAAGCCGGTCGAGTCAACGCCGCTCTCGCCGCCGAGCGAGTGACCGATCTGTTCGAAATCTTCCCGTCGGTCAGCGAGGCGGTACAGAACTCGGGCTGACCGTCGTTTGCCTCAACACCGAACGATGATCCGACGAGGTCCGAATCATCCTGTCCCGCAAATGCTGTCGCGACCTTGCTGAAGCCTTGGGCTTGGTGGCGCTCCCGCGCCTAGGGCCCTTTTTCTTCCCGTGGCAGCGGCACCCCGGTGATGCGGACAATCCGGGTAGCTAGATGCAAGTTCAGTCGATCCTCGACGTCCTGCAGATCACGCCCCGAGATGTCGCGAATGCGGCCGAGCCGATAGCGCAAAGTGCTTCTGTGGATGGTGAGTGACTGCGCCGCATCGTCGTAGTTCCCTCCGCAATCCAGATAATGGGTGAGCGTCGTGACCAAATCGGCGTTCTTCTTGCGGTCGTAGCTCAGCAGCGGACCCAACCACTCCATCACGAAGTCCTGAAGCTCTGGCCTATCGCTGGCGCCATCAGAGATGCGGTACAGGCCGAGTCCTCGAATAGTCGGACGCCGTACGGTGACATCGATTCCCTTTGGACCTGCAGCGCCCGTTGCGCCTCGGCAAATGACCGCGGTAGCTCGGACGGAGTGACCGCCGCTGAGCCGATTCCGATCGAGCCTTGATCAGAAGTGACATCGGCTGCTACGGCACGATACAGCGAGGACGGCTCGGGTACACCGTCTGTAAGCGAGACGGTCATTGCTGGTCTTCGCACGGCGAGGGCGTGCATTCGTGCGGTGGTGGCCCATCGTCGCGCGGCTGTGGCGATCACATCACCGGGGACGCCACCCTGCCAATGCGCGTGCGCCCGGCGGTGGTCACGGCGTCATCGCATGCGCAGGCGGGCACTCACCCCGACGCAGGATCACGAATTGATCCGCCAGCCACACCAAAGCCGGACCGTTCGGATCCACGCCGGGGAGCAGTTCAAGCATTGTGTAGGCGTCACCTACGCACTTCGCCAGAAACTCCCGTTCCTTCTTCTCCAGCCCAACCTGTGTCGTCATGGTGAGATCCTTCCCAAGACCGTCGTAAAGGCAGCAAGCCCGCCCCACCAGTACCTTGGCGCACGATCCGGCCGCAGTCGCCGACCTGTAGGCGCGAGGAAGTAGTGCCCGCATCGTCCTTGGGAGACAGATGAAGTGCCGTCGCGCCGCTACCCCGTTGCAGCGAAACCATTGCCTGCGCCAATGATCACAAGACATCAACTGCCGATATCGACCAGATCCGCCAGGTCAGCGAATAGATGCAAGTGGTAACTGGGTGTCCTGTTCGGGCATCGTCTCGGAGGCAGGGTGAGCCTCGCTCCGTCGACGGGATGAGTGTGCCGCATGACCTGTGCCAGCGTGGGCCAACCAGGCCAACCACGTCGGATCCGTAGTCGGCACCTAGCCGTAGGCCGCTTCCCTGGGCAGAGGCTAGGGAACTTTCCTCCGCGGAATGCATCCTCTCGTGCTGACAGGACCAATTCCGATCGACATTTCTGGCTCGTTGGGAGCACGCGGTCGCCGAATTCGATTGCCAGACTCGTTGTTCGGAGGCTATTGGCGGGCGGTGCGTACAGGCCGTCGGCTGCCGGAGCATCTCGTACAGCCGCCCTTGGAACCTAGGAGAAGCTATGGCTCTAATGCGATTCGATCCGTTTCGCGAACTTGACCGGTTGGCCGAGCAGGCTTTGGCCGGCGCACGCACAGCGCGCTCTTTGCCAATGGAGGCATTGCGACGCGGTGACCAATTCATCGTCGCCCTCGACGTCCCGGGCATGAAGCCCGATGACATCGATGTCACGGTCGAGCGCAACGTCATCGAGATCACCGCGCGCCGCCGTCCACTGCGCCAGGAGGGCGATCAGCTGATCGTCGATGAGCGGCCCCAAGGCGAGTTTCGGCGCCAACTGTTTCTCGGCGACAACCTGGATCCGAACAAGCTGAGCGCGGCATGTGAACACGGCGTGCTGACCTTGACCGTCCCGGTCTCGGAGAAGAGCAAGCCTCGCAAGGTGGAAATCGAGACCGCCAACGAGGCTCGGCAGGCCATTGCGACCGGATCCGCGCCTCAACAAGAATCCGCGCCACAACAAACAGTGGACGCGTAGGAGGAGTGATGGCTGTGCATTCAACGGTGCAGACCTCGGCGGTGCGGCCCAATGAGCCGGCCCGCCAGGTGATCGCCACCTTCGACAACTACGCCGACGCCGAACGGGCGGTCGACTACCTGTCGGACCGGGGGTTCGAGGTAAACCGGGTGGCGATCGTGGGTCGCGATCTGGAGTACGTGGAACAGGTTCTGGGCCGGTTGTCCTACGGCGGGGCGGCGCTGCGCGGTGCGGGTTCAGGCGCACTGGTCGGCGCGCTGATCGGCTGGATCTTCGGCCTGTTCAGTTGGATCTACCCGTTGGTTTCGACGTTGGTGCTGGCCGGCTACGGCCTGATCTTTGGTGCCATCGTGGGCGCCCTGTTCGGTCTACTCGCGCATGCGTTGCAACGCGGCCGGCGCGACTTTACCTCGACAAGCGGACTTCGACCCAGGTCCTATGACGTCGTTGCGGACGTGGAGGTTGCCGATCGTGCGGTGCAACTCCTAGCCGGCGGCAATGGAAAGGAATAGACGATGGCAACAGCGGTAGGTATCGATCTTGGAACAACGAACTCGGTGATTGCCGCCTGGCAGGGCGGGGAACCGGTTGTGATTCCCAACACCGAGGGCGCGCGAACCACACCTTCGGTGGTGGCGTTCACGGAGAACGGCGAGCGTCTGGTCGGGCAACTGGCCAGGCGGCAGTCGATCATGAATCCGAAGGGCACCATCTACTCGGCGAAACGATTCATCGGTCGCCGCTTCGATGAAATATCGGAGGAAGCCAAGGCGGTCAGCTTCGACGTCGTCGAGGGCGACGGTGGCGCCGCCCGATTCGAGGTGCGCGGCAAGCAGTATTCGCCAGAGGAGATCAGCGCGCAGGTACTGCGCAAACTCGTCGACGACGCGAGCAAGTTCCTGGGTGAGCGGGTCAAGCAAGCGGTGATCACCGTTCCGGCGTACTTCAACGACGCACAACGCAACGCCACCAAGGATGCCGGTCGGATCGCCGGGCTGGATGTGCTGCGCATCATCAACGAGCCCACGGCCGCCGCATTGGCGTACGGGTTGGACAAGAAGGGCCACGAGACCGTGCTGGTGTTCGACCTCGGCGGTGGCACGTTCGATGTCAGCCTTCTCGACGTCGGTGACGGCGTGGTCGAGGTTCGCTCCACGGCGGGTGACTCCCATCTCGGTGGCGACGACTTCGACCGCCGGCTGGTGGACTATCTCGCCGAGGAGTTCCAGCGCGAGAACAACATCGACCTGCGCAAGGATCCGCAGGCACTACAGCGGTTGTTCGAGGCGGCCGAGAAGGCGAAGGTGGAGCTGTCGTCGGTGACGCAGACGCAGGTCAATTTGCCGTTCGTCACTGCCGATGCCAACGGCCCCAAGCACCTCACCATGACCGTCAATCGGTCCAAGTTCGAGGAACTCACACACGATCTGGTGGAACGCTGCATGGCTCCGGTCAAGCAGGCGATGGGCGACGCCAAGGTCACGGCGAACGACATCGACGAGGTCATCCTGGTCGGCGGGTCGACCCGCATCCCCGCCGTCCAGGCCCTCGTCCGCCGGCTCACGGGCGGCAAGGACCCGAACATGACCGTCAATCCCGACGAGGTGGTCGCAATGGGTGCCGCGATCCAGGCGGGCGTGCTGACGGGCGAGGTCTCCGACGTCCTGCTGCTCGATGTCACCCCACTCTCGCTGGGTGTGGAGACCGCCGGCGGCGTGATGACCAAGATCCTCGAGCGCAACACCACCATCCCGGCCCGGCGCAGCGAGGTGTTCAGCACCGCTGCGGACAACCAGCCGGCCGTGGACATCGTCGTGCTGCAGGGCGAACGCGAGATGGCCAAGGACAACCGCGTACTCGGCAGGTTCAAGCTGGAGAACATCCGACCGGCCCCGCGCGGTGAGCCACAGATCGAGGTCACCTTCGACGTCGATGCCAACGGGATCCTGCATGTCACCGCGCGCGACAAGGACACCGGAGCCGAGCAGGGCATCACCATCAGTGAACAGTCGAACCTCGACCAGAGCGAGGTCGAGCGGATGCTCGCCGAGGCCGAGGCGCACCGCCGCGAGGACGAAGAGCTGCGCAAGCTGGTCGATGCACGCAATGAGCTCGATTCGGCGGCTTACCAGGTCGAGCGCCGCCTTGCCGAGCTGGGCGACTCCGTGGCACCACACGACCGGGCCCGCGCCGAGATGCTGGTCGCCGACGCTCGGCAAGCCGTCAAGGACGAGGCCCCGCTGGAGCGGGTGCAATCGCTGACATCCGAACTGCAGCAGGCGCTCTACGGGCTACAGCCCACCCCAGCGGGTGACAGCGTCGGCCAGCAGGGGCCGTCCGGCAACGGCCACGGTGCGCCAGTCGGCGACGACGACGTGGTCGACGCCGAGTTCGATCGGAGCTGACCCGCCATGGTCAGTTCGACGGAACATTCGAAGACCGACGAGGATCGCGACGCGGCTGAAGAGAAGCCGACGGAAGCGGTTGCCGCCCAGGTTGATTCGGACGCCGAGTTGGCCAAGGTCGAGGATCGCTGGCGACGGGCCGTTGCGGATCTGGACAACCTGCGGAAGAGATATGGCCGCGAACTGGACCGCGAGCGTGCCGCGGAACGATCCCGGGTTGCCGCTGCCTGGCTGCCCATCGTGGACAACCTGGAGCGGGCGATCGCTCACACGGGTGATCAATCCGACGCGATCGTCGAGGGCGTGCGAAGCATTCTAGGCGAAGGGCTGCAGGTGCTCGAGCGGCTCGGCTATCAGCGCGATGCAGAGTCGGGGGTGCCGTTCGACCCACAGCGTCACGAGGTGGTCGGTGTCGTCGAGCGCGCTGACAAGGCACCGGGGACAGTCGTGGAAGTGCTGCGCCCCGGTTACGGACAAGGCCCGAGTCAGTTGCGGCCGGCAGCCGTGGTAGTAAGCCGACACGAGGAGTGAGATCGGGTGGCGCGCGACTACTACGAAGTCCTCGGGGTGTCGCGAGATGCGACCGCCGACCAGATTCAGCAGGCCTTCCGCACGCTGGCCCGCAAGTACCACCCTGACGTCAACAAGGATCCGACGGCCGAAGACCTATTCAAGGAGGTCAACGAGGCCTATCACGTGTTGTCGGATCCCGACACCCGCAAGCGCTACGACCGGTTCGGCGAAGACTTCCGGCATGTCCCCGAGGACTGGGAAGAGCGCGCAGGTGCCGGCGGCTTCGGCGGCGGCGCAACGCGATCCGGCGGGCGGGTGCGTTACGGGCAAGGCTTCGGCGGTGCCGGCGGTGGCATCAACATCGAAGACCTCTTCGGCGACATGTTCCGTGGCGGTGGCGGATTCGGGCCAATCCCAGGCGCCGACCAGGAAGCGGTGCTGGAGCTGACCGTCGAGGAGGCCTACCGGGGCGGCAAACGCCAGATCTCCCTGGATGGCCGCAGCTACGGAGTCACCATCCCCGCCGGTGTCATCGACGGTCAGCGCATCCGGCTGGCCGGGGAGGGTGGCCGGGGTAACGGGGATGGGCCGGCTGGAGATCTCTACCTCAGGGTGCGCATCAAGCCGGATCCCCAATTCCGGCTCGACGGTCGCGATGTCACCATCGATCTGCCGGTGTCACCCTGGGAGGCGGTGCTGGGGACCACTGTCGCGGTCCGCACTCCCGGTGGCGAAGCGAAGGTAAAGGTGCCGAAGGGGTCGTCGACCGGCCGGCGACTGCGGCTGCGCGGTGAAGGCATGCCCAACCCGCGCGGTGCCGCCGGCGACCTCTACGCCGAGATCAAGGTGATGGTTCCCCCGAAACCCACTGCGCAGGAACGTGATTTGTTCGAGCAACTGGCGACGGTGTCCACGTTCGACCCGAGGAGGGGACGATGACCGCACCACGTTATGTCCTGACGCGGCGGCCCGGCATGCCAATCGACGTGTTCGCAACGCGCTGCGGGTTGCATCCCGACATGGTGCGCCGACTGGTGGCACTCGGCCTCGTCGCGTGCCGGCAGGATGCCCGCGGCGGTCTGCGGTTCGAACCGTCCGCGTTGGTGACGGTCGCCCGCATCCAGCGATTGAGGACCGGTCTGGGACTGAACTACGCGGCGATCGGGCTGGTGCTCGACCTGCTGGACCACATCGAAGAGCTGGAATCCGCTTCTCGCCGTAGGAGGACATCGCCGTGGACATCAACAAGCTGACGCAGAAGTCACAGGAGGCGTTGACCGAAGCGCAGAGCATCGCGACTCGGATGGGCCACACCGAGGTCGACGGCGAACATCTGTTGATGGCGCTGATCGACCAGCCCGACGGTCTCGTACCGCGGCTGTTGGAACAGGTGGGCGCCGACACTGCGGCACTGCGCGCGGACGTGGAGGGTGAGCTGAACCGACGCCCGAAGGTGAGCGGCCCCGGCGCCACGCCGGGCCAGGTCTCCGTCACCAGGCGGCTGGCAAACCTTCTGGAGACCGCTGAGCGGGAAGCCAAGCGGCTCAAGGACGAATACGTGTCGGTGGAGCACCTCGTCATCGCGCTCGCCGAAGAGGGTTCGGGGAGTGCCGCCGGACGGATGCTCGCCGCCCATGGCGTTACGAGGGAATCGTTCCTGGGCGCGCTGACCAAGGTCCGCGGCAACCAGCGCGTAACTTCGGCGTCACCGGAAGGGGCATACGAGGCACTGGAGAAGTATGGCCGCGACCTGGTCGCCGAGGGCCGCGCCGGCAAGATGGATCCGGTGATCGGCCGAGACGCCGAGATCCGCAGGGTGATTCAGATCCTCAGCCGCAAGACGAAGAACAACCCGGTTCTGATCGGCGACCCAGGAGTCGGCAAGACGGCGATCGTGGAGGGCCTGGCCCAGCGAATCGTTCGCGCCGATGTCCCGGAAGGCCTGCGGGACAAGACGATCTTCTCCCTCGACATGGGCTCACTGGTGGCTGGGGCCAAGTACCGCGGTGAGTTCGAGGAACGGCTGCAGGCGGTGCTGTCCGAGGTGAAGGCGGCCGAGGGCCGAATCTTGCTGTTCGTCGACGAGTTGCACACCGTGGTCGGCGCCGGGGCGACGGAGGGATCCCTGGACGCCGGCAACATGCTCAAGCCGATGCTCGCCCGCGGTGAGCTGCACATGATCGGCGCCACCACCCTCGACGAATACCGAAAGCACATCGAAAAGGACGCCGCGCTGGAGCGCCGGTTCCAGACCGTGCTGGTCGAGGAACCCGACGTCGAGGACGCCGTCTCGATCCTGCGCGGCCTGCGTGAACGCCTCGAGGTGTTCCACGGGGTGAAGATTCAGGATGCCGCACTGGTAGCGGCCGCCACGCTTTCGCACCGCTACATCACCGACCGCTTCCTACCTGATAAGGCGATCGACCTGGTTGACGAGGCGTGTGCGCGGCTTCGCACCGAAATCGATTCGATGCCAGCGGAGTTGGATGAGATCACGCGCCGAGTCACTCGGCTCGAGATCGAGGAGGCGGCGCTGGCCAAGGAGACCGACGCGGCCAGCAAGTCCCGGCTGGAGCAACTTCGCAAGGAGTTGGCCGACCTGCGATCAGAGGCCGACGCCCGGCACGCGCAATGGGATGCCGAACGACAGGCGATCCGTCGGGTACAGGAACTGCGCGGGCAACTCGAGCAGCTCCGGCACGAGGCCGAAGAAGCCGAACGCAACTACGACCTGAATCGGGCGGCCGAGTTGCGCTACGGCCAGATCACCGAATTGGAACGCAGACTGCAGGCGGCCGAGGAACAGCTCGCGTCCAAGCAGGGCGACAAGCGGTTGCTTCGCGAGGTCGTCACCGAAGACGAGATCGCCGAGATCGTAGCCGCGTGGACCGGCATACCGGTCGCGCGACTGCAGGAGGGTGAGCGGGAGAAGCTGCTGCGACTCGACGAAATACTGCACGAACGGGTGATCGGCCAGGACGAGGCGGTCCAACTGGTCGCCGATGCGGTGATTCGGGCCCGCTCTGGAATCCGGGATCCGCGCCGCCCGATCGGTTCGTTCATCTTCCTCGGCCCGACCGGGGTCGGTAAGACCGAGCTCGCGAAGACGCTGGCCGCCGCATTGTTCGACAGCGAGGACAACACGGTCCGGCTCGACATGAGCGAGTACCAGGAGCGGCACACGGTGAGCCGGTTGGTCGGTGCGCCACCGGGATACGTCGGCTACGAGGAGGGCGGCCAGCTGACCGAGGCGGTGCGCCGCAAACCCTATTCCGTAGTGCTGCTCGACGAGATCGAAAAGGCGCACGCCGACGTGTTCAACACCCTGCTGCAGGTGCTCGACGACGGCCGACTCACCGATGCACAGGGACGTCAAGTCGACTTCCGCAACACGGTGGTGATCATGACGTCGAACATCGGATCACACCATCTGCTCGACGGGGTCACCGCGGACGGTGAGATCAAGCCCGACGCGCACGACCGGGTGATGGCCGAGCTACGCGAACACTTCCGGCCCGAGTTCCTCAATCGCGTCGACGACATCGTGTTGTTCACTCCGCTGTCGATGGCGCAGCTCGAACGGATCGTCGAGCTACAGCTTTCCGAGCTACGGGATCGTCTGGCGGAGAGGCAGATCGAGCTCGACATCACCGCCGACGCTCGCCGGTTGATCGCCGAACGCGGCTACGATCCGGTGTACGGGGCGCGCCCGCTGCGCCGCTACATCGCCCACGAGGTGGAGACCAAGATCGGCCGGGCCTTGCTACGCGGCGACGTCGCGGGTAGCGGCACGATCCGCATCACCGCGCAGAACGGTGCACTCGCCGTGGGCTATTCGGAACCGGCTCTGACAGCCTGACTGAGGAGACACCATGGAATCAGACGTCGTGACATGCCCGCACTGCGGAAAACGCAACCGCGTACCCCCGGCGGCCGCGGGGAAGCCCCGGTGCGCCAACTGTCACCAGTGGCTGCCGTGGATCGCTGCGGCCAGCGACGGCGACTTCGCCGACGTTGCCGAAAAGTCCTCGGTTCCCGTACTTGTCGACCTGTGGGCACCCTGGTGCGGACCGTGCCGCATGGTGAGTCCGGCGCTGGAGCAGCTCGCAGGAGAACGCGCCGGACAACTCAAACTCGTCAAGGTGGACGTGGACAAGGCACCGGCGATTTCGCAGCGGTTCTCCGTGCAGGCGGTCCCGACCCTGCTGGTACTTGACCACGGGAAAGTTCTCAAGCGGCAGTCGGGAGCTGCTCCCGTTGCGGCGCTGCGTAATTGGCTGGATGAAGCTCTGTCGGCCAATGACTCGAAGGAGGCACGATCATGACGTCTCTATCCATGGATCCCCACGTGGCGGCGATACGCCCGGTGCGCCCGCATTCGAGCGGCTGTGAGGAATGTCTGCGGCTCGGCACACCGTGGCTGCACCTGCGGCTGTGCCTGACGTGTGGACACGTCGGCTGTTGCGATTCATCGCCCATGCGGCATGCCCGGGCACATGCCCACTCGATCGGGCACCCGATCGTGCAGTCCTTCGAACCCGGCGAGAACTGGCGCTGGTGTTACGTCGACGAAGACTATGTCTGAGGTCGCGGTCGACCAGCGTGAATCGTCTCCGCTGGCCGAAACCCCCGACGTGTGCGGCGCGTACCCCCGACTGTCCGACGATCAAATCGCCACCCTCGACGCAGGGGGCACCCGGCGCACCGTCAGCCAGGGAGAGATGCTCGTTCGCGAAGGTGAGCGCGCCGACGACTTCTTCGTCATCCTGTCCGGCAAGGTGGCCGTCAGCACCCTCGACGACGCGGGCAACCAGCGCGTGATGCGGGTCCACGGCCCCGGGCGGTTCCTCGGCGATTTGGGCGACCTCGAGGGCGAGGCAGCGTTCTACAGCGCCGAGGTGGTGGAGCCCGGCGAAGTGCTCGTGGTCCCGACCGAAGGGGTGCGGGCCCTGGTCGCCCACGATCCGGCGCTCAGTGATCTGATCCTGCGCGCATACCTGTGTCGGCGCTCGCTGCTCATTCAGGAGGGATCCGGATTTCGGATCATCGGCTCCTGCTTCTCACCGGACACCATTCGGTTGCGCGAATTCGCCGCACGAAATCGGTTGCCGCACCGCTGGTTCGACCTCGAACGTGACCCGCAGGCCGACCGACTGCTCCAACGGTTCGGAGTGACCGCCCAGGACACACCGGTGGTGATCTGGGGCGGTGCGGTGCTGCGCAACCCGACCAACGCGGAGCTGGCCCGGCGCGTGGGACTGCCGGTACCAGACACGGCGCCCGGCGAATCCGACGTCGTCGTGGTGGGCGCCGGCCCCGCAGGACTGGGCGCGGCGGTGTATGCCGCGTCGGACGGCCTGACCACCGCGGCCATGGAGCGGATCGCCACCGGCGGACAGGCCGGGACGTCGTCGAGGATCGAGAACTATCTCGGTTTCCCCGGCGGAATCTCCGGAGGCGACCTGGCTGAACGTGCTGCCCTGCAGGCCGTGAAGTTCGGAGCGCGGATCTTGGTGTCCGCGGAGATCATCCGATTGCAATCCGGCGACGGCCAGCACCAGCTGACGCTGGCGGACGGTGCGACGGTGGTGGCCAGAGCCGTCGTGCTGGCGATGGGAGCCAGGTATCGCAAGCTCGCCGTCCCCGGACTCGACTCGTTCGAAGGCAACGGCGTGTATTACGCCGCCACCGTTCAGGAAGCGTTGCTGTGCGGCACCGGGCCGGTGGTGATCGTCGGGGGTGGTAACTCCGCAGGGCAAGCGGCGGTCTTCCTCGCCGGGCGGGTTTCCCACGTGTACGTGGTGATCCGCGGCGACGACCTGAGCAAGACCATGTCCCGGTATCTCATCGACCAGATCGAACGGCACCCCCGCGTGACCGTCCGGTCGTGCACCGAGATCCGGGAGGTACACGGAGACGACAAACTCCGCGCGGTGGTGACCGAGGACAAACGAACGGGCGAGCGGCAAACGATCGAGACCCGCGCGCTGTTCGTCTTCATCGGCGCGGATCCCCACACCTCATGGCTCGCCGGCGT
>JAOPUT010000350.1 GCA_025963385.1 Mycobacterium sp.
GACGCGCATGCCGCGGTCGAGGAGACCGGGTTCCCGTCGATCGTGCGCCCGTCGTTCACGCTCGGCTGCAGCGGTGGCGGTATCGCGTACAACTTCGACGAGTTCGAGGAGATCGTCGCCCGAGGCCTCGATCTCTCGCCCGTCACGTCGGTGCTCATCGAGCGCTCGCTGCTGGGCTGGAAGGAGTTCGAGCTCGAGGTCATGCGCGATCACGCCGACAACGTGGTGATCGTCTGCTCGATCGAGAACTTCGATCCGATGGGCGTGCACACCGGCGACTCGGTCACGGTCGCACCCGCGATGACCCTGACCGACCGCGAGTACCAGAGGATGCGTGACCTTGGTATCGCGATCCTGCGCGAGGTCGGCGTCGACACCGGCGGCTGCAACATCCAGTTCGCCATCGACCCGAAGGACGGTCGCCTGATCGTCATCGAGATGAACCCACGCGTCTCGCGGTCGAGCGCGCTCGCGTCGAAGGCCACCGGCTTTCCGATCGCCAAGATCGCGGCGAAGCTCGCCATCGGCTACACGCTCGACGAGATCGTCAATGACATCACCAAGGAGACCCCCGCCTGTTTCGAGCCCACCCTCGACTACGTCGTGGTGAAGGCTCCGCGTTTCGCCTTCGAGAAGTTCCCGGGTGCCGACCCCACGCTGACGACCACGATGAAGTCGGTGGGCGAGGCGATGTCGTTGGGCCGTAACTTCATCGAGGCCCTCAACAAGGTGATGCGATCGCTGGAGACCGGTCGCAGCGGATTCTGGACGGGTGAGGACCCCGACCTCTCGGTCGAGGAACTCCTCGAACGGCTCAGGACGCCGACGGATGGTCGGCTGTACGACATCGAGCAGGCACTGCGTCAGGGCGGCACCGTGGAGCAGGTGGCCGAGGCGTCGGGCGTCGACCCGTGGTTCGTCGACCAGATCGGCGGCCTGGTGACGCTGTGGGCCGAACTTCGGGGTGCCCCGGTACTCGACGAGCAACTCCTGCGCACCGCCAAGCACAGCGGCCTGTCCGACCGCCAAATCGCCGCGCTGCGACCGGAACTCGCGGGCGAGGATGGGGTTCGTGCGCTGCGCCGCAGGCTGGGCATCCATCCCGTGTACAAGACGGTGGACACCTGCGCCGCCGAGTTCGAGGCAAGGACGCCGTACCACTACAGCAGCTACGAGTTCGACCCGGCGGCGGAGACCGAGGTGGCGCCGCAGACCGAGAAGCCGAAGGTGCTCATCCTCGGGTCGGGCCCCAACCGCATCGGCCAGGGCATCGAGTTCGACTACAGCTGTGTGCACGCCGCGACCACGCTGAGCAAGGTCGGCTTCGAAACCGTGATGGTGAACTGCAACCCGGAGACGGTGTCCACCGACTACGACACCGCCGACAGGCTCTACTTCGAACCCCTGACCTTCGAGGACGTCCTCGAGGTGTACTACGCCGAATCAGCATCCGGGGCAGGCGGTCCCGGTGTCGTCGGAGTGATCGTGCAGCTGGGAGGTCAGACCCCGCTGGGTCTGGCGCAGCGCCTGGCCGACGCCGGCGTGCCGATCGTCGGCACCAGCCCCAAGGCGATCGACCTGGCCGAGGACCGCGGCGAATTCGGCGAAGTGCTCCGCAGCGCCGGGCTCCCCGCACCGCGATTCGGCATGGCGACCAGCTTCGAGCAGGCCCGGCGCATCGCCGCCGACATCGGCTACCCGGTGCTGGTGCGGCCGTCCTACGTCCTGGGCGGTCGCGGCATGGAGATCGTCTACGACGACGAAACGCTGCGCGGCTACATCACCCGCGCCACTCAGCTCTCACCCGAGCATCCGGTGCTGGTCGACCGCTTCCTCGAGGATGCGATCGAGATCGACGTCGACGCGCTCTGCGACGGCGCCGAGGTGTACATCGGCGGTGTGATGGAGCACATCGAGGAGGCGGGCATCCACTCCGGCGACTCGGCCTGCGCGCTACCGCCGGTGACGTTGGGCCGCCAGGACATCGCGGCCGTGCGGCACGCCACGGAGGCCATCGCGCACGGCATCGGCGTGGTCGGTCTGCTGAACGTCCAGTACGCGCTCAAGGACGACGTGCTCTACGTCCTGGAGGCCAACCCGCGCGCCAGCCGTACCGTGCCGTTCGTCTCGAAGGCGACGGCCGTGCCGCTGGCGAAGGCCTGTGCCCGGATCATGCTGGGCGCCACGATCGCCCAGCTGCGCGAGGAGGGCATCCTGGCCGCCACGGGTGACGGCGCCAGTGTCTCGCCGAACGCGCCGATCGCCGTCAAGGAGGCGGTGCTGCCGTTCAACCGGTTCCGCAAGGCGGACGGCTCGCAGGTCGATTCGCTGCTGGGCCCTGAGATGAAGTCGACCGGCGAGGTGATGGGCATCGATCGCGACTTCGGAACGGCCTTCGCCAAGAGCCAGACCGCGGCGTACGGTTCACTGCCGGCTAGCGGCACGGTCTTCGTGTCGGTGGCCAACCGCGACAAGCGCTCGCTGGTGTTCCCCGTCAAGCGCCTCGCCGACCTTGGCTTCCGGGTCCTCGCCACCGAGGGCACCGCCGAGATGTTGCGCCGCAACGGCATTCCGTGCGACACCGTGCGCAAGCATTTCGAGGAGCCCAGCCCGGACCGGCCTGCGATGTCGGCGGTCGAGGCGATCAGGGCCGGCGACGTCGACATGGTGATCAACACGCCCTACGGCAACTCGGGGCCGCGCATCGATGGCTACGAGATCCGGTCGGCAGCCGTCGCGATGAACATCCCGTGCGTCACGACCGTGCAGGGTGCGTCGGCGGCGGTGCAGGGCATCGAGGCGGGCATCCGCGGTGACATCGGCGTGCTCTCGCTGCAGGAACTGCACGCCCGGCTGGGCGGCGCGACGGCGTGACCGGATTCGGGGCGCGGCTCGCCGCGGCGATGGCGGAACGCGGCCCGCTGTGCCTCGGCATCGATCCGCATCCTGAGCTGCTGACGGCATGGGGCCTACCCGTGGACGTCGACGGGCTCACCGCCTTCTGCGACGTGTGCGTGCAGGCGTATGCCGGCTTCGCCATCGTCAAACCTCAGGTCGCGTTCTTCGAGAGTTACGGGGCGGCAGGATATTCCGTGCTCGAGACCGCGATCGCCGAGCTACGGGACGCAGGCGTGCTGGTGCTCGCCGACGCCAAACGTGGTGACATCGGCACCACCATGGCGGCCTACGCCGCCGCGTGGGCCGGTGAGTCACCGCTGGCGTGCGACGCCGTGACCGCGTCGCCCTACCTCGGGTTCGAGTCGCTGCGCCCGTTGCTCGACACGGCCGCCCGGCACGACCGGGGTGTGTTCGTCCTGGCCGCGACGTCCAATCCGGAGGGCGCGAGCGTGCAACGCGCCGTTACCGACGGGCGCACGGTCGCCCAGTCCATCGTCGACGATGTGAGTCATGAGAATCGCTCTGCTGGAACGGGTTCCGTCGGTGTCGTGGTGGGCGCCACCCTCGCCGACGTGCCCGACCTCGGCGAACTGGGCGGGCCGGTGCTCTTGCCAGGGGTCGGTGTACAGGGTGGCCGACCCGACGCGCTGCGAGGTCTCGGCGGCGCGGCGCCGGGAACGCTGTTGCCCGCGGTGTCCCGCGAGGTGCTGCGGGCCGGTCCCGATGTCGCCGCCGTGCGGGCGGCGGGCGAGCGCATGCGCGACGCCGTGGCCTACCTCGCCGGCTGACTCCGCAACGACGAACGGCGGGTCACCGTTGCCGGTGACCCGCCGTGTCTCATCCGTTGGTTACAGCGGAATCCACATGCCGAGGAACCAGAAGCCCCAGCCTGCGCCATTGCCTGCCGGCATCGGGGTGACCTGCTGGCCGTTCCAGTTGAACGGCTGGTGATCCTGCCTGCCCTGGTCGACGCCACGGTTCTGCCAGTTGGCCGGCGCGGCACCGGGTCCGCCGTTGTCGTTGCCCGGGCCGCGGTTGTCGTTGCCGGGACCGTTGTTGTTCTGGTGCTGGTCCTGCCCGCAGGGCGGCCGGTTCGGCGCGTTGCACTGTTGGCCGGGATCGGCTGACGCCGTGCCGAGTCCGATGCCGAACAACCCGGCGACTCCGACTCCTGCGGCCAGCGCCGACGCGTAAGCGGCTCGCTTGAAGGTCATCAGTGTCTCTCCACTCATCGTGCGTGGGGCGCGAGTTCGCCTCACGGACAAGACATTACGGCTCGGACATGGGCCGGCTCTGTGGCGAGAATGGGCGCGGGCTGTGCATCCGGTAACGGAACGAAAACCTTTGCCCTCAGGATGATTGCGGAAGCCTGGACGTCAGGTAGAAGAGCGCGAAGGGTAGCGCCAGTTCGACGACGAGCATGATCGAGTAGAAGGCGTTGGGTGGCCCGGAGATCGCGATCGAGGCGAGTCGTGCGAGGCCGCCGAACAGGAATGCGGCGGCGAGCACGTTGAGTCGCCGCCGCTTGGTTTCGATGCCGGGCACGCACCAGAGGAACGCGAGGCCGTAGCAGAGAAAGAGGGCTGCGAAGAAGCGGTGCTCACCCTCGGCCGTCGCATTGAGCGGGCTGCCGCCGATCACGGCCGCACCGCCGAGGACGAGGTGTGCCGACGCGATTCCGACGACCGCGATCCCGATGATGGCCACCAGCACCTGGGTCGTCCGCCTCATCGCGGGCACCTCCTCGGAGTATCTACTACGCAATGTAGTTGAGCGCGGTCCCGCTGGCAACGAGGAAGCGGCCGGTGGGGTATTCACCACCGGCCGCTTCAGTTGCAGGCTTCAGTCACACGGTCACAGCGGGATCCAGATTCCGAAGAACCAGAAACCCCAGTTGTTGTAGTCCTGGTTGTAGATCGGCTGGACCCAGTTGCCGTTGTAGTTGAACGGCTGGTGATCCTGACGGCCTTGATCGATGCCCCGCCAGCCCTGATCGGGTGGCGGCGGTCCCCACTCGGGTCCACCGGGCCCACCGTGGTAGCCGGGCCCGCCACCGGGCCCGTTCGGGCCGCCGAACCTGGGACCACCGGGGCCGCCGTGGTCATCGGGACCGCCGGGGCCCTCGAACTGGGACCCGCCGGGTCCGCCGGGGCCGCCGTGGTCATCGGGACCACCGGGGCCACCGTGGTCATCGGGTCCGCCGGGGCCGCCGTGGTCATCGGGTCCGCCGGGGCCACCGAACTGGGGTCCACCGGGCCCGCCCTGCTGCCCTGGCGGCGGGCCGCCCTGACCGCCCGGTCCTCCCGGTCCGCCTTGCTGCTGGGGTGGGGGACCGCCACGACCACCGCCGCCTCCGGGTCCGCCGCCCCCAGGGCCGCCCTGGCCCTGGCACGGGACGTTCGGTCCGCACGGCGGGCCGCCCGGCTGCGCGGCGGCGAGCCCGGCGCCCGCGGTGAGCGTGGAGAGGCCTACGCCGATGAGAATGGCGGACGCGCAGGTCACGCGTTTGAGATGCATGGCATCTTTCCTTTCGAGGTTTCGATGCAGAGGGATCAACCCCGACCGCCGCACGCTATGCACGCAACCTGTGCGCCAGCTATTTCCTTCGTGTGAGTGGCGTACGTGACGGACGGAACTCAAGTGACGGACGGGACGAATTCGAGGTCCGGCTAGACGTCTCCGACACGCCCGACACGCCATGACCAGCGAAATTCTCATCAAATGAGCACCACGGCGCGACACCTCGCCCCTCGGGCGGCCACCCCACCGCGGTCACGAGGTGCCCGGAACCCCCAAAAAGCATCGTTGTCCAGGTAAAACATCGCGGTACCGGACCTTCACCGGGGCGGGCGCGGTGACCTGGTGAGTTTCTGGCGATTGCCCTACACGCTGCGCTTTTGGCCCGGTAACCCGGGGGGTGGGGTTAGCTTTCGTCAGCGGCCGTGGGTACGGTCGTCGTCGCTGGCTGGTTCTCTAACCAGTCAAGACACAAGTAGATGATGGCCAGTACAAAGATGGCGAGAGACGGAGGAACCCGTGGCCCTTCCCCAGTTGACCGACGAACAGCG
>JAOPUT010000358.1 GCA_025963385.1 Mycobacterium sp.
TTCGGACACGAGTTCATCGGGGTCGTGGAGAAGGTCGGTACGTCCGTGCAGAACGTCAAGCCGGGCGACCGGGTGATGGTGCCGTTCAACATCTACTGCGGATCTTGTTACTTCTGCGCCAGGGGCCTGTACTCCAACTGCCACAACGTGAATCCGAACGCCACCGCCGTGGGCGGAATCTACGGCTACTCGCATACGTGCGGTGGTTACGATGGCGGCCAGGCCGAGTTCGTGCGGGTGCCGTTTGCCGACGTCGGTCCGTCGGTGATCCCTGAGTGGATGGAAGACGAAGATGCGTTGTTGTGCACCGATGCGCTGGCGACGGGGTACTTCGGCGCACAGCTCGGTGACATCGTCGAAGGCGACACCGTCGTCGTCTTCGGTGCCGGGCCGGTCGGCCTGTACGCCGCGAAGAGCTCGTGGCTGATGGGAGCCGCCCGGGTCATCGTCATCGATCACCTGGAGTACCGGTTGGCGAAGGCCCGCAGTTTCGCGAACGCTGAGACCTACAACTTCGGTGAATACGACGACATCGTGCTGGAGATGAAGAAGGCCACCGACTACCTGGGTGCCGACGTGGCGATCGACGCTGTCGGCGCGGAAGCTGATGGCAACCTTCTTCAGCACGTGACCACGTCGAAATTCAAGCTGCAGGGCGGATCTCCCATCGCCCTCAACTGGGCGATCGATTCAGTGCGCAAGGGTGGGACCGTCTCGGTGATCGGCGCGTACGGTCCGTTGTTCAGTGCGGTGAAGTTCGGCGATGCCATGAACAAGGGTCTCACGATCCACACCAACCAGTGTCCGGTGAAGCGCCAGTGGCCGCGGCTGTGGTCGCACATTCAAAATGGCTATATCAAGCCGAATGACATTGTCACGCATCGAATTCCGCTCGAGCACATTGCCGAGGGCTATCACATCTTTTCCTCGAAGTTGGACGACATCATCAAGCCGGTCGTTCTCGTCAACCAGAGCTGAACAGAGAGAACCGTTATGACTCAGATACCAGTACCTGTGCCCGCTTACACGCCAAACCATCCTCCGGTTCCCGGCAGCGATGAACTACGGGCCCGCATTCCCGGTTGGGGTGCTGACCTGAACAAGGAAGACCGACCGTCTGTGCCCAAGTTGAAATTCCTCGAGACCGGCGCCCACTGGGACTTCCCCGAGCGTCAGCCCGAGAAGTGGCCGCGTGAGCGGTCCGTCGAGCATCGCTTCCTCACCCCCGTGTTCGGAACCGCGCAGCCACTGCGTGGGTTGTCAGGCGCCATGCGTAAATTCGCCTACAAGTTCAGTGAGGGGCGCGCCGCGCACTGGATGATCCTGCTCTACGCGGATCGCGTCGACGCCGGTGAGCACCATCTCCGCTCGCTCGCGAGCCTGCGTCCAGACAATCCGATCACCGAGAGCGGCATCAAGGCCGAGTTCACTCACAACGGCATCCGGTCGCGCTTTGGCCGGAAGCGGGTCGACGTGAAGCACATGTGGATGGATCCGATCATCGTGGCCGGCCCGTGGATAGTGTCGATCTACTTCATGCGAAGACTACTCAAGCGCAAGAGATAGACGAAGATTCAACCTCACACCGCCGACCTGCCGATCAGGTACGCGAATTCGACTCTCCAGCAGATCCTTTCGACCACCTACCGCCGGTCCTAGGCGCTTGCCGCCCTGGAGCACGATGCCATCAGCGGACGAAGCGCGGTTCTCGTGGCACCGCCTCGACACCCTGGATGACGGCCGCCGCGTTCGCGGTCGTCCGGCATCGCAGAATGACTAACTGATCTCACCAAATCGCAACGCGGGCAGACTATATGCCTGAATCTGACGGGACGAGCGATGCGACCGTTTTCCGTCCCAACGGGCCGGTGCGGTTGCGACTACCAGATCCCACGATGAAATCATGACGCAGGAGGCATTGAAGGTTGGTCTGTTGGCACCGCCCTGGGCGGCGACACCCCCGCCTAGCTACGGGGGCACCGAGTCGGTGGTGTGCCAGCTGGCGCTGGGCTTGACTGCGGCTGGACACGAGGTATTGCTATATGCCACTGGCGACAGCACGGCGCGGGTCCCCATTGCCTACACCATGGCCACAGCGGATTGGGATCACGTCGGCCGCGGCGAGATTGAGTTGCCCCACGTCATGGGCGGCTACGAGGCACTTGCCGGCTGCGACATAATTCATGACCACACTCTGTTGGGGCCGGCCTGGGCTTTGGCGTCCGGCTATGACCGAGTAGTCACCACCTGCCACGGTCCGTTCAGCGGTGAACTGCGGGCGATCTACCGCCGCTACGGCAAGCGGCTACCCGTAGTGGCGATTTCACACGATCAAGCGTCCCACGCGCCTGAGATCGCCGTGGATCGGGTCATTCACCACGGACTGGACCCGGACGAATACCCGGTGGGCGGAGGCAACGGGGACTACCTGTTATTTCTTGGGCGGATGACCCCGGACAAGGGGGTGCGCGAGGCCATATTGGCTGCACGTGCCGCCGGCGAGCCGTTAGTGATCGCAGCCAAGAATCGGGAACCCGTTGAACAGGCCTACTTCTCTGAACAAATAATGCCGCTGCTCACCGACGATGTGAACTTCGTCGGGGAAGTCACCGGCACCGCGAAACTGGCGCTACTCGGTGCGGCCAAGGCCCTCCTGAACCCGATCCAATGGGCGGAGCCGTTCGGGTTGGTGATGATCGAGGCGATGGCCTGCGGCACGCCAGTCATCGCCTGTCCCAAGGGCGCCGCACCCGAGATCGTGGATCACGGCAGCACCGGGTTCCTGTGCGCCGATGCCGCCGAACTGGTGACCGCGATCCGCTGCGTCGACCAGTTGAACCGTGAATCCTGCCGCGCCGCAGTCGTTCAGCGCTTCTCCACCACTCGGATGGTCGCTGACCATCTCGCCCTCTATCAGAAGATGATTGCCCGGTGAGCCTCGTCGACGGAGAAGAAGGCGCGGCGGGTGCTTGGGCTTCCGGCACGGGCCCACCCGTGATGAGCGATGACGGTGCCATCACGCTCCTGGAAGGTTCGACGTTTTGCATCTCGGCCATGTCGGGCGACGTTCATCGCGACCGACCACAGGGATTGTTCGTCGCCGATACCCGGATGTTGTCGTGCTGGCGGCTTGCCATCGACGGGGCGCCGGTGCAACACCTGTCCACGATCGAAGAGCCCGCCGAGCCCTACCGGGCCACGTTCGTTGGCCGGACGCCGCCACGTCAATGGCTGGCGGACAGCACGATGCTGGTGCTGCGCGACAGGTTGGTCGGCGATGGGATGCGTGAGGACGTGATCTTGCGGAACCTCGGCTCGGAGCCGGTCGGGGTCACCTTGTCCTTGGCCGTCGACTCGGACTTCGCGGATCTCTTCGCTGTCAAAGAGGGCAGGGTTCAGCAACCGCGCGGCGTGGCCGTCGACATCGGCACGGCGTCGATGGCCCTCACGTTCGCCGGCCCGGAGTACACCCGCGGTGTTCAGATCACGGCCGCCTCAGGTGATCCGATCGTCACGCCCGGCAGATTCACCTTCCGGGTCGTGGTGCCGCAACGATCGCAGTGGTCAACCTGCTTCGCTGTGGAGGCCTCGACCGGAGGCGATCGAATCCAGCTCCGGCACCGCTGTGGCGAACCGGCCGATACCAGCGGTCCTGCGCAGCGACTCCAGGCCTGGCGTCTGTCGAATCCACATATCGTTACCGGAGATTCGGCGTTCAATCGTTCACTCGAGGTCGGGACCCGCGACCTGGGTTCACTGCAGATCGAAGACCCGAAACAGCCCGGCCGTCCGATACTTGCCGCCGGGGCACCTTGGTTCATGGCGCTATTCGGACGAGATTCCCTGTTGACCGCGTGGATGACCTTGGGTCTGGATCCACGCTTGGCGGTGAACACTCTGCGCACCCTTGCCCGGCTGCAGGGGACTCGGGTGGACCCCCTGACGGAGGAGGAGCCGGGTCGTATCCTCCACGAGGTTCGTCTCGGCACAGAGGCGGCATTGGCGTTGGGCGGAGGCACCACGTACTACGGAACCGTGGACGCCACACCACTTTTCGTCATGCTGCTCGCCGAGCTTGATCGGTGGGGAGCCCTTCTCGACGATGACCGGCCGTCGCTGGTGGCGGCGGCTGACCGCGCCATGGCGTGGATTCTCAAGTACGGCGACGCCGATGGAGACGGTTTCGTGGAATACCGCCGACACACCGACCGCGGCCTAGTCAACCAGGGCTGGAAGGACTCCTTCGACGGAGTCAACTATGCCGACGGGCATCTGGCCGCCCCTCCGATAGCGCTGTGCGAGGTGCAGGGCTATGTGTATGCAGCGTTTCAGGCGCGAGCGTTCCTCGCCGACGGAGACGGTGACACGGTCGCCGCCCATCAGTGGCGCAGCCGGTCGGCGCGGCTGAAAGCGGCGTTCAACCTCGCCTTCTGGATGCCCGAGCAGCAGGCGTTCGCGATGGCCCTCGACGGCGCCAAACGTCAAGTCGACTCCATCGCTTCGAATATGGGCCATTGCCTGTGGACCGGCATCGTCGACGACGACAAGGCCGCCGCAGTGGCAGCGCATCTCGCGGGGCCGTTGCTCAACTCGGGCTTCGGAATACGAACTCTGGCCACCGACATGAACGCCTTCAACCCGATGAGCTATCACAACGGCTCCGTGTGGCCGCACGACAC
>JAOPUT010000209.1 GCA_025963385.1 Mycobacterium sp.
GACACATCCGCTCCTGATGAAAGAAGTAAAAAGGTATGGCACAGGGAACTGTGAAATGGTTCAACAGCGAAAAGGGCTTCGGCTTCATCGCCCCCGACGACGGCTCCCCGGATGTCTTCGTCCACTACTCTGAGATCCAAGGCGGCGGCTACCGCTCGCTGGAAGAGGCTCAGCGAGTTCAGTTCGACGTCGGACAAGGTGCGAAGGGCCCACAGGCCACCGGAGTTACCGCGATCTAAGAACTTCACGATCTATGGGCTGGCAGGGTTTCCCTGCCAGCCCATAGTTCATTTCGGGGGTCCTTTCCCCGTCAGCCGGTCAATACCAGCGAGGCCAGCACGACGTTGACCAGCGTTCCACCCACGATCGACAGCAGTGCGTTGCGTCGCCACAGGTGCAGCGTGACCGTCACCGCCAGCGCCGCGACCATCGCCCAGCCGTGCGCCGCATCCGAGTTCGGCGCATCGCGCAGCGTGTAGACGGCCAGCATGATCATGATGCCCACGGGCATGTGCAGACTCAGATAGCGGACCACCACCGAGCGTCGCATCGGCGCCAACACGGCGAACGGCAACGCGCGCAGCGCCCAGGTGATCGCCGCGCTGACGATCACCATCGCCGCGATGTGCGCCGGCTCAGCCACGGCGTTCCCTCCGGCGGCCAACCCACAAGCGCCCCAAGAGGATCGCGGTGTACCCGGCGAAGGCCCACACCAGCATCTGATTGGGCACCACCAGGGCCGCGACGACCGCGCAACCGGCCGCGCACAGTGCCGGCACGCGGTCGGGCCTGGCACGGTAGGCATCGAATGCGAGCACCACGAACAGCGCCGTCAGTGCGAAGTCCAGACCGTGCACCCGCTCGATCGGCAGCACCGCGCCGACGAGCGCGCCGATCGTCGCTCCGGATACCCATGCCGCTTGAAAGATCAACTGCACCAACAGAATCGAACGCGACGACCAGCTACGCGGATCCGAGGCAGTCACTGCGTAGGCCTCGTCGGTCAGTGCGTAGGTGCTGTACACCTTGGCCGCGACACCGTTGACCCGGTCCAGCGGAAACGACAACGCGTAGAACACGTGACGCAGGTTGACGATCAAGGTGGTGGCGGCGACCTGCCCCAGCGGCACGGCCGCGGTCGCAAGGCCCACCAACAAGAACTCCAGCGAGCCCGCGTAGACCACCGCCGTGAAGACCGTCGCCCACCACCACGCCAGCCCGGCGTGCACGACCACCAACCCGAACGCCAGGCCGAGGGAGAACAACCCGAGTCCGACCGGTGCCGCGACCGCGGGCACCGGACTGCGTCTCTGCACGACGAGTCATCGTAGGGGTGCTCGGCGTGACGACCGATTCCGCCGAGTCGTCGTTCTCCTACGGGACCCTGCGCCAGCGCGACGTTTGGGTCTACGTGTTCGGCGGCTGAGCCGTCGTCACCACTGACCGAGCTGGCACTGCAGGTTGTACGGAGCGTCCTGCTGCACGGCCACCTGGCCGTCGACGGTGATGTCGCAATGCGGGTTCGGCGCGGCGCGGCCACCGTGCGTGGTGCTGCTCACGGTGAAGATCGCCCACTGCGGATCCGCGAGCGTGGTGTCGAACACCCACGGAGCACCCGGCGACACCGTCACCGTCTCCTTCTTCAGGTAGGCGTACGAGTCGGCGTTGTAGGCCTTCTTGTCGGGCGGCTGATTGACCAGGTAGTAGAGGTCGAAGTCGGCCGTGTCCCCCGTCGAGAGGGTGTAGCGGACCTGATGCCCGGCGGGGGCGGGGTCTGCGTTCGCCGTGGCCTGGGTGGCCAGACCTGCGGACGCCACCAACGCAGCCACGCCGAGGGCCGCCCCGATCTTGCCTGTCACTTTTCGCATGATGGTCACATCGTCGAACGCTACCGGACCGTTACATTGCGCCCCACCCGTCACCCCTCCCCGCCCTTTTCCCGCGAGCGTGCGCGTCTGAGGGCGACACGCCGCTGAAAATCGGGAGTTCACGCACGCTCGCGACGGTGACTACAGCTCCAGCAGAATCGTCACCGGACCGTCGTTGACGAGTTCCACCTGCATGTCGGCGCCGAACACGCCCGTCTCGACGTGTGCGCCGAGATGGCGCAGGGCGTCGCTGAACGCGGTCACCAGGGGCTCGGCCACGGCTCTCGGAGCGGCGGCGTTCCATGACGGCCGCCTGCCCTTGACCGTGTTGGCGTAGAGCGTGAACTGACTCACCACGAGGATCGGGGCGTCGACGTCCGCGGCCGACCGCTCGTCGTCCAGGATGCGCAGCTGCCAGAGCTTCTCGGCCATCCGACGCGCGACGTCGTCACCATCGTCATGCGTGACGCCGACGAGCGCTAGCAGACCCTGTCCGTCGGGCCGTATCTCGCCCACGACCGCGCCGTCCACCACCACGCGCGCCGACGTCACCCGCTGCACCACTACCCGCACGCTCGCCGATGCTGCCACGGGACACGCTCAGCGGGCGTGCGCAAAGTTCGACTTCTTCGCGGCGTGTCGCCCTCAGACACGCACGCTCGCGCAAAAAACAGGTGGGTCAGGCCAGGCGGGAGAGGATCTCGGCCACCACGGCGTCGATCCCCACGTCGACCTGCTCCCCCGTCCCGAGTTCCTTCACGCCGACGGTGCCCGCCTCGACGTCGCGGTCGCCGGCGACGAGCGCGATCCGCGCCCCGGACCGGTCGGCCGCACGCATGGCGCCCTTGAGCCCGCGGTCCCCGTAGGCGAGGTCGACGCGCACGCCGCCCGCCCGCAGTTGGCCTGCGAGCTTGGCCAGAACCAGTTTCGCCGCGTCGCCGAGAGGCACGCAGTAGACGTCGACGCGGGCCGTCTCTCCGACGGTCTTGCCCTCGGCTGCCAGCGCCAGCACGGTGCGATCGACCCCGAGGCCGAAGCCGATACCCGAGAGGTCCTGCCCGCCCAGCTGCTTCATCAGGCCGTCGTAGCGGCCGCCACCGCCGATGCCCGACTGCGCGCCGAGCCCGTCGTGGACGAACTCGAACGTCGTCTTGGTGTAGTAGTCCAGCCCGCGCACCATCCGCGGATTGATGACATAGGGCACGCCAAGCCCGTCGAGATGAGTCAGCACGGTGTCGAAGTGCTGCTTGGCGACATCGGAGAGGTGGTCGAGCATCAACGGCGCCGCGGCCGTCATCTCGCGAATGTGCGGCCGCTTGTCGTCGAGCACCCGCAGCGGGTTGATCTCGGCGCGGCGGCGGGTGTCCTCGTCGAGATCGAGGCCGAAGAGGAACTCCTGCAACAACTCTCGGTACTGCGGACGGCACGTGTCGTCGCCGAGGGAGGTGATCTCGAGCCGGAAACCCTCAAGACCCAGCGACCGGAAACCCGCGTCGGCGATGGCGATCACCTCGGCGTCCAGTGCGGGATCGTCCACCCCTATCGCCTCCACACCGACCTGCTGCAGCTGGCGGTACCGTCCGGCCTGCGGGCGCTCGTAGCGGAAGAACGGCCCCGAGTAGCGGAGCTTGACGGGCAGCTGGCCGCGGTCGAGTCCGTGCTCGATCACCGCGCGCATGACCCCTGCCGTGCCCTCGGGGCGCAACGTCACTGACCGGTCGCCACGGTCGGCGAAGGTGTACATCTCCTTGCTGACGACGTCCGTCGACTCGCCGACGCCCCGCGCGAACAACGCGGTGTCCTCGAAGATCGGCAGCTCGACGTGACCGTAGCCCGCGCGGCGCACGGCCTCCAGGAGTCCGTCACGGACGGCGACGAACTGCGCCGACTCCGGCGGCAGGTAATCCGGGACGCCCTTGGGCGCCTGAAACTCACTCACTCAAAGCCCTTCGAGGAACGGGTTGGTGCGACGCTCGGCGCCGATCGTCGACTTGGGGCCATGCCCAGGTAGTACCACGGTGTCGTCGTCGAGCACCAACAGTTTTGACACGATCGAGGTGAGCAGGTCGCGACCGCTACCACCCCACAGGTCGGTACGGCCGATGGACTGCTTGAAGAGCGTGTCGCCGGTGAATGCCAATTCCCTGATGCTTCCCGTCGCTTCGCTCGCCCAGTCCGGCCCCTCCGTCACCCGAAACACCACCGATCCCCTGGTGTGCCCCGGCGTGTGATCGACGGTGACGGTGAAGCCGCCCAACTCGATCTTGTCGCCGTCGCGATCCAGCTCGACGACCTGACGGGGTTCCCGGAACATCGTCGACATGGCCAACTGAGCCAGCCGAGGTCCGAGGCCCTTGATGGGGTCGGTGAGCATGACGCGGTCCTCGGGATGGATGAAGGCCGGGCACCCGTAGGTGTCGGCGACCTTCTGCGCCGACCAGATGTGGTCGATGTGCCCGTGGGTGAGCAACACGGCCGCCGGGGTCAGTCGGTTCTCGTCGAGGATGCGGCGCAGCGGTGCCATCGCGCGCTGGCCGGGATCGACGACGATGGCGTCGGACCCCTGCTTGGGGGCGAGCACGTAGCAGTTGCACTGCAACATGCCTGCCGGAAACCCCGTGATGAACACGTCGACAGTTTCCCATCCGCTGTTCGCGTGGGTCGCGGCACCTCTTCTCAGCCGGTGCTGGCACACTCGTTGCCGATCGACGAACACGAGGAGGACCACGCGGTGCCGACCAACGAACAGCGGCGGGCGGCGGCCAAGCGCAAATTGGAGCGGCAGCTGGAACGTCGCGCCGCCCAGGAGCGCAAGCGCCGTCTCTTCACCATCATCGGCTCCGTCGTGGGCGTACTGCTCGTCATCGGGGCCGTCGTCGCGACCGTGGTGCTGACCAACAAGGGTCACGACACCAACGCCTCGGCCCCCACCCCCACCCCGACGAGCGGAGCGGCCCCGACCCAGGCGCCACCCCCAGGCGGGGCCCTCCCGCCGTTCGTCGCCCCCGCCGACCTCGGCGCGAACTGCCAGTACCCGGCGACGCAGGGCGAGCCGGCCAGCAAGAAGAACACCCCGCCGCGCACGGGCAAGGTGCCGACGGATCCCGCGCAGGTCAGCGCCAGCATGACCACCAACCAGGGCAACATCGGCCTGCAGCTCGACAACGCCAAGGCGCCCTGCACCGTCAACAGCTTCGCCAGCCTGGCCAACCAGGGCTATTTCAACGACACCCCGTGCCATCGGCTGACCACGTCGCCAGGCCTCGCGGTCCTGCAGTGCGGCGATCCCACGGGCAAGGGCACCGGCGGACCCGGCTACGGCTTCAACAACGAGTACCCGACCAACCAGTACCAGCCCGACGACCCGGCGCTGCAGTCACCGGTGGTCTATCCGCGCGGCACGCTGGCGATGGCCAACACCGGCGCCCCCGGCTCGAACGGCAGTCAGTTCTTCCTGGTCTACAAGGATTCGCAGCTGCCGCCGAACTACACCGCGTTCGGCACGATCGACGCGACCGGCCTCGCCACCCTCGACAAGATCGCCGCGGCAGGCGTCGTACCCGGCGATCGCGGCGCGGACGACGGGGCTCCCAAGACGCCCGTCCAGATCAAGTCGCTTCAGCTGGACTGACGCCGGACCGGCCGCACCTCCGTGACCATCCCGCCTCCCCCGCCGTATGGGGAGTACCCGCCGATGCCTCCCCGCCCGGTGCCCGGACCTCCGCCCTACCCGCCGTACCCACCGCCGCGCAACACCAACGGCCTGGCCATTGCGTCGTTGGTCTGCGCGTTCCTGTTCTTTCCGCTGGGCATCGTGTTCGGCCACATGTCGCTGTCCCAGATCAGGAAGAACCACGAGGGCGGCCACGGACTCGCCATCGCCGGGCTGGTGATCAGCTACGTGGTCGCAGTGCTGACCGTCCTCGCCGTCGTCGCCACCATCGTCTTCGCCAGCGTCCTGGTCCACATCGCCGAGAACCTCGACAGCCGCCGCGGGTCGCCAGGCGCCGCCGCCCCGCCGCCGCCCGGTCAGCCGATGCCGCCCTTCAAGCCGTCGGCCACCCTCGGCGGCAACTGCCAGTACCCAGCCACCACCGAGCCGACGAGCAAGCCCGTTAACCCGCCGCGCACGGGACGGGTGCCGACGACCCCGGCCACCGTCGACGCCACGATCGTCACCAACGACGGCACGATCGGCGTGCAACTCGACAACGGCAAGTCGCCGTGCACCGTGAACAGCTTCGTCAGCCTGGCGCAGCAGGGCTTCTTCGACAAGACGCCGTGCCACCGGCTGACCACGTCCCCAACCCTCGGCGTGCTGCAGTGCGGTGACCCGGCGGGTGACGGCACCGGTGGCCCCGGGTACCGCTTTCCCAACGAGTACCCCACCAACCAGTACCGGCTGGCCGATCCCGCACTGGAGACCCCTGTGGTGTATCCGCGCGGCACGGTCGCGATGGCCAACGCCGGCCAGGGCACCAACGGCAGCCAGTTCTTCCTCGTCTACGCGGACTCTCAATTGCCGCCGACGTACACGGTGTTCGGCACGATCGACGAGACCGGTCTGGCCGTCGTCGACAAGATCGCCGCGGGCGGCGTGCAGGACGGCAGTGAGGACGGCAAACCCGCGACCGGCGTGACGATCGCGTCGGTGCGGCTCGACTAGCGCTCGGCGGCTTCCCGGTTGGCGCTGCTCACGATCGCGTCGAGTAGTCCTGGCACGGCCGCGTCGACCTCTGCGGTCCGAACCCGCTGGTAGGTGTGCCCGTCGATCACCAAACGTTCGGTGATGCCCGCTTCGCGCAACGTCTTGAAGTGGTGCGTGGCCGTCGACTTGTTGATGCCGTCGTAGAGCAGGGCGCACGGTGTCGGCGATCCGCTGTTCATCAGCCGCCGGACCATCTCCAGCCGCACCGGATCGGCCAGCGCGACCAGAAGGTGCTGCACACCGGCGACCGGACGCGACGATGCGTCCGTGTCGTCCGTCGCCGCCGGTTTGATGTTCATCTAACCGAGCGTACGCTCAAACGGGTTCGACGGTCGTCGAACTTACGCGGGCGAGGAGATGCAGTGGCAGTGGTCGCAGGCGAACGGCTGGCCGGCGATACGCAGCGCGGGGCGTACTCGCTGCTGCTCGTCCTCAGCGGTGTCGCGCTGGGGGTGTCTGGCCTACCCGCCCCGCTGTACGGGATGTACGAGGAGCAGTGGCACCTCTCCCCGCTGGCCACCACCCTTGTCTTCGCCGTCTACGCCGTCGCCGCCCTCGGCGCCGTGCTGGTGTCGGGGAAGATCTCCGACGTCGTTGGTCGCAAACCGGTTCTGCTCGGTGCCCTCGTCGCGATGATCGTCGGCTTGGGTGTCTTCCTGATCGCCGACAACATGGCGATGCTGATGGTCGCCAGGGTCATCCACGGCGCTGCCGTCGGCTCGATCGTCGTGGCAGGCGCGGCTGCTCTACTTGACCTGCGCCCCGACCACGGGGTCCGATCGGGTCAGCTCAGCGGCGTGAGCTTCAACATCGGGATGACCGTCGCGATCGTCGGCTCAGCGCTGCTCGCTCAGTACGCACCACATCCCATGCGCACCCCGTACGCGATCGTCGCGGTGATCTGCGTCGTCCTCGGCGTCGGCCTGGTCGCCCTGCGGGAACCGCACCTGTCGCGGACCCAAGGCCCCATCCGGATCACCAAGCCCGCGGTGCCCGCCGAGATCCGCGGCGACTTCTGGTTCGCCGCGCTCGGGGTGACGGCATCGTGGTCGGTGCTCGGCGTGCTGCTCTCGCTCTACCCCTCGCTGGCCGCGCAGCAGACGCACGTCCACAATTTCGTGTTCGGCGGTGCCGTGGTCGGCATGACGGCCTTCGCCGCGGCGATCGCACAGCTCCTCTCCACGCGTTTGCCCGCCCGCCGGTCGGCGATCATCGGCGACGTCGGCATGGCGATTGCGCTCGTCCTCACGATTCCGGTATTGGCCACGCACAGTTGGCCCTTGGTGCTCGCTGCGGCCGCGGTGCTCGGCGGGTCGTTCGGCCTCGGCTTCGGCGGGTCCCTGCGACACCTGTCCCACGTCGTGCCGGCCGACCGGCGTGGCGAGACCATGTCGGCCTTCTACCTCATCGCCTACACCGCCATGGCGGTCCCCACCATCGTCGCGGGCTGGGCAGCCACGAAGTGGCCGCTGGGAACCGTGTTTCCGTGGTTCGCAGGCGCGGTGGCCATCGCGTGCCTGATGGCCGCGGGGGTCGGTGCCGTCACCTCCCGCACCCGCGCGAGCGTGCGTGTCTGAGGGCAACACGCCGACTGCTGATCGGAGTCTGCGCACGCTCGGGGCGTCACCCGCCACGTCCGGACCGGAGGCCGCCGTCGACGCATGATCCGACGAGCGTGCGCAATGTCGGATTATTTCACGCGTGTTGCCCCGCAGACACGCACGCTCGCGGGAGGTGGGGGGACGAGCGCGAGCGCGCGCTAGGTGTACTGCCCAGGCAGGTTGGTCAACCGTGTGATGGGTGAGGCCTTGCCTATTGCGGAGTGTTGCCGATGGTGATTGTAGGTGTGCAGCCAGGCGGGAAGCGCTGACCGGCGGGTCAGTTC
>JAOPUT010000213.1 GCA_025963385.1 Mycobacterium sp.
ACGAAGTCGTGCCGGTAGGCGGAGTAGAAGTCCACGGCCCGATTGTCTCAGGCCGCCTACCCTGGACAGCGATGAACGGCCCCACAGCTCCCGAACTGGTCAACTTGCTTGCAGGTCAGCGCCTCGCCGTCCTCACGGGCGCGGGCATGTCCACCGACTCGGGCATCCCCGACTACCGAGGGCCGGATTCGCCCCCGAGCAATCCGATGACCATCCGGCAATTCACGTCCGATCCCGCCTTCCGGCAGCGATACTGGGCCCGCAATCACGTCGGTTGGCGCCACATGCACGCCACGCTGCCCAACGCCGGGCACCGCGCACTCGCGAAGCTGGAGCACGCGGGCCTCGTCACGGGCCTCATTACCCAGAACGTCGACCTGCTGCACACCAAGGCCGGCAGCCGGGCCGTGGTGAACCTGCACGGCACGTATGCGCAAGTGGAGTGCCTCGCGTGTGGTTTCACACTGACGCGCGCGCAGCTGGCCGACGAACTCGAGACGCTCAACCCTGGCTTCCTCGAACGGGCCGAAGAAGTCGGCGGCATCGCGGTGGCTCCGGATGCCGACGCGACGGTCACCGAGACGTCGTAGTTCCGGTACGTCGACTGCCCACGCTGTGGCGGCATGCTCAAGCCCGCCATCGTCTACTTCGGCGAGAGCGTTCCGAAAGACAGAGTCTCGAAGTCCTATTCGATGGTCGACGATGCCGACGCCCTGCTGGTCGCAGGCTCGTCGCTGACGGTGTTCTCTGGGTTGCGGTTCGTCCGGCACGCCGCGGTGCACGGCAAACCAATCGCAATCATCAATCGCGGACCCACCCGTGGCGACGAGTTCGCGACGGTCAAACTCGACGCGGGCTGCTCGGAGCTTCTGGTGCTCCTCGTCGACGAGCTCACTCCCATCGCCGCACGCTGGTGACCGGGTCCAGAGAGCGCATGACCTCTGTTCGATCGGCGTCGTATAAACATTCGCTGTGTCTATGTCGTTCGCGCAGAGGCGACGGCGAAGACATGCCACTCGCCGGGTACGCCCTTGAGTTGGTGAGTGCCGCGGTCCTCGAACTCGATGCCTGAGCCGATCACGAGGTCGCACAGCGTGCCGGACACCAGCACCTCGTTCGGGCCCGCTAGTGCGCTCACGCGTGCGCCGATGTGCACCGCGATCCCGCCGATGTCATCGCCGCGGACCACGCATTCGCCGGTGTGCAACCCGGCGCGCACTTCGATACCTAATGCCTGCACCGCGTCGCGAATTGCCATGGCGCAGCGAATTGCTCGCTGCGGACCGTCGAACGTCGCCAGGAACCCGTCGCCCGACGTGTTAACTTCACGGCCCCGAAATCGCGAAAGCTGCGACCGCACCACCGCGTCGTGCGCATCAAGCAGCGCACGCCAGTCCCGGTCGCCGATCTCGGCCGCGCGCCGGGTCGAGTCCACGATGTCGGTGAACAACACCGTCGCCAGCACTCGATCATCGGCCACATCGGGCTGCTGACCGGTGAGGAACTCAGCGACGTGCTGGAATGATTCGCGCCACGGTTCTACGTAGTGATAGAGGTTGCGCCCAGGCAGCTCAACGTAGTTCGCGCCCGGGATGTGATCGGCGACGTACTTGCCATTAGCGGGTGGGACGAGTGAGTCGTTCGTGTAATGGACGACGAGGGTTGGCACGCGAACGGTCGGAAGCAGCGCCCGTATATCCAATTCGGACACTACCGGCATCATGAGAGCAACGGTCCGTGGGCTCCCCGACAGGCGTTCATATCGCGCCCACGTTGCCCGGATCTCCTCGTTCCACGGCATGTCGGGATTGAGCACGTGTTCGAACTCCCCCGTTCCCCACACGGCGACCATGGCATCGAAGAACTCCTCCGGAGTAACCCCATCGAATGGCTCAGCCATCGGATCGGCATAGACCTCAAGCCCGACCAGCGCCGCAGTGCGAGACGGGTTGCTGGCCGCGAACAGCGCCGCGGGCGCGAACGCAGCGTTCGGCGCGACGAGAACCGCGTCGCGAATGCCGAGATCGTCTAACACCGCGGTGATGCTGTCGGCCCATTGCTCCAACGTCGGCAACGCACCCGTCGAGACCGGATCGGACGCGCCCGTACCTGGCTGGTCGAAGAAGATGAGCCGCCCGAGCGATGTCATCGCCTCAAGCCACCCCTGAATCGCCGGTAGCTCGGGCAGAATTTCGCAACAGTTGAACCAGTTCGGGACGAACACGATGTCCCGCGGGCCTTCGGGTGATGTGCGATAGGCGACGCGCAAGTCCCCGTTCATCGCATAGCGCGTCTCCGAGAACACGGCGGCAGTGTAAGCCGAGGAGCGGGTCCACGTTCCGGTGTCAGACAAGCCCAGCGCGCCAGATTTTCGGTTCACTAGCGCAACCATCACCAGCTTGACCACTGGTGAGGTCCACTCCTACCCGTTGGGTGGCTAGCTGGTGGCGCGAGGTCGAGAATGCGACCTCAACCGCGCGTCGGGAATCGCCGAGTACGCCAAGCGAATTGACGACTCAAGACGCTTAGAAGGTGACCGGCAGTGAGCGGACACCGTGGATGAAGTTGCCCGCGACGTAGGACGGCTCGCCCGCTTCGACGCCGGGCAGCTGGGTCAGCAGTTCGCCGAAGATCGCGCGCAACTGGGCGCGGGCCACGTGCGCGCCGAGACAGAAGTGCCGTCCGCCGCCGCCGAAGCCGAGGTGCGGATTGGGTTTACGACCAAGG
>JAOPUT010000221.1 GCA_025963385.1 Mycobacterium sp.
TCGCTGTCGGCGAACCGGAATCCGACGTCGACGAGTTCGAGCCTGCCGCCCCTCGGCGTCACGGTGTCCGCACCGTCGGCGATGTCCCTTGGCGCGTCGAAGATCTCGGCCACGCGGTTGGCCGCGGTCATCGACTCCTGCATCATCGACAGCAGGAAGCCCAGCGAGGCGATCGGCCACACCAGCGACAGCATCATGGTGATGAACGCGACCAGCGTGCCCATGGTCACCAGACCGTGGCCCGCGGCGTACGCGCCGAGCCCGAGCACGACGATCAGGCTGGCGCTGGGAATGGCCTCGAGCAGCGTCCAGAACCTCGCCGACACCGAAACCTTCTGCACCTCGGTGTCATACAGCATGGTGGCGCGTTCGTCGAAGCGGCGGTAGGCGTACTCCTCGCGACCGAACGCCTTGACGACCCGCAGTCCGAGCGCCTGCTCTTCGACGTGCGTCGCGACGTTGCCGGACTGGTCCTGAGCGCCGCGCGAGAGCCGGGTGAACTGACGCTGGAAGTGCAGCACCGTCGCGGTGATCGGCAGGATCGACACCACCACCACGACGCCGAGCGGCCAGTACATCGCGAGCAGGATGCCCGTGACGACGACGATCTGAATGACGTTGAGCACCAGGAAGAGCAGGCCGAACGACAGGAATTGACGAATGGTGCTGAGGTCGTTCATGACTCGCGACAGCAGCTGACCCGACTGCCACTTGCCGTGGAACGACATCGGCAGGATCTGCAGCCGCGCGTACAGGTCCTTGCGGATGTCCGCCTCGACGCCCATGGTCGCGCGGCTGACCAGCCAGCGACGAATGAACCACAGCACGGCCTCCGAGATCAGGACCGCGGTGGCCGCGGCGCCGAGCATCCACAGCCCCTGCTGATCCCGATGCCGGACGGGCCCGTCGATGACCGCCTTGGTCATCAGTGGAATGGCCACGGTCGCTGCCAGGCTGACGAGCGCCGCGACGAACATCGCGATCCACCGCACCCGGTAGGGCTTCAGGTAGGGCAGCAGGCGCAGTAGATCCGACGACGACCGGATACGCCGCGGCGGCCTCGCGATCGCAGCCGTCATCGATTCACCCCTCACGTCACCCCCCGTCACGCCACGACCTTGGGCCTGTCCTCGCCGAATTGCGTCTCGTACAGCTCGGCGTAGCGCCCACGCCGCGCCAGCAGTTTGGCATGGGTCCCGCGTTCGACGATGCGACCATCCTCGACGACGAGGATCAGGTCGGCAGCGCGGATGGTCGACAACCGGTGCGCGATCACGATCGAGGTGCGGCCCGCGAGGGCCTCGACGAGCGCCTGCTGAACCGCCGCCTCGGACTCCGAGTCCAGCGATGCGGTGGCCTCGTCGAGCACGACGACGCGCGACGACCCGAGCAGCAGCCGCGCGATGGTCAGCCGCTGACGCTGCCCGCCCGACAGCCGGTAGCCGCGCTCGCCGACGATGGTGTCGAGGCCGTCGGGCATGTCGGCCACCACGTCCGCGAGCCGGGCCCGGCGCAGGGTATCCCACAGATCGTCGTCGGAGGCGCCGGGCGCGGCGAGGGCCAGGTTCTCGCGGATCGACTCGTGGAACAGGTGCCCGTCCTGGGTGACGACGCCGACGGTGCCCTTCAGCGATGCGAACGTTACGTCGCGCACGTCGGTGCCCGCCAGCTGCACCGAGCCGGAGTCGACGTCGTAGAGCCGGGCGACGAGCGAGGCGATCGTCGACTTGCCCGCACCCGACGAACCGACGAGCGCGACCATCTGTCCGGGCTCGGCCGTGAACGAGATGCCATGCAGCACTTCGTCTCCCCCGCGGTCGTCCAGTACGGCGACCTCCTCCAGCGACGCGAGCGAGACCTTGTCCGCCGACGGGTAGGCGAACCGCACGTCGTCGAACCGCACGCCGACAGGGCCGTCGAGGACCGCGACGGCGTCGTCCTTCTCCCTGATCAGCGGAACCAGGTCGAGTACCTCGAACACGCGCTCGAAGCTGACCAGCGCACTGGCGACCTCGACGTGGGCGTTGGCCAGCGCCGTCAGCGGCGCGTACAGCCGGGTGAGCAGCAGCGCCAGCGAGACGATGGCCCCCGCCTGCAGGTGTCCCCCGATGGCGAGCACACCGCCGAGTCCGTACACCAGCGCGAGCGCCAGGGCCGACATCAACGTCAGCGAGTTCATGAAGGTGGCCTGCAGCATCGAGGTCTTCACTCCGATGTCACGGACCCGGCTGGCGCGCGACGCGAACTCGTCGGACTCCCTCGACGGGTCGCCGAACAGCTTGACCAGCGTGGCGCCTGGTGCCGAGAACCGTTCGATCATCTGGGTGTTCATCGTCGCGTTGTAGATCGCGCTCTCCCGGCTGAGTGTCGCCATCGTGCGGCCGATCCGGCGGGCAGGCAGCAGGAACAGCGGCGTCAGCACCAGTGACAGCACCGTGATCTGCCACGAGATGCCGAGCATCACGGCGAGCGTCAACGCCAGCGTGACGATGTTCGACACGACACCGGACAGCGTGTCGGAGAAGGCCCGCTGGGCGCCGATGACGTCGTTGCCGAGACGGCTGACGAGGGCGCCGGTCCTGGTTCTGGTGAAGAACGCCACCGGCATCCGCTGGACGTGGTCGAAGACAGCGGTGCGCAGGTCCAGGATCAGGCCCTCGCCGATGGTCGAGGACAACCAGCGGGTGACGAGGGCGACGCCGGTCTCCGCAAGTGCGACGACGGCGATGACGGACGCGAGGAATACGACCGTGGCCGCCTGGCTCAAGCCCAAGATGCTCCTCGCGTCCGCACCGTGCACGATCGCGTCGACCACCCGGCCCGCCAGCACCGGGGTGGACACCGCGAGCAGGGCCCCGACCACGCTGACCGCGACGAATCCGCCGAGCCTGCGATGGTGCCGCGCCGCGAACCGCCAGATGCGCTTCAGCAGGGTTCGGTTCGCCAACGCGCGCAGATCCCCACCGCGCGCGTTCTTCTGCCGGTACAAGGCCCGGCTGGCTACCATTTCCATGCTCATGTAATCACCGTAAAACCTCAACAATTGATGAGGTCAATTCACTCCCCGGCGCGTCCCCATCGCGATTTGTGTGCGCTCACCGGCGGTCAGCGCTTGTGAATGCACACAAATCGCGGAATTCAAACGATGCCGAGGTAGCCGATCACCCCGGCGACCGCAACGATGATCAGTGGATTGATCTTGGTACGTACGAAGATCAGCGTGCATACCGCAGTCAACAGATACGCCCGCCAGTCGTGGTCGGCGGCGCGGCTCATCACCAGCGACGAGGCCAGGATCAGGCCCACCGTCAGAGGGGCGAAACCCTTCTCCACCGCGATCCGCCACTTGGACTTCTCGGCCTTCTGCCAGAACAGCGTGATGGCGTACACCAGCGACGCCGCGGGGATCACCATCGCGGCCGTCGCGACGAAACCGCCGACGATCCCGCCGAGCACGCCACCGACCGGCAGCCCGGCGGCATACCCGATCATCCCGACGATCAGGATGCTCGGCCCCGGCGCGGTCTGGGAGATGGAGAACAGGTCGGCGAACTGCGTATCGCTGAGCCAGTGATGCTGATGCACCGCACGCAGGTGCATGTCGGGGAGCACCGCATTGCCACCGCCGATCGACATCAGCGACAGCGAACCGAAGAGGGTGATCAGCTGCAGATAGGTGTTCACGTGCCGGCCTTTTCGGCCGCCCTCCTCGGCCATGCCCAGATCAGGCCGAGCGGCGCGACGATCGCGAGCGTGCCGAGTAGCGGCCAGCGCAGCACGCCGTTGAGCACGAATGCCGTGGCGAAGAGCGCGACGGGGACGAGACCGGTCAGGCACTGCTTGCCCGTCTTGACCACCATCGCCAGCGTGAGCGCGACGGCCGCCGCGGACGCGCCGTGTAGAACGCCCTTGACGGCAGGCACTTCCTTGAACGTGAAGTACAGGAACGACAACACCAGGACGATCACCAACGGCATGAAGCACAGGCCGACGACCGCGGCGACGGCCCCTGGCACGGCCCGCAGCTTGGTGCCGGTGAACACGGCCATGTTGACCTGGTTGGCACCGGGCAGGATGCGGCACATCGTCATGGCCGACAGGAACTCCGACTCGCCCATCCACTTCTTCTCGACGACGATCACCTCGCGCGACCACGCCGACAGCCCGCCTCCGAACGAGGCCAGCGCAATGTGGTTGAACGTCAGGGCCAGTTCACCCAGCGAGACCTTGGCGGGTGTCCCGGCTTCACTCATGGACCAGTTCGGGGTCGTGCGGGAAGTCGTCCTCGTGATGCGTCGACGGATCGAGTGGGTCCGGCGGCGAGTAGTGATGCGACAGCGCCCAGTCCTCCTCGAACACCGCCTTGAGCCGCGCGACGACGGCAGGCTCGGTGACGGTGATGCCCAGCTCGCGCCGCAGATCGAACGCGCTGCGGTCGATGTTCATGGACCCGACCAGAGCCCGCTCGTCGTCGACGATCAACAGTTTGGCGTGCACCCGCAGGTTCTTCTGCTTGTGCACCTTGGCGCCGAACCGGCGCAACGTCCGCAGCGAGGCGAAGGTGTCGAGCACGTCGCCCTCGCTGATGCCGTGCCTGCCGCCGCACAGCACGTGCACCTTCACCCCGCGCTCGACGGCGGCGGCCAGGTGGTCCAGGATCACCGCGTCGACGAACTTGGGGTGCTGCACGTCGATGCGATGGGTGGCGGTGTCGATGAAGCGGGCCATGTGGAACCGCGAGTTGGAGTTGCTCCACAGCAGGCCCCTGTACACCGACGGCACCCAGTCGTCGTGATTCCAGTCGGCGTTGAAGACCTCGACGATCTGTGTCACCTGGACCGGGTCGTCGATGATCACGCCGTAGTCCCTGGTGGCCGTGAAGTACTTCAGGCACATGTTGAACGTGGCGACCAGCGCGGCCTTCTCGTCGACGACCATCGACTTCTCGTGCGTGACGTAGAACTTGGGATTGGCCCACTGCACGGCGATTCCGGCGGCCGAGAACCGTTCGTAGGTCTCGTCGTTCGCTCTGTCACCGCCCGAACGGGCCGCATTGAGCATCACCCTGACGTCGACCCCCGACCGCTTCCGTTCGATGACGGCGTCGATGAGGGCTTCCTCGGTGAAGGTGAATTGCTTGATCAGCAGCGATGTCTGCGCCGACCCGATGAATTCGAGGACCGGCCCCAGACCGTCGTCGGGCTCCACGATCAGGCGTAGGCCATTCGGCTGCACGAGAGTTGAAGCTAGCACCCACCAGGCCCGTTGGCTTTGCCGACGCGTAAATTGCCACGCGCCTACCGCGTCCACAGTGGGGCATCAGGCAAGATGACCCCATGGACAGCACGCCCGGATCCCCCCGAGTACTCGTGGTGGACGATGACCCCGACGTGCTGGCGTCATTGGAACGTGGCCTGCGACTGTCGGGCTTCGACGTGTCCACCGCCGTCGACGGTGCCGAGGCGCTGCGCAGCGCGACCGAGACCCGGCCCGACGCGATCGTCCTCGACATCAACATGCCGGTGCTCGACGGCGTCAGCGTGGTGACCGCGCTGCGGGCCATGGACAACGACGTGCCCGTGTGCGTCCTGTCGGCGCGAAGCTCGGTCGATGACCGGGTCGCGGGTCTCGAGGCTGGCGCCGACGACTACCTCGTCAAGCCGTTCGTGCTCGCAGAGCTGGTGGCCAGGGTGAAGGCCCTGCTGCGGCGCCGCGGTGCGACGGCGACGTTCTCGTCGGAGACCATCTCCGTCGGCCCTCTGGAGGTCGACATCCCCGGGCGGCGGGCCCGCGTCAACGGCGCCGACGTCGACCTGACCAAGCGGGAGTTCGACCTCCTCGCGGTCCTCGCCGAGCACAAGACCGCCGTGCTGTCCCGGGCTCAACTGCTCGAGCTGGTGTGGGGTTACGACTTCGCCGCCGACACCAACGTCGTCGACGTGTTCATCGGATACCTGCGCCGCAAGCTCGAGGCGGGCGGTGCGCCCAGACTGCTGCACACGGTCCGCGGCGTGGGATTCGTGCTTAGGCAGCAGTAGGCCATGAACATCCTGTCCCGCGTGTTCCGGCGGACCCCGTCGCTGAGGACTCGCGTGGCATTCGCCACGGCCATCGCGGCCGCGATCGTGGTCGGCATCGTCGGCACGATCGTCT
>JAOPUT010000403.1 GCA_025963385.1 Mycobacterium sp.
TTGATACTGGCAACCGAGCGGAAGAAACGTTGGAATACCGGAATACCCGACGGATGGGTCACGCGTTACCTCCGGTACATAGATCCAAACTGGTCCGACCAGTACTACGGTCAAAATGCTCGCACTCGCTCGGGCATCTCGAACCAGGCCGACAGGTGCAATGTCGCTAGGCCGGTTAGACCTCACAGGTCATAGAGCCTGTGCAAAAGGTTGCCAACAGCCATCGGTCCGGCGGCTGGTACCGGATGTAGTCGGGGTGATCTGTTCGAGGCCAGCCTTCGGGGTCGGGGCGGTGAGCTGCTATACGTCGCCACCGAAGGACTCCAGCCAGACCAGGACGGTTCAACCAGTGGGATTCGAACTCAGGCGGCGGACCGAACCCGGGCGGTGAGGGCCGCGTCGTACCCAAAGCGATCGACGCCCCGACGATGGCGCGCAGATCGCCCGGATGCAGCAGCTTGTCAGCAGTCCTCAATGATCCCGGCGCAACTGATCGGCGAGATTGTTGAGTGCCTCGACCGCGACCGCCACCGCGTCCTGGACCTCCATGGTCCGGGAGACGTACTCTCCGCTCGAACCGTTCGACGCTGCGAGCCCGGGGATGATGAAGTGGCGGAAGCGACGTCGCGTTTCGTCGTCGGAGCGCTGGATCTCCTCAGCGGCGAGGTAGGTCTGCTCGACGAGGAAGTCGACCATCTCACCGATGCCGATGTCGGTACGCACCTGGCCGCTTCGTTGGCCCTCGTCGAGAACCGGTCCCATGCAGTCCACTGCGACCTGGTGCACGCGGGGGTCGTGTACCGACGCCGAGTGCTGGGCGATCAGCGCCGAGATCGACGGGTCGGAGGGCAGTTCGCGCGCCGTGTACACGAGGGCCGCCTCCAACTTGGCGAAGACGCCGGTCTTGGTGGCCATCAAGGCTTCCACGGCCGCCACGTGGCGGCGGGCTCGCAGCAGCGCGACCTGTACCAACATCTCCGAGACGCTGCCGAGTTGGCGAAACGCGGTAGCCCGTGACACACCGGCGACCTTGGCGACGAGGTCCATCTGCACCGCGTTGACCCCGTGGGCCGCGATCTCGGAGTCCGCGGCCCGAATCAAACGATCCTTGACGGTGCCGTCCTCAGTCGAGGTCGGATCGATGGCCACCATCGGGCCGACATTACGTGATGGCACCGGCGATCTTGAGTTCTATGAGTCGCTCATCGTCGACGCCGAGTTCACGCAGGACGGCGTCGGTGTGTTCGGCGAACTGTGGGGCACGCTCCAGGGTCGCGGAATCGTCGTCGAACCTCACCGGGCTGGCGACCAATCGTTGCGAATTACCCTCGGCATCAACGATCTCGGCGATCCGGCCGTTGGCGGTCAGGCCCTCGTCATTGGCCAGTTCCCAGGCGTCCTGCACGGGTGCCCACTGGCCGGTGCCTCGGCTCAGCACCTCCTTGCACTCGGCGAAGGTCAACTTGGCGATCGCGTCGTGGACGATGCCGTAGGCGAGGTCGGCATGCTCGGCCATCGACTGCAGCGAGGCGAACCGCGGATCCTCGACGTATTCGTCGAGGCCCATCAGCCCGCAGAACTCCGGCCAATAGCGCGTCGGCTGCAACATCGACAGCTGGACGAACCTGCCCTCGGAGGTGCGATAGGCCCCGGTCAGCGGATTGCCCGGCGCCTGCGTGCGGCGTTGCATCTTCGGAAGCGGCCCGCCCATCAGCATCGCCATGTTGATGCTGAACTGGGTGGTCCAAGCCCCGACCGCGAGCAACGAGACGTCCAGCACCGACGGCTCCCCGGTGACGTGTCGCCCGTAGAGCGCCGCAGCCACCCCACCGGCGATGGTCATGCCGCCGATGTTGTCGCCGTAGGCGCCGGCGGGCATGAACGCCGAGTGATCGGCCTCGGGCGGGTTGAGTCCGTCGGCGCTGCCGCCGCGGGCCCAGAATGCGGTCGCGTCGTAGGCGCCGGCATCGCGGTCGGCACCCTCCATGCCGAATCCGCTGCCCGCGACGTAGATGACGTCGGGGTTGACGGCCCGGACGTCGGCAACGTCGATGTGCAGCTTGGTGCGGGCCGACGGTAGGTAGTTGGTGAGGAACACGTCGCTGCGGCGGACGAGTTCGTCGAACTCCGGGCGGACGTCGGGGTTGTCGAGCGCCATTCCCACACTGCGCTTTCCGCGATTCGGTGCCTCCATGATCGGGGCGAACGAGGATCCCGGCTTGGACGCGGCCGCACCGAGGACCTTGACCAGCCCGCGTTGCGCATCGCCTGTCACGGGATGCTCGATTTTGATCACCTCCGCACCCCAATCGGCGAGCACCGCACCCGCGGACGGCACATACGTGAACTGGGCCACCTCTAGCACCCGGACTCCGGTGAGCGGCTTGCGCATCAGAGATCCCACACCAGTGGCAGGCTCTCGAGGCCCAACTGGCTGCCACTTTCCATCAGTTTCGCATCGGGGGCGACTCGGTAGTTGGGGATCCGCCGGTGCCATTCCTCCATGGCGATCCTGAGTTCTTGGCGCGCCAGATGGGAGCCCAGGCAGCGATGCGGGCCAGCGCCGAAGCCGATGTGGTTGTTGGGTTTACGGGTGATGTCGACGGTGGTCGCGTTGGGCGAGGCGGCATCGTCACGGGTGGCGGCGGCCAACGGGATGTTCACCATGTCGCCTGCCTTCATCGGGCAGCCCTGAATCTCGATGTCCTGCATCACCTTACGGGCCGGGATGACGATGGCGTACGCCCGGACGAACTCCTCGACCGCGGTGGGGATGGCGGCCGGCTCGGCGACGATCTTCTGGCGGTCGTCGTCGTTGCGGGCCAAATGCAGCCACATCCAGCCCAGCGTCACCGACACGGTGTCGAGGCCGGCCATGAACATCAGCAGGCAGAACGACAACAGGTCCTGGTCGGTGACGGGTTGTCCGTCGATCTCGTAGTTCAGGGCCTTGCTGATGATGTCGTCGCGGGGGTCTTCGCGGCGCTCGGCGATGACGGCGGAGAAGCGACCGAAGACCGCCATCATCGCGTTCAGCTGCAGCTGCCGTTTCTCATCGTCGCTGCCGCCGGCGTGCAGGATGTCGTGCTCCCACGACAGGAATTGGTCGAGTTCCTCGACGGGGAGCCCCATCATCTCCAGGAAGATGGTCGTGGGGAAGCGGGTGGCGAAGTCGGCCATGAAGTCACACGAACCCTGATTTGCCAGTCCGTCGATGATGTCGATCGCCCGTTGCCGCACCGTCGATTCCATCCGCTCCACCGCGCCGGGGGAGAACAGCGGGCCGAGCTGCCGTCGCCACTGCTTGTGCTCGTCGCCGTCCAGCATCTCGGGTATCCACTTGATCACCGGCTCTGGATCCAGTGCCGTGACCACGCTGTTGGAGAACGCCTCCGGGTTCTGCATGATCTGCAGGATCCCCTCGTAGTTGCAGACCGTCCAAAACCCGGGACCGAATTCGTTCTTGTACCAAGGAAATTGAGCGCGCAGGTCATCGTATCTGGCGAACCAGGTGCCCTCGGGCTCCGTAGTCGTGTAGTCGAAGGTCACCACCGGCACCGTCGCCGCCTGCTCACTCGTCGTCACGCGATCTCCAGTTCTATGCGATTATGAGTCGCAATCGACTCATGTCTGCGACTTAATGGTCCGAGCGTATCATCGACGCCTGTGTCGCGCGAGACCCAGGTCACATGTTCTCGGCCGAGCGGCTCAGTACAGGACGTCGCGGACCTTGGTCTTCTCGTAGCCCTTGAGAAGGGCAGCGCTGGCGATCTCCATGTGCCTGCGCCAATGCGCTTCGGCCTCGGCTCCCTCGCGCGCGACGACCAGGTCGGCGAGACGTCCATACGATCGGATCAACTTGGTGTACTGAGCCTTTGGAATCACGTTCTGTTCGCGCAGGATCGCCGCGGTGGTGTGTCGCTCGGCGATCTCGTGGAGCATTCCGGCGATCATCGCCAGCGTGGTGTTGCCGGACAGTTCCACTAGGCGAAGGTGCAGTTCGGCCGAGGCTTGGGCCAACCTGCCTTCTTCGCGGGCAGCCGGGATCTCGTCGACCAGGCGCCGCAACTCCGCGTGGGCAGCCGTGGTGCCGTCTTCGGCAAGGAGTCTGGCGGCGTGCGGTTCGATGCCGATCCGAGCGGTCATCACGTCGCCGAGCGACGTCCCCGAGATGGCCAGAAGCAGAGACGCGGGCCGGGCGACGATCTCGGGCCCCGGCACCCGCACCCGAGCGCCGGTGCGCGATCCGCGTCGCACCTCGACGAGTCGGTCGGACTCCAGCACGCGCACGGCTTCTCTCAACGTCGGCCTACTCACCTGGAAGTGGCTCATGAGATCTGCTTCGTAGGGCAAGAAGTCGCCGTCGGTGAGTTGGCCGTCGACGATCATCTTTCGCAGGGTCTGAGCGACGAGTTCAGCGGTCTTCGGTGACCGGACCGCCCCGGATCTGGCCTCGGGCGCAATCATCGGCGCGAGCGATTCCCGTTGAGCCATGGCGACCTCCTGGTCGTTGAGAAGTATGACTCAGTAAACCACGTTGACCAGGCGTTACCTGGCCTAACGCGCTTGTGACATCAGCTCGATGGCGGCGGCGTCGTACCGTGCCCTGCGGCGGCGTCCGACGAGAAAGCTCGGCGGCGACGTGAAGGCGAGGTCGGGCAAATGCTTCCGCGCGGTGAGCATTTCACGCGCCTGGGAGGAGTCTCCGCAGATCGCGATGGACCACAGCATGTCGTCGGTGACGTGATCGGCGATGGTCTCCGGTCGGCCGCCTCGAAACGCGGAGCGGATCTTGGCGACCTCGTCCTGCCAGCCGTGCAGTTCGACGAGCGAGTCGTAGGTTCGCACGGTCAGATAGAAGGCGATCTGCAACTTGGCCTCCCGGACGGCGCGCTGCGGGTCATCGTCGTCGATCGCCGTGATCAACCAGCCCCAGCGCCGAAGTTCGGCGGCATCGCGCCCCGCGAATTCGGCGCCGGACACCAGCGCGGGCTCCACGAGCTCGGTCCACCATCGATCGGTGAACAATCCATGTCCCAGCACGCCGTCGGCGACCCGACCCGCGGTTCTCACCATGATCTTGTTGAAGGCACCCACGATGATGGGGACGTCGAGGCGGCCGAACACCGGCGCCCGGATGTCGGCGTCGATGCGGTAGAAATCGCCGTCATAGACGATGGATTCGCCGTTTTCGGCATGGAGGAACGCCCTCGTGACCTCGATCAGTTCGGCCATTCGGGGTGCTGGATGGCTTGCGTCGACGCCGAACCAATCCCGATTCATCCGCGAGGTGCCTGCGCCGAGCCCGAGGAACACTCGACCCGAGGAGGTGTGGGAAAGGTGGCGCAGAGCGGCGGCGTGGACGAACGGAGAGCGGGCGAAGGCATAGGCGATGCCCGGCCCGATCATCGCCGATGACGTGTTGAGCGCCATCTCCGTCGTGGTGACGTAGGCACTCAGATCCGCGAATTCCCCTGCGCAGAATGCGCTTGCGCCGGCCGCTTCGGCTCGAGCCCCGAGCTCGGGCCCCGGCCATGGCAGTCCCCAGTCCATCGATCCTCGCAATTTCCGTGTCGACATCGTTTACTTAGTAAGACACGTGACTGTACGCGGATCCATCGCCTCGAGGAAGCGATCTAGACTTTTCGACAAAAATGTCGAAAACTGTATCCTCACGTTACCCAGTGCGCAGTGAAAGGGTTCTTCGATGACGACCAAGCCGTTGCCCAGCATGCTTCCTGTCGGGTGGTTTCAAGTCGCCTGGAGCGCCGACATCGCGCCGGGCGAGGTCGTCCCCAAGCACTACTTCGGGCGCGACCTCGTGGTCTTCCGTGAACTCGACGGCCACGTCAGGGTGCTCGACGCGCACTGTCAGCACCTCGGTGCCAGCCTCGCCCACGGCGGCTGCGTCGTCGAGGACGGCATCCAGTGTCCATTCCACGGCTGGGTGTGGAACGGCGACGGCCGAAATGTGCGGATCCCCTATCAGGACCGTCCCAACCGAGGGCGCCGCGTCCGCTCGTATCCGGTCGCCGAGCTCAACGATTCGATCTACCTCTGGCACGACTCCGAGGCCAGGCAACCTTTGTGGGATGCGCCGAATGCGTTCGAGGTGCTCGGTCCCCACGTCAGCGACAGGACGTTCCATCCGTTCATTGACGAGTGCCGCACTCTGCACCAGAGCGTGAAAGTCCATCCGCAGGTCATCGCAGAGAACGCCGTCGACCCCCACCACTTCCGGTTCGTCCATGGCACGGCGATCAGCCCGGTGGTTCTTCGCGAGCACACCGACGCTTCCACGTGGCGGGCCAAGGTCGGCTTCGGCAGGCGTTGGAGTGATGGCGTCGATCGGGTCGACGACACGGTCAACACCATCGAGATCTACTGGTCGGGGATCGGACTCAGTTTCAACGGCGAGCACCTCCGCGAGGGCATCCGTGTCATCTCGATCTGCGCCACCCCCGTCGACGACACCCGGTCCGACATCTTCGCCGGCTACTGGATCAGCGCGGAGAGCGCAAATGGCGCAGACGACTTCGATTCGCGGCTGGCCACGGCCAAGATGGCGCTACCCGATGACATCCGAATCTGGGAACACCAGGTGTATCTGGATCCACCGGCTCTTGCCACCTCGGAGGCTGCCGGATTCCGCGCCCTGCGGCAGTGGGCGAGCGGTTTCTATCCAGAGAGCCGGGTGGCCGAACCGGTCGCGCATGGCGGTTGAGCACGTTCCCCGCAAGTCGGAGCGGACCCGCGAATCGATCCTGGAAGCCGGTCGAATTGCGTTCGCTCGCAAAGGCTTCTCCGGTACCAAGATAAGCGACATCACCGAGCTCGCCCAGGTCGCCAGGGCGAACTTCTACTACTACTTTGCGAGCAAGATCGAGCTCTTCGTCGAACTCGGCACCGATACTTACCGTCAGGCCTTGGCCATCGCCGATGCGTTCACCGAGCTCGAGCACCCGCCGAGCAGGGCGAGCTTGGCGGGCTGGGTCACCGATTACTTCGAGTATCTCGATCGCAACGGCGCGTTCGTGATTCGCTCCACCGAAGACATGCCGGCGGATCGGGATTTCCGCGCCGCGGTGGCCCGCTCGCATCGACGGACGGCAGCCGCACTGGGCGAGGGCATCGCCAAGGTCGCCGTCACGCCGCCTGAGCTCGATCCCGTCGCGACCGGCTTGGTGGTGATGGCGATGCTCGAGCGCTCGTGGTCGATGGTCCGGCACCACGAGGTCACCTGGACGACTCGCGACGGGGTGCGAGAGGCGGCTACCGAGATGCTGTGGCGAATGGTCGGGAAGGAGCCCGCGTAAGCGACGGCTAGTCCGCGGCCGACCACTCGGCGATCAGCTGGTCGACCGTGGTCAGCCTGCCAAGCACGGCAATGGTGTTGTTCAACACCTGTTCTGCGTAACTGGCCGGTGTTCCACCGACGCCGTCACGGGGTACCACCAACCGGAATCCGTCCTGCGTGAGGTGTCCAGCGGTGTGGGTGATGGCGAGGTTGAGCGACACCCCGACCAGGACGACAGTCTCCACGCCGAAGCCATGGAGGACGGGCAGCAGTTCGGACCCGAGCGTGGGGAAGAGGCCGTGATGGCGCGCCAACACAACGTCGGTCGGCGCCAACAGATCGGCGACGACGGAGGTTTCGGCACCACCGGGTGACCAATGCTCGGTGGCCGGCCCCAGCGCCCGCCACAGCCGTGCCGTACCCGTCGGGTGGCCGCCAAGGTTGCCCTCATAGGTCGCGTGCACGACTCTGGCCCCGAATGGCCTTGCAGCGTCGAGCAGTCGGCGTACGTTCTCCACGAGGCCGGCGCTGTCACCGGCAAGAGCGGGTAGGACCGAGTCGGGGCCGAGCACGCCGTTCTGACACTCCACGCAGACGACGGCGGTGGTCTCGGGTTTCCAAGTGGTTGGGGGCATCTCAACACAGTAGAACAATTCGACACGGATTAAGAGGTATACCTTTAACTAAATACGTCATCAGATGAGGCACCGACCACCGAGGTGAACAATGCAGATTCGGGATCACGTCCAGTCGGGAAGGGCGGCGCTCATCCTCGCCGCATCCGGCACGGTGGTCGGCTTCGACGAGTTGGAGCAGCGCGCCAATAGGTTGGCACACCAGTGGCGGTCAGTCGGCCTGCGCGAGGGCGACACCGTCGCCGCGATCCTGACGAACGACGAGCACGTTCACGTGGTGATGTGGGCGGCCCGACGCAGTGGCCTCTACTACGCGCTCATCAACACCCATCTGACTCCCGCCGAGGCGGCCTACATCGTCGACAACAGCGGGGCCAAGGCGGTCATCGGCTCGCGTGCGACACGGGCTGTGTGCGAAGGCCTTGCCGCGTACCTCCCCAATGGCCTACCGGAGTGTCTGATGATCGCCGACGACGACCTCGACGGATGGCTGCGCTATCCGCAATGCGTTGCAGACCAACCGTCGACACCGATCCCCGATGAAAGCGAAGGGGATCTGCTGCAGTACTCGTCGGGAACCACCGGGCGGCCGAAGGGCATTCGCCGCGAACTGGTGCATCTCTCACCTGCCGAGGCTCCCAACATGCTGGCTCCGCTGCTCGGTGCCGTCGGGATCACCGGCGATTCGATCTATCTGAGTCCGGCACCGCTGTATCACACCGCGCCGTCCTTCTGGACGATGTCGGTACAGTCCCTCGGGGGCACCACGGTGGTGATGGAGAAGTTCGACCCGGAGGCTGCGCTCGAGTGCATCCAGCGCTACGGCATCACGCACGGCCAATTCGTCCCCGCGATGTTCGTTCGCATGCTGAAACTGCCGAATTCGGTGCGCAAGTCGTACGACGTGTCCAGCCTGCAGCGCGTCGTGCACGCTGCCGCGCCGTGCCCGGTGGACATCAAGAAGCAGATGATCGAGTGGTGGGGGCCGATCGTCGACGAGTACTACGCCTCGTCCGAAGCCGTCGGCGCCTCGTTCATCCGCGCGGAGGAGTGGCTGGAGCACCCCGGTTCGGTCGGTAGACCCCTTGTCGGCACCCCGCACATTGTCGACGAGCACGGTGAGGAGTTGCCAGCGGGCCAACCGGGCGAGATCTACTACGAGGGCGGCTACCCCTTCGAGTACCTCGGGGAAGAGGCGAAGACCTCGGCCGCCAAGGACCCGCGCGGCTGGGTAACGGTGGGCGACGTGGGCTGTCTGGATGACGACGGCTATCTGTATCTCACCGACCGCAGGCACCACATGATCATCTCGGGCGGGGTGAACATCTACCCCCAGGAGGCCGAAGATCTTCTGATCAGTCATCCGAAGGTGTTGGACGCGGCGGTATTCGGCATCCCGGACGAGGAGATGGGGCAGTCCGTCAAGGCAGTGGTGCAGACCGTCGACGC